>JAJUIY010000051.1 GCA_029267415.1 Alcaligenaceae bacterium
AAGGTGTTTGATGTGGTGCTGGGCCGCTCAGAGGCGAGCCTGCGAAGTTACTTAAAGCGCCTGCCCGGTAAGGAGAACGTGCGGGTCATCGTCATGGATCTCTGCGAGACCTATCGTCGGATCGCGCGCGAGTATTTTCCCAACGCGCAGATTGTGGCGGATCGCTTTCACGTCGTGCGTCTGGTGAACCAACACTTTCTAAAACTATGGCAGCAATACGACCCCGAAGGACGCAAGAACCGGGGCCTGCTGAGCCTGATGCGCCGCCATCACTGGAAGCTTAGCGCCATCCAGAAAGAACGCCTGCATCAGTACCTGGGTCAAGAACCCGTTTTGCACGCGTTGTACTTTGCCAAGCAACAGCTCAATGGTTTTCTGGTCCTGAAGACCGTGACGCGAAAGCGCGCCAAGCAGATGCTGCCCAAATTCTTAAGGTTGCTGGCGCAGTTCGAGCACAGCCCGGCACGCGGTCTAGCGGCGACGTTGCGCTCGTGGCTTGAGCCCATTGTGGCGATGTGGCGTTTCTCCAAGACCAACAGCATCACCGAGGGATTCCATACCAAAATGGAAATGCTCTCGCGTCGTGCGTATGGCTTTAGAAATTTTGAGAATTACCGGCTGCGGGTCTTGGCCCAATGCGGTTGGGATGGTGTAATCAACCGAGTGTAATGAATGCCCTGTCCCCCGATAATGGGGTAGAGCCAGCTTACTCGGGCAAAATGGTGGGCCCAGCTGGATTTGAACCAGCGACCAATGGATTATGAGTCCACTGCTCTAACCGCTGAGCTATAGGCCCACTTTTTGCCTGTCAGCAAACAAGCCCATGATTATACATGAAGCAGCGCGGGTGCCAGTGGTGATCCCGCTAGTTGGCACTAACGGCCCAAGCAGCGCCACGTCGTCATCAATCGTAAAGAAATTACCGAGAAAGGCGCGGGTATGCGCCATACCTGTTAAACTTTTTCGACGTTAAACACTCTTCAACCCCGTGGGAGGGTTCATGGCTATTCGACGTTCTCTCTTTCGCATTCTTGCACCCCTCAGCTTGTTTGTTTTGGCGGCTTGCCAGACGACGCCCGACTCCCAAACGGACGCCGCAGTTTCCGAACCGGCCACGGCACCGCAAGCCGCCCAGCAACCGGCTGAGCCCATGCCCGAGCAGGCGCAAAGTGTTGGTGCGCCCGTGGCTATTTTCTTGGCCGACATGGATCCTCGCGAGGGCTGGCAGGCGGTGCAATTGGATGTGGGTGCCATGTACCTAAACCCGCAACCTGTTCTGATTCGTGATGATTTCACGGGGGTACAGGCTGGTGCCAGCCAAGAGGGCGACGGGCTGCTGGCACTTGAGCTCACACCCGAGGCGCAGCAGCACATCACCCAAGTCACCACTGCCAACCCCAATTTGCGTTTGGCGCTCATTGTCGGGCAAACGTTGTTGGCGGCGCCTGGTTATAGCGAGCCGGTCACTACGCAACATTTGGTATTTGTGGTTGGCACGGAAAACAACGCATTGGCGGTAGCCCGGGCCATCGCGGGTGTCCCGGCCGACGGCTCAGGTGATCATACGGGCCAGCCGGGCGCGCAGCCTGCAGGCACGGGTGGCCCAGCAAATTCTGGAGCAGTGGCTCAATAACATCATGAAGAGGGCCCGCCCGCGTGGCCGGTTGTGCCGGTAAATTATCCGTAGGCGTACCCGTTTCCCAACAATAGCCACGCCCCGTTGCGGTAATTCCCGCAACGGGGCTTTCTTTTGTGACAAAGCCGACGTGCTGGTTATAAAATCTATACGCATTGCGCATAGTCGTTTGGTTGGCGCATCGTTTCACTCTGTCGCTTCATTTCAGGGCTTCCCATGTCAATATCCCAGCAAGTGCTTCTTCGCGACGCTATGCGTCGTCTTAACCTGACCCGCGATGTCTTCGCCACGCGTATTGGTGTAAAGCGCCGGGCGCTCGATTCCTGGCTGTTGCCAGAAAGTTCGCAAGAGTTTCGCCGGATGCCAGAGGTCGTGGGCCGTTTCGTCACGGAGATTGTTGAAAACGACACGCTCATGGAAAAGTATGCGCAAAGCGCACAGTCCGGACCGTTGCGTGATCGCATTGCCGTCAATGGACGCCACCAGTTGTTGTCCGTAGACCAGTTCACACGCGAATCGGTAGAAGATCTTTTTCGGGTTGCGGACCTGATGCAGCCTATCGCGCGCCGACAAAAAGTCTCGCGCGTTCTGGAAGGCGCTGTACTGGCCAACCTGTTTTTTGAGGCCAGTACCCGTACGCGCGTCAGTTTTGGAGCGGCATTTTGCCGCTTGGGCGGCTCCGTTTGTGACACCACGGGTTTCACGTTCTCGTCCATGGCCAAAGGCGAGTCCATTTACGACACCAGTCGCGTTATCAGTGGTTACGTGGATGCCATGGTGGTGCGTCACCCTGAAGAAGGGTCGGTGGCTGAATTTGCGCGCGCTACCAATATCCCGGTGGTGAACGGCGGGGATGGCCCCGGCGAGCACCCTAGCCAGGCACTTCTTGATCTCTACACCATCCTGACAGAATTTTCACGCCTGGGTAAATTGCTGGACGGTTCACATATTGTCCTGACTGGCGACCTCAAATACGGGCGCACGGTGCATTCGCTCATTAAATTGCTGTCCTTGTATCGTGGCCTTAAGTTCACGCTGATATCGCCTCCGGGGCTGGAAATGCCCGATCACATTATCGAGCAGGCGGGCGCGCGCGGGCACGATATTATCCAGACCCATTCATTGAAGGACGGTCTGCCAGGTGCCGATGTCATCTACACCACGCGTGTGCAAAAAGAGCGTTTCTCAGCGGAAGAGCAGGTAGAGGGCTATACCGAGGATTTTCAGATCAATAAGGCCGTCATCGATGCTTATTGCGACAACGACGTCATCGTGATGCACCCCCTGCCGCGCGACAGCCGCGAGGGAGCACACGACTTAAGTGTTGATCTGAATGAAGATTCGCGACTGGCGATCTTCCGCCAGACGGACAATGGCATTCCAGTGCGTATGGCGATTTTTGCCGTTTTGATGGGCGTAGAAGGGCAGATTCAGCATTCGATGCGCGATGCCACGTGGAGCCCGCCCTCACATATTGGCCCCGACGACAGTGTGTTTCACGGGTTGGATTAACGCAAATTAGCGAAGCCGTTGCGGTGTACCAGTGCGCCGCAACGGCCGGCCTTGCATCAATTCTCGGTTTTTTCCCCGCCCAGAGCGGCAACCAGGTCGTCAAGCAGTTGGGATAGTTCGCCCGTCATAAGGGCAAAGTCGGAATCAAACTGTTCGGCCTCGTTCTGGGCCGTGGCATCCTGGTTTTCTTTCAGAATGTCGGCTGGCGCCACCCGCTTGATCTCCAGGTTCTCGGTTAGCACAAACGAGACGCGGTCGGCCCAGGTAAGGGCAAGGCGTGTGCATTGTTTGCCGTCTTGAACGTGCTTGCGCACGTCATCGATGTCCAGACTGTGGCGCACATAGCGAACTACGGCGCGGCTCTCGTCCGTGGAGCGCAGTTCGGTGTCTTGGTCGATCGTGAAGCCGGCGGGCGGTTCGTCGCTGACCAGCCAGTTTGTCATGGCGGCCGCTGGCGACATTTCTACGTACAGCGGCAGGGCGGGGAAGGGGTCTAGCGACTTGCCCAGCAGCGCAATCACCTCGTCGCTTTTTGCCGTTGCGCCAGCATCGATAACCAGCCAGCGGTTTCGGGTGTCCAGCCAAACCATGGTATCGCGATAGATGCTGAACGCCTTGGGAAGGAGTTCGTCGGTAACAATTTCTTTAATTTCGCGCATTTGCTTGCGGCCAGGGCGATAGCCTTGTTGTTCTTCGATTTCCTGGGCGCGCGCTTTGGTGAACTGGTTGATGACTGTCGCCGGAAGCAACTTTTTTTCTGTGCGCAGGCATAGCAGATACTGGCCATCCAGGGCGTGAACGAGGCCGCCCTCATCGCGCGGTGCAACCCAGCCGACGCTTTGCATGTCTTGGCTGCCACCCGGATGAAAACGGTGCTTGCCCAAGGCCTCTTCCAGGCTTTCTGCGGTGGTAGACCACGACGGGAGCAGACGAAATACGCGTAAATTTTTAAACCACATAAATGATGTCTTGATTCAGGAGAACGGCAATAAAAAGGGGCACAATGCTTGCCCCGGGACAGTAAAGGGTAGATTGTAAGCCTTCTGATTTTTTTCGCAGGACGTATTTTTGCGCATGGACAAAGGTATTGCTTGCGCGCTTTGTGCCCTTGTTAGTGCCCGTTGGCACGCGGTAGAGTATGGCCTGTGTGTCGGGCGGGCGTCTTGCTTGGCGTCGGCAAGGCACGGTTAGGTATCTGTTTATTTATACAGTATAATTTGATGCAATAATAAACCTACCGGGTTGCACGTCAGCGGTACGCTATCGTTTATAGCGCGGTACGTTTCCATCCAATTCTTCTCGTCAAGGGTTCTCTTTTTATGAACGACAAAGATCGCAAAGCGGCCGCCGCCGAGCGCGCCAAGGCGTTGGCAGTTGCTATTTCCCAAATCGAAAAGCAATTTGGCAAAGGCTCCGTCATGCGCTATGGCGACGACAAGGTCGGGCATGACATCCAGGTTGTTTCCACGGGTTCGCTGGGCCTCGATATCGCCCTGGGTGTCGGCGGTCTGCCCCGTGGCCGTATTATCGAAATCTACGGCCCGGAATCTTCGGGTAAAACCACGCTTGCTTTGCAGGTCATCGCGCAAATGCAAAAGCTGGGCGGTGTGTGTGCGTTCGTGGATGCCGAACACGCCCTTGATGTCCAGTACGCTTCCAAGCTTGATGTCGACCTCGAAGATCTGCTCATCTCGCAACCCGATACGGGCGAACAGGCACTTGAAATCACCGACGCCCTGGTCCGCTCCGGTTCGGTCGACCTCATCGTTATCGACTCGGTTGCTGCGCTGGTTCCCAAGGCAGAAATTGAAGGCGATATGGGCGATTCGCTGCCCGGCTTGCAGGCCCGTCTCATGAGCCAGGCCCTGCGCAAGCTCACCGCCAACATCAAGCGGGCCAATTGCACGGTTATTTTCATTAACCAGATCCGCATGAAAATCGGCGTCATGTTTGGCAGCCCTGAAACCACCACCGGCGGAAATGCGCTCAAGTTTTACTCCTCCGTCCGCCTCGATATCCGCCGTATTGGTGCAATCAAGAAAGGCGATGAAATCGTCGGAAACGAAACGCGTGTCAAGGTGGTCAAAAACAAGGTTGCGCCGCCCTTCAAACAAGCTGAGTTCGATATCCTCTACGGCGCCGGCATCTCGCGCGAAGGGGAAGTCATCGACCTGGGTGTGCAAGCCGGTGTGGTCGACAAAGCCGGTTCGTGGTTCAGCTACGGCGACACGCGTATTGGCCAAGGGCGCGACAACGTCCGCGAATACCTCAAAGCCAATCCCGAAATGGCGCTTGAAATTGAAAACAAGGTTCGCGAACACTTCGGCGTACGGGCACAGCCTGGCGGCATGTCTGATGCGGCCGATTCCGTTGTCGATGCCGTATCCGGCGAGTAATCGCGTTGCCGGCATGTCCTGCGGGGTGCCGGCAATCTGGCATGCTAAGCCGTCATGAATACTGACGACGATTTCGAAACGCTGGCGCCAAAACGCAGCGGGCCGTCGCTCAAGGCCCGCGCGGTGGGGTACTTGTCGCGTCGCGAGCATTCACGCCTTGAGCTGGCACGTAAGCTGGCGCCGTATGCCGATAACGCCGATCAGGTTGAGCAGCTACTTGACGGCCTTGAACGTGAAAACTGGCTCTCGGACGAACGCTTTGTGCAAAGTCTGGTAAACCGCCGGGCTGGGCGTCATGGCGTAATGCGCATATTGCAAGAACTTCGTCAGCACGGCATTGCCGAACACCACTTGAGCCAGGTCGAACATCAGCTGCGCGACTCCGAACTGGACCGCGCGCGCGACGTCTGGGAGAAAAAGTTTGGGGTGCATGCCGACAACACCAAAGATTACGCGCGTCAGTATCGGTTCATGATGTCGCGAGGCTTTTCGGCAGAGTGTGTTCGCCGTCTGCTTGGCGATCTGCCACGGTGATTTCGCTTAGTGTTTCGAAGCACGTGGTTTTGGCCTGGTCCGTAAATGCACGGATGTATTCTGCGTCAGTGTCTTCGGTACGCACCGCCGCATACAACGTGCGCCACACGCCTTGCGGGCCCAGCCGGCATGTCGTAAGCCATCCTTGGTCCAGATATTCAGTCAATGCCCAGTTAGGCAGGGCGGCCACTCCCCGGTGGCTGGCCACCAACTGCACAATCACGGGCGTCAATTCAGCCTGTCTGACGGCCGCCGGCTCCACATCTGCAGGATCCAAAAAGTACGTGAACACGTCCATCCGCTCGCGTTCGACCGGGTATGTGATCAATACCTTGTTGGCGAGGTGTTCTGGCTGAACAGCGTCGTGCTGGGCAAGTGGATCGGCTTTCGCCACGGCCAATACCAATTCGTAGCAGAACAGCGGGACGTAGTGCACAGCGTCCAGCGGTTGAGGGTCCGAGGTAATCACCACATCCAGGTCGCCCCGCACCAAAGCCGGTAGCGGCGCAAACGAAAACGCAGCCGACAGATCAAGTTCAACATCCGGCCACTGCTGGCGAAACTGATCCAGCGCAGGCATCAGCCACTGAAAACAAGAATGGCACTCGATGGCCAGATGCAGCCGACCTGTATGCCCCACCGACAGGCGCTGCAGTTCAAGCTGAGTGGCACGCATTCGGGGCAGGACCTCGTCGGCCAATTCAATAATGCGCAAGGCGGCGGTGGTCAGGCGGGCAGGGCGGGTGCGCCGGTTCAGTAGCTGCACATTAAGACGCCCTTCAAGTTCGCGCAATTGATGCGACAGGGCCGACTGGGTTACATGCAATCGCTCGGCGGCTTCCTGCAAACTGCCGGTATCGCGGATCGCACTTAACGTGCGTAGGTGTCGGATCTCAAGCACAAGACTTCCTGGGATGAAATTGATTAAAGCGTAGGGGCGCGAGCGCCTTCGCCTGGAGCGCCGTGTCCAAGCGGCTTTCTTTAGTTTATGGGTCAGTATGAGATTATCTCATACAAAAGCTGATGCATTTGATTTTGTTCCCCGTCAAATCGCCGGCACAATGTCATCTAACTGCTTTTTATTCAAAGCCGCTCACTTAAATAGGGTTAAAGATGACTATTATTCATAATCTTGGTTTTCCAAGAATTGGTTCACAACGGGAGCTTAAGGCCGCGCTGGAGGGGTATTGGGACGGTCGGCATGGAATGGACCACCTGTTGGCAGTGGGCAAGGCGTTGCGTCGCCATCACTGGGACCTGCAGCGCAAGGCGGGGAGCACGTGGGTACCGGTAGGGGACTTCGCCTGGTACGACCACATTCTGGAATGGTCGGCCCTGCTGGGTGTTGTGCCGGAACGCTTTGGGCAGCATCCGGCCGAGCCTGTGTCACTGGACACGGTGTTTCGCATGGCGCGTGGCCGTGCGCCTTCGGGTGTCCCGGCGGCAGCGTGCGAAATGACGAAGTGGTTCGATACCAACTACCATTACATTGTCCCCGAGATCGCGCCGGGACAGTCTTTTCGGGTGGCTCGCACTGAATTGTTTGAACACGTCGCTGATGCCCGCGAGGCCGGGCACCGTGTCAAGGCCGTTATACCCGGGCCGCTTACGTGGCTATGGCTGGCAAAGGGTGCCGAGTTTACCGACGGTCCAGCCGATCCACGCAAACTTGAGCTTCTGGCTGCGCTGGTGCCGGTGTATGTTGAAGTGCTGAAGCGCCTCAAGGACGAGGGTGCAGAGTGGGTGCAAGTGGATGAACCTATTCTGGCGCTGGACTTGCCGTCGGTATGGAAGCGCGCATTCGCGCCGGTTTATCGGGCGCTCGACGCCGCCGGCGTTCCCACCTTGTTGGCGACATATTTCGAAGGGCTGAACGATAACATCGATGTATTAGCCGACTTGCCTGTACACGGTGTACACCTTGACTTGGTACGGGCTCCCGAGCAGCTGGATGCGGTACTGGACTGCTTGCGCCCGGATCAGGTCGTGTCGGCGGGTGTCATCGACGGGCGAAATATTTGGCGCACGGATCTTGACGCCGTTGCGAAATATTTGCGCCCAGTCGCAACAGCGTTGGGCGATCGCCTGTGGCTGGCGCCGTCATGCTCGCTGTTGCATGTACCTGTTGATCTCAGGCACGAAACTGCACTGGACGACGATGTCCGCAGCTGGTTGGCCTTTGCGGTACAAAAGCTGGAAGAGCTGGCGCTGCTGGCGGCTGAGCTGGACGGGCGGCACACAGCAGACAGCACACGCGCGTGGCGTCACCAGCAAAAAGTGGTGGCCTCGCGTCGGCAGTCGCCCCGCATTCATCATGCACGGGTTCAGGAACGCTTGCGAAATGCGGACACAGTTTCGCTGGTGCGTACACCCTTCGCCCAACGTAAAAAGCGTCAGCAGCAGTCATTGGGCTTGCCGTTATTTCCCACTACCACCATCGGGTCGTTTCCTCAAACGGCCGACATTCGTCGCACACGCAGAGATTGGCGCAGGGGTGCCATCAGCGACGCGGCGTACGAAACCGCCATGCGTGAAGAAATTGGCAAGGTGATTCATTTTCAGGAAGAAGTTGGCCTGGACGTTCTGGTGCACGGCGAGGCCGAGCGCAACGACATGGTCGAGTATTTTGGTGAGTTGCTGGGCGGTTTTGCCTTTACGAATAACGGGTGGGTGCAAAGCTATGGATCGCGTTGCGTGAAACCTCCCATTATTTATGGGGATGTTGTGCGTCCCGCACCGATGACGGTGGGGTGGACCGCCTACGCGCAGTCACTGACCGACAAACCCGTCAAAGGCATGTTGACGGGCCCCGTCACCTTGTTGCAGTGGTCGTTCGTCCGCGATGATCAGCCTCGCGAGGTAACGTGTCGCCAACTGGCGCTCGCGTTGCGTGATGAGGTGAACGATCTGCAATCGGCCGGCATATCGGTCATTCAGATAGATGAGCCCGCACTTCGCGAAGGGCTGCCCCTTCGGCGTAAGCACTGGAGCGTCTACCTTCGCTGGGCGGTCGACAGTTTCCGCCTGGCAACCAGTGTGGCTCAAGACTGCACACAGATTCATACGCATATGTGCTATTCAGAGTTCAATGACATCATCGAATCTATTGCCGAAATGGACGCCGATGTCATCACTATCGAAACGTCACGCTCGAACATGCAGTTGCTTGAGGCGTTCGAGAGTTTTGAGTATCCCAACGATATCGGCCCCGGCGTTTACGACATTCATTCGCCCAATATTCCCGACGCTCAGTGGATGATGAGCTTGGTCCGCAAAGCGGCGCGGCGTTTGCCCGCCGAGCGTATTTGGGTAAACCCCGATTGTGGACTGAAAACACGTGGTTGGAAAGAAACGGGTGAGGCACTGAAATCCATGGTTAGCGTGGCCAGGGCTCTGCGTTATACTTAGGCCTTGTTTCCAAATTTGCCCACCGTTTTCCCCGACATTTATGCCATTGCCGCCCTCTGATGTTGCTCGTGAGCCACTGCACACGCGTACCGTTAAAGTGAATTCTTTTGTCCGGGAAGACGGTCTTTGGGACCTTGAAGCCGAACTCATCGATCTCAAGGCCTACAGTTTTCAGAAGCAGGGTGGTGTCACGCACCCGGTCGGGGCGCCCATTCATCATATGCACCTGCGCATTACCATCGACGCCGAGTTCACCATCACTGACGCCGTGGCGGTCTACGATGCCGCGCCTTATGGCGAAAACTGCGCCTGCATTGCCGATGACTACAAAAAGCTCGTCGGGCTCAATCTGCTTCGCAAGTTTCGTGACGCGGTACGCGCGCGATTTGCGCGCACCGCTGGCTGCACTCACATGACCGAACTCAGCTACGTGTTGCCCACGGTGGCAATCCAAACCATGGCTAACCGGCGTCGCCAAGATGCTGAGCCGCAGAACCAGCAAAAACGCCCCTTCCAACTCGAAGGCTGCCATGCGCTCAGGTTAACCGGGCCTGTCGTCAAAACGTTTTATCCGGTTTGGTATGTCGACCCTCAAGGGTCAGGCAGTGAGTAGTACTTTATTGTGCGGCGCATTGCATCCCTCGTACGGGGTCTGCGCTTTTTTTCATATTTCGTTCAACGGGTAACAAATGAATATTCACGAGTATCAGGGCAAAGAACTGTTGCGTAAATTTGGCGTGACAGTGCCGCGCGGCTACCCCGCGTTCTCGGTGGAAGAAGCCGTCGACGCGGCACAAAAGCTTGGTGGTCCGGTGTGGGTCGTCAAGGCGCAAATTCATGCGGGTGGGCGCGGCAAGGGCGGCGGTGTCAAATTGGCGCGTTCCATCGACGAAGTGCGTCAGCTTGCTTCCGAAATTCTCGGCATGCAGCTGGTTACCCACCAGACGGGGCCCGAGGGTCAGAAGGTTCGCCGCCTGCTTGTTGAAGAGGGCGCCGACATCCAGAAAGAATACTATCTGGGTATCGTGACCGATCGTGGCACGCAGAAAGTCTGCGTAATGGCATCCAGCGAAGGCGGCATGGATATTGAAGAAGTTGCCGAAGCCACACCCGAGAAGATTCTGAAAGTGTTTGTCGACCCGGCTACCGGCCTGACCGAAGAAGAAGCGACCGGGCTGGCCCGCGGTATTGGCATTCCCGAAGGTTCGGTTGCCAAAGCGGCCGCCGAAATCCAGAAGCTATATAAGGCTTACTGGGAAACCGATGCATCGCTGGCTGAAATCAACCCGCTGATCGTGACGGGCCCGGGCGATATCATCGCGCTTGATGCTAAATTCAATTTCGACTCAAACGCGCTGTTCCGTCAACCCGAAATTCTGGCCTACCGTGACCTGGACGAAGAAGATCCCGCCGAGGTAGAAGCCAGTGAACACGACCTTGCCTATATTCAACTGGACGGCAATATTGGCTGCCTGGTTAACGGGGCAGGCTTGGCCATGGCCACTATGGACACCATCAAGCTGTACGGCGGCGACCCCGCTAACTTCCTGGACGTAGGCGGTGGTGCTACGGCCGAGAAGGTCACCGAAGCCTTCAAGATCATGTTGGCCAACGACGATGTCAAGGCCATTCTGGTGAACATTTTCGGTGGCATCATGCGGTGCGACGTGATTGCCGAAGGCATTGTGGCTGCATGTAAAGCGGTCAACCTCAATGTGCCTCTGGTGGTGCGCATGAAAGGCACCAACGAAGAGCTTGGCAAGAAGATGCTGGCCGATTCCGGTCTGCCCATCATTAGTGCTGACACCATGGCCGAGGCGGCAACGGCTGTTGTCGCTGCTGCGAAATAAGAAAACGGGAAGGTTTATTCATGTCGATTCTGATCAACAAAGACACTAAAGTCATCACGCAGGGCATTACCGGAAAAACCGGACAGTTCCACACCCGTGCGTGCCGCGAATACGCAAACGGTGAGGCCGCTTTTGTGGCAGGTGTAAACCCCCGCCGTGCCGGCGAAGACTTCGAGGGCATCCCCATTTACGGGACTGTCAAAGAAGCCAAGGACGCCACGGGCGCCACCGTATCGGTCATTTACGTACCGCCCGCTGGTGCTGCCGCCGCCATTTGGGAAGCCGTCGAGGCCGATCTCGATCTCGTTATCTGCATCACTGAAGGGATTCCCGTTCGCGACATGCTGGAAGTACGTAACCGCATGCGCGCGGAGAACCGCAAAACGCTGCTGCTTGGCCCCAACTGTCCGGGCTTGATCGTTCCCGACGAGCTCAAAATCGGAATTATGCCGGCGCATATTCATCGCAAGGGGCGTATTGGTGTGGTCAGCCGTTCTGGCACGCTTACCTATGAAGCCGTGGCACAGCTGACCGAGCTTGGCCTGGGTCAGTCAGCCGCTGTAGGCATTGGTGGTGACCCCATCAACGGGTTGAAGCACGTTGATGTCCTGAAAATGTTCAACGACGACCCCGACACCGATGCCGTCATTATGATCGGTGAAATTGGCGGACCGGACGAGGTGGAAGCCGCACGCTGGGCCAAAGACAACATGACCAAGCCTGTTGTAGGCTTCATTGCAGGTGTTACGGCACCGGCGGGCAAACGCATGGGCCATGCCGGCGCCCTGATTTCGGGCGGCGATGATACGGCCGATGCCAAGTTGGCGGTCATGGAAGAGTGCGGTATTCGCACCACGCGTGACCCCTCAGAGCTGGGCAAGCTGCTGAAGTCGGTGCTATAAAGCGCTTTGAAAACCCGCATTCGCGGGTTTTTTTCACTATCTGCCCGGTTCCCCGGCCCTGAGAGCTCACAACCATGCTTGAATTCCTGCAAATGCTGCACTGGGGTGCGGTACTCCAGATCATTATGATCGACATCCTCCTTGGCGGGGATAATGCGGTTGTCATTGCGCTTGCTTGCCGTAACCTGGAACAGAAGCAGCGAATGCGTGGAATCCTTTGGGGAACCGCCGGCGCCATTTTCCTGCGTGTGGTACTGATCGCGTTTGCGCTCACCTTGCTAAACATCCCTTTCCTGAAACTGGTGGGCGGTCTGTTGCTTATCTGGATAGGGGTTAAACTGCTGGTGCCCGAAACCGAGGGCCACGGTAATATCGCCAGCGGCACCACAGTCTGGAATGCGATCAAAACGATCATCATCGCCGACTTTGTCATGAGCCTTGATAATGTGATCGCGATCGCCGCCGCCGCAAATAACACGCATGCCGATCATCAGATCTATTACGTTATTTTTGGTCTGGTAGTCAGCGTTCCCATCATCATATGGGGTAGTACACTGGTGCTCAGGCTTATCGACCGTTTTCCGGTGGTTGTCATGCTGGGTGCTGGCCTTTTGGGCTGGATCGCCGGTGGCATGCTTATTAACGACCCGGTTGTGGTTGGCCAGTTGGCTCACGTGGCCAACGGGGCTTGGGTTGAGCCGGCGCCTGCGGGCGGCCCCGCATCGGCAATTGGCTCGGTCAAATTGATATCAGAAGTTGTCGGCGCCTTGCTTGTTGTGCTGATTGGCCGAAGCATTGCCAAAAAGAAGGGTATTGTAAAAGGGTAATTATGGGATCGCAGAAGTCTTCGAAGCCTGAAAAGGGCAAGGGCGAATCGCGTCTGTCA
>JAJUIY010000090.1 GCA_029267415.1 Alcaligenaceae bacterium
CTCCAACGACGGTCAATATCATGCGATGCAAGTCTTCGGCCGGGATGGCGCCGTAGCCGATATCCGGGTAGTCATACGTGCCGATCACATCAGCCAGAAAGGCCACACGGTAGCCGCGGTACATGGCGTCACGTGCAGTGGCCAAGCAGCAATCTTCGGAGGTTGCGCCGGCAATGGCGACGTCCTTGATCCCCTTGCTGCGCAAAATCAGGTCCAGGTTGGTTTCAAAGAAGCCGCTGTAGCGCTGCTTGCGCACCACAATATCGCCCTCTTGCGGCGCGATTTCGTCGTAAATTTCAGCACCGCGCTGGCCTTCAATCAGCGCTTGGCGCTGGCCCAGCCCCGGGTATATCTGGGCAAACAGCCCCATGTCCGAGCCGTCGTCATCGTGGGCATGGCGGGTGTAAATAAGCTGGACACCCTTTTCACGACAAAAAGCCATCAGTTCTTTTAGCTTGGGCAGGCTTTTGTATGCCATGGCCGTTTCAAGCGGCGCCCCGGGCTCGACAAAGTCATTTTGCAAGTCGATAAGCAGCAGCGCGGTGGTGGCGGGATCCAGCGCGTCGATTTTCAGGGACATAAGAAACTCCGGAAAAAGTTAACCCGGCCCGCCCACGGCGGACACGGCGTGTAATCTGCGTTTGATTATCTCACGCGGACGGACATGCGCGGCAGCGCCGTGCAGCCCATGCGATGGTGTGAACGATTCTATATGCTCCGGTACGGAACAAAGGCACTGTGCGTGGCGCTAATCGACGTGCCACCGCAGCTTGCGACCAGGGGCACGCAGGGCTAGATGTGGTCCAGCACGTGGTGCGGGACGATGCCGGTGTCACGAATGGCCTTGTCCCAATCAAGGCCGGACGATGCGCCGTTGGCGGTAACCAAAGCGGTACTGAGGCCGGCACTGCTGCCGCCCAGCACATCCGTGTGCAGGGTATCGCCAATCATCAGTACCCGGCGCGGTATGGTGGCACCTGGCAAGCTGTTGACGGCCATATCAAAAATTAGCGGAAAGGGTTTGCCAAAGGCCTGGGGCGCCACGTTGGCATGTTCTCGCAAGCGGCGGCCGATTTCGCCCGGTTCAACAGAAAAGCCATTTTCGCGAGGTGCGGCCAGGTCAGGGTTGGCCAGCAATACCGGACGCGGGCGCGTTTGCAGTGCTTCTTCTAATAGTTGTTGTTGCGCGTGCGTCCATGCGGTGGTGGTTAGCACAATAAAGCCCTCCACCCGGTCGAAAGCGTCGGGGTATTCGGCCAGGTTGGTGGCCTCTACGCCCAGGTCGCTGATGTCAGCCCCGGCCGGCGCGGCGACGCCCCAATGGCGGGCCGGCTCGCTTTTTAAATGGTGGATTAGCGTTAAGCGGCTAGAGACAATTTCGTCCAGCGCAAAGTCAAAACCCAGCCGCAGGTATTTGGCATGAAGCAAGGGCAGCGGCACACTGGCGGCATTGCTAACGATACGAACTTGGCGCCCAGCCTTACGAACGGCTGCCACGCGCTTGGCGGCGCCTTCAATGGCGGTGTCGCCCACATTCAGGACACCAAAGGCATCAAAGAAGAAGGCATCGTAGCGGTAGGTCAGCGATTCGAGGTCAGTACCCCGCTCGTAAGAAGGCGGATATGTGGCGCTGGGTAGCGTGCTGCGTTGGCTTTCGTAGGTGTCTAAAAGATGGTTGCCATCATCAAAAATTTGCTGCTCGGAAAACAAGGAATCAACAACACTGTCTGAACACATACCTATCACAATATATAAAAGGGCCGGCTTTTTAAATCAGCTTTTTGCGCACCTGCGCGGTAACCCATTCGCTGACGATAACGGTAGCAAAGATCACGATCAGCAGCATGGACACTTTTGGCCAGGCCAGCGTACCCAGGGCGGAATTAAGCTTCATGCCAAGCCCGCCGGCGCCCACAAAACCCAATACGGTGGATTCGCGGATATTGATATCCCAACGAAATACACTGATGCCGGCCAGTGTGGGGGCCACTTGGGGTACCACACCCCACGCCATGATTTGGGTACGGGACGCACCCGTCGCTTCGACGGCTTCAACCTGCGCAGCGTCGATTTCTTCGATGGATTCGTAAAGCAGCTTGCCCACGAAACCAATGGAGCGCAACGCGATGGCGAGAATACCTGCCAGCACCCCCGGACCGAGTATAGCCACCAGCAGCAACGCCCAGATCAGCGAATTAATGGAGCGCGATGCCACAATTATGAACAGCGCCACGGGACGCAAAAAACGCCGGCTGGGGGTGGTGTTGCGGGCCGCCACAAAGGCGACGGGCACGGCAACTATCACTCCCAACAGTGTACCCAATGTAGCAATATTGAGCGTTTCCCACAGTGGCCACCATAGCTCGCTTATAAAACTTAGCTCCGGCGGCATCATCCGCCGGCCAATGTCCTGGGCCTGTGCGGGCGCATCGGCCACAAACGCCCAGATGGTGTCTTGGGTCATTACCTGGAAGGCCCAGGAAATAAAGGCGAGCCCCAGCACCCAGCCGGCGAAGGTTAATAAATCACCCGACGGACGGCGCTTGCGCCAGGAAGCGCGGGCCTGCATGGTGCGACTCGTCATAAGATCCTCCGGCGCAACCAGCCCGAAAAGTATTCGGCCAGCATCACAATGGCGATAATAATCAGCAGAATCGCCGCGGCCGAGTCATATTCGTACCGGTCCATGGCGGTGTTCAGCGTGGCGCCAATGCCGCCGGCACCCGCAATACCAATGACGGCCGATTCGCGAAAATTGATGTCCAGCCGGTATAAGGACAAACCGATCAAGCGTGGCAGCACCTGCGTCAGCACGGCAAAATCCAGCAGCTGCAACATACTGGCGCCCGTGGCGCGCAAGGCCTCAAGCTGTGACTGGGCAATTTCTTCGATGTCTTCAGCCAGCAATTTGGCCATGAAGCCAATAGTGGCGAAGGTGAGCGTCAGAAATCCGGCAAAGGGGCCGAAGCCAAACATGGCGACCAGCAAAATCGCCACGATAATTTCGTTAAGCGTGCGTGACACCGCAATAATGGCCCGGCAGAAAAAGTAGATCCATGCTGGGGCCAGGTTGCGGGCAGCACCAATCGCCACTGGTATGGCCAGTAGCACGCCGGCAGCCGTCGACGTGACGGTCATGGTGAGACTTTCTTGAAAGCCCATCCAGATATCGCCGCCGCGGCTGAAAAAGTCGGGTTTAAGAAAGCCCTGGATAAACACCCAGCCACGTTCCAGCCCCTGCCCTACGCGCACCCAGTTGATGTCCAACGAGCCAATGGCAAACACCATATACAGCAGTGCGCCCGCCCATAGCAGCCAGCGCACCGACGCTCGCTGAATAAAGGGCGGTTTGCGCCATTCACGCGGAAATGCTGGACCATCAAGTGACATCGTCGCCGCCGAATTCGCTTTCGTCATGCCACTGCCAAGTTCAACGTGCCGTCCACACCCGCCTGAGGGTCTGCGTCGGTACTGGCCATTTTTTGGGTGATGGCCGTCCAGTCTTCCTCACCGTAGATGTGTGTCAGAACCGACTGATCGATTTTTGAAGCAGGACCGTCGTACACCATCTGCCCGGCCCGCAGGCCCACAATACGCGGTAAAAATTCGGTGGCCAGCAAGACATCATGAATGTTGATGATGGCCGCCAAACCGCGTTCCTGGCAAAGCTCCAGAATCAGCCGCATAATCTGGCGCGATGTTTTGGGATCCAAGCTGGCGGTCGGCTCGTCCACCAGCAACAAACGCGGGCTCTGCATCAGCGCACGGGCAATACCCACACGCTGACGCTGCCCGCCTGACAAGGCATCAGCTCGCTTGTCTTCCATCCCGGCCAGGCCCACGCGGTCAAGCAGCTCATAAGCCTGGGCAATGTCATCACCCCGAAAGCGGCGGAACCAGCTGGGCCAAAAGCCCATGTAACCCAAGCGCCCTGACAGCACGTTTTCCATCACGGTCAAGCGTTCGACCAGGGCGTACTCCTGAAAGATCATGCCAATCTGGCGCCGGGCCCGGCGCAGGCTTTCGCCAGACGCCGAACCCAGGTTATTGCCTTCCAGCACAATCTGACCGCTAGTTGGTACTACCAGTTTGTTAATACACCGTATTAACGTCGATTTGCCGGCGCCCGAGGGCCCGATGAGGCCAATAACCTCACCGGCGCCAACACGCAGCGTGACCCCTTGCAGCGCACGGTCCCCGGTGGGATAGCGCTTTTCCAGGCTATTGATTTCAAGCATGCCGTTGGCCTCAGTTGCACTCGTAGCTGACGTTCATGGCCTCGTCAATTTTGCGCACCACGTCCCAGTGCTCTTTGTAGGTGATGGGCATGAACTTTTCTTGGGGCGGCTCGGCGGTGTTGAACTCTTTGGCCAGCCCGGTGCCTTCCCAGTTAAAGCTGAAAAAGGCCTCTTTTACCTTTTCGGCCAGCTCGGGGTGCAGGTTATATACGTAACCATAGCCCGTGGTGGGGAAAGTCTGCGAGGTGTAAATCACCCTGGTTTGTTCAGGCGTCACCACGTTGCGGGCTTCCATGCGCCCTTTTACCGAGTTGGCAATAGCGGCCGCGTCGTAATCTTTGTTGGCCACGCCCAGAATGGAGTTGTCGTGCTTGCCGCTGAAGACAGGGTCAAAGTCGCGGCCGGCTTCCATGTTGAATTCTTGCTTCAGCAGTGCCGAAGGCGCCTTGTACCCCGAGTTGGAGGTTTCCGACGTAAAGGCCAGTTGCTTGCCTTTAATGTCTTCTACCTTTTCTATGCCACTGCCCGGGTAGGTGATGATTTCCATCTCATAGCCGTAGCGGTCGTCTTCTGACGCCATCATGGCAAAAGGCACGAAGCCGGCACAGTTGACGGCCAGCGGGTTGGAACCCGTGTTGAAACCGGCCACGTGCAGACGACCGGCGCGCATAGCTTCAAGCTGTGCGGCGTTACTTTGTACGGGGAAAAATTGAACACGCTTGCCCGTGGTTTCGGCCAGATGGTCAATAAATTCTTCCCATACTTTGGCGTACACGGCCGGGTCTTCTACCGGTGTGTAGGCAAAAATCAAGGTGGAGGGATCAATCCAGTCTTTGGGATCGGTGGGGGTGTCGGCGACCAGATCGCCATCGGCGTCGGTAAACCGGGCATCCAGCGCACTGGCGGTCAGGGGTGCCAGGGCTAGAGCTGCGCTCAGAACGGTGACTTTCAGTTTGAACATATCAATTCCATCAATTGCCAGGAACCGAGAATGTAACGAGGCCATGTTACGCAGGCATTACGCCCGGATTACAGTAATATGACGCGGCGGCATTTACGTGCACCGCGCACCACCTGCCGCTAACCCATCACTCAGGGCCTGGAGACCAATGAGCACTGTTTCAGCCGCTGCCAATAGCACTTCCGACCCGCGGGCCCGCTGGCTGGTTAATTTGCTGGGCGTAGGGCAACTGTGCGGCTGGGGTAGCCTTTATTACAGTTTTCCCTTGATTGCCGAAGCGATGAGCGCCGACCTGGGCTGGAGCAAGCCGGGGCTGTACGGAGCCGCCACGCTTGGACTGCTTGCCACTGCCTTGGCCGCTTACCCTGTTGGCGTGGCGATTGACCGCGGATACGGGCGCCAGGTGATGGGGTTTGCTGCGGTATTGGCCGGTGTGCTGATGGTGATTTGGTCGCAAGCCACGAATATGTTGGTGTTTTACGCCGCCGTAACGCTGTTGGGCGTGGCGCAGGCCGCCCTGCTTTACGAATCAGCCTTTGCGGTAATCACCCGCCGGGTCGGGCCTGAACGGGCTCGCTCGGGCATTACTACGCTGACCCTGTGGGGCGGTTTTGCCAGCACGGTCTTTATCCCGCTTATCCAGTGGTTGCTAAACCATTGGGGCTGGCGCGAGGCGTTGTTGGTGCTGGCCGGTATCAATGCCCTGCTTTGCGCCGGCATTTATTTTTATGTGATCCGACCCGAACGGGATGTCTTGAATGCGCCGGAGCAAGAGCCTGCGCAGCAACTTACCCGTAATCGCGAGGCGCTGCACAACGCACTGCGCCAGCCCGTGTTCTGGGCGTTGCTGGCCGCACTTACCACATACGCCGCCATGTTTTCGGCGTTCACCTACCACATGTATCCACTATTTCTTGAGCGCGGCCTTAGCACCACGGCGGTCGTGCAGGCCATTGCCTTGATTGGGCCAGCCCAGGTTGCTGGACGCATAATTTTGGGGCTGTTTGCCAGCCGGGTCCCCATACGCATTGTGGGCACGGTAATTACGCTGGTGTTCCCCCTGGCGTTTGGCGCGTTGGCGCTGTTTGACGCCGACTTTTTACTGGTTGCCATGGTGTGCATCAGCTATGGCTGCGTTAACGGTATTTTCACCATTGTGCGCGGCGTGGCAGTACCGGAAATGCTTAGCCGACATGCGTACGGCGCCATCAATGGCGTCATTACCGCGCCGGTATTTATTGCCAAGGCGGCCGCCCCGCTGGGGGCCGCCGCGCTGTGGACGGTGGGTGAGTCGTACGACTGGGTGCTGGTGGCGATCGTGGCGCTGGCCTGTGTATTGGCGGCCAGCTTTGCGCTGGCGGCGGTGCTAAGCCATCGGCACGGGCGGATTAACACTCAAGGCCCGAAGCCATGCTAAGGCCCTGTCTGGGCATCAGCACGCGCCGCGGGTGTGCCAGGTTTGCCAAGTAACACTGAAGGCGCTATACGCCCAGGTACCGATGCAGCGTGGCGGAATCGTTGACGAGTTCTTGCGTTGAGCAGTGGTGCACCACCTGGCCGGTTTCCAGTATGTACACCTCGTCCGTAACCGTAAGTGCGCTGTGCAGGTTTTGCTCGACCAATAAAGTGGTGATGCCGTCCCGCTTCAGCTCTAATACGGCGCGCTCTACGTGTTGCACCATTACCGGCGCGAGCCCCTCGGTGGGTTCGTCCATCAGCAAAAGGCTGGGGTTAAGCCTGAGCGCCCGTGCGATGGCCAACATTTGCCGTTCACCGCCCGACAACTGGTTGCCGCGGTGCCGCTTGCGCTCACCCAGCCGAGGGAAAAGCTCGTAGATGCGTTCTGGGGTCCAGTCGACGTGTCCGGCGTCTGGCGCACGTTTAGGCACAATATCAAGATGCTCTTGCACAGTGAGCGATGGAAACAGACGGCGGCCTTGAGGCACCAGGCCCACGCCCAGCATGGCGACCTCGTCGGTGGGCATGCCCATCAATTCTTTTCCGCGCCAGGTGGCCGACCCTGAAATCACGTTGGGCGGGGTAACCTGCATGATGGAACGGATAAGCGTAGTTTTGCCCATGCCGTTGCGGCCCAGCAAGCCAACAATTTTCCCTTCTGGGACCACCAGGCTGACACCGTGAAGAATTTGGGCGTCTTTGTAGCCGCTCGATATAGATTTGACGTCAAGCATGTCCGCCGGCTCCTCCAAAGTACACCGCCTGAACCTCTTCATTGGCCCGTATTTCGGCGGGCGTGCCTTCGGCCAGCAATGCGCCGTAATGCAGGCAGGTGACACGGTCGGCCAGACCCAGTGCCAACTCCATATCGTGTTCAATCAGTACCACGGTAAGGCTTTTGGAAAGCTGACGAATGGTGTCGGCCATGGGACCGCGTTCGGCAGGCGACAGGCCGGCTGCGGGCTCGTCCAGAAGGAGAATTTCAGGTTCGTTACCAATCGCGATAGCCAGCTCAAGCAGGCGTTGTTCGCCGTAAGACAAGTCGCCGGCCCGCACGAAACGTCGGCCTTCCAGCCCACAGCGAACAAGCAGCTGCTCGATTTGCTCGGCCATGTCGGCAGGAGGACGGTCTTGCTTGAATACGCTCAAGCGTCCCGTCTGCCGGCCACGAATCGCTAACAAAACGTTTTGTTCAACGGTGAGGTCGGCGAACACGTTGGTAATTTGGTAGGTGCGGCTCATGCCCTGACGTGCGCGGCGGGTTGCCGACCACGATGTCACATCGTGACCAAACAGCCACACTTTTCCTGAGCTGGCCTCAAGTTCACCTGAAATCAACGCAAACAGTGTGGTTTTACCCGCCCCGTTAGGACCAATGATGACATGGGTAGTGCCCCGGGCAACCGTCATCGACACGTTATCGACCGCACGCAGGCCGCCGAAGTTACGGCTGACCCCACGCAACTCTAGCGCGTTATCCATCGTTACGCTTTGCATCCTCAAGACTGTTTGATTCCCTGATAATCGCGGCTATACGGCGGCTCTTTCATGAACTCTTCCGGGTCGTAGGTCCAGAATTGCGATACCTGCGGATAGGTTTCGACGACTTCGTTCACTAAAGTGCCATCTGCCTGCTTCACGACTTTACGTACATACACGTCAAAGACCGGGTTGCCGTAGCTGTCCAGCGAAATGATGTCGCCCAGCGGGCTGCCTTCGACTTCTTCGGCAATCAGCGTGGCGATAAGCGCGTCGGTATCTTCGGCTTTGCCTTCAATTTTTTGCAGCGCGTCGGCCAGCCACAGCCCACCGGTAAAGCCTTCGGCCGCGAAAATGCCCGGCAGTTGCTTGTACTCGGCCTGGTAGGTTTCGACGAAGTCACGCGTTTTTTGGTTATCGAGGCCCTCGGCAAAGTGCGAGCTTGACATGACGCCTTCGCACTCTTCGGCTTCGAGGTGACGAATAACAGATTGGTCGGTCACGTTTTGCGAGGCGAGCAGCGGAATTTGGTCTTTGAAACCAAAGCTATACCACTGCTTCAGCAAGCGGGCCGAGTCGGCGCCGGTTTGTACGGTAAACACCACGTCGGGCTGCAGGGCCTGGATTTGGCCGAGATAAGGGCTAAGGTCGGCCGTACCCAGCGGGTGCCAAAACTGGCCCGCTACCGTGCC
>JAJUIY010000015.1 GCA_029267415.1 Alcaligenaceae bacterium
ACTTTTTACCGGAGAAGCGGGGATGCGAAGGCTATCGGAGTTGTTCATTAACCTGAAGATTCGTACCAGTCTAGTGCTTACGCTCAGCGTGTTCTTTTTCATGCTCATTGCGGGTGCCGTGCTGGGGGTGGGATCGCTGCACCTGAATAATCAGGTCATGGGTGACATCGTGCGTAACCAGCAGGCGCACGCCAGCGTCACCCGCGCTCTGCAAAGTTACAAAGACATCCAGATCGCATTGGGCCGGGCCATGGCCAGCTATATGGTGAACAGCGACATGCATAACTACGCGGTGGCGCAAGCCTGGGGCGGCAGCACCACGGCGTTAAGCGACGACACGCGGGCGTTGCTGGATGAGGCCAACGAAAAGTATCAGGCAACCCAGGCGCTGTTTAACGATTACCTCGAACTGGCCATGGGCGTCGACGATCCCGACCGGTATTACGAACGGGTCAGCGGCACCTTTTCCACCATGCTGGTGGGCGGGGTTGAGCCCCTTATCCGATTACTTCGGGAAGGCAAAGTAGACGAGTACCAACAGTTTTTTGACAACACCACGCTGGTGCTCGAACAAGACGTTACTGATGCGGTGGCGGCCCTGTCCGCACATCAGCAAAGCCGCATCGACACGCTGCACAGCAACGAAGTCGAACATTACCGCTTGGTGCTGATATTGGTCAGCACGGCGATACTGGCGGCGTTTGTCATCTGTGTTCTGTCTTATTTCTTCCTGAACATGATTGTGCTGCGCCCCCTGCGCCGTGCGGGTGATCATTTCGATGCCATCGCCAATGGCGACATGACGCAACGCATCGATTTCAGCAGCCGCAATGAAATTGGCCAGCTTTATGCGGCCATGCGGCGCATGCAGGAAGGCTTAAGCCGCGTGGTGTCCGAAGTGCGCGCCGGGGTAAATGAAATCTCCGCCGGCTCGTCCCATATCTATCAGGGTAATCAGGACCTGAGTGTCCGTACCGAACAACAGGCCGCGGCATTGCAGCAAACCGCCGCCAGCATGGAAGAGCTGGACAGCACGGTAAATCAAAATACCGACAACGCCACCGAAGCCGACCGCCTGTCGCAGGGTGCTGTTGAAGTGACTGAGCGCGCCGGTGCCGCCGTGTCCGCGGTGGTGAACACCATGAGCGATATTGAGTCCAGCTCAAGCCAGATGGCCGAGATCGTGTCGGTAATCGATGGCATTGCCTTCCAAACCAACATTCTGGCGCTGAATGCCGCCGTTGAAGCCGCCCGCGCCGGCGAGCAGGGACGCGGATTTGCCGTGGTGGCCGGCGAGGTACGATCGCTGGCCCAGCGTAGCGCCCAGGCCGCCCGCGAAATCAAAGAGCTGATTGACGGTTCGCTGCTTAAGGTGAAGGAAGGGGCAGGCCGCGCCGACGAGGCCGGCAACATCATGCAAGATGTGTTGGCGGCCGCGCGCAACGTCACGGCCATCATGGCCGAAATTGCCTCGGCGTCGCGCGAGCAGGCGGATGGAATCGGTCAAGTTAACCGCGCTGTGTCACAAATGGACGCCGTGGTACACCAGAATGCGGCACTGGTCGAAGAAGCAGCGCGTGCGGCAGGGTCACTGCAAGAGCAGGCCAGCCGTCTGCGTGAAGTCGTGGCCTTTTTCAAGCTGGCAAACGGTGAAGTCATTGATGTCCAGGCGCAAGAGCAGCAACGCCTTGCGGCCCAAAACAAGGCGCACGATGAGGACGATGGTGAAGAGGACGGGTTTGATCAAGCACAACTTAGTCCCGTACCGGGGTCCTGACGGCGGAGTACACCACTTGTGAATTCGATTTTTACCTTGCCCGCCATGCCCGACGTTGAAACGGGCGATTTTGCACGCGCAACGGCCATGCTGCATCGGCGTGCGGGCATCTTGCTGGGTCAACATAAGCGTGACATGGCGGAGCGTACTTTGGCCATGCGTGCCAAAACCTTGCGTATGGACAAGGTCGGGACGTACTTGGCTTACCTTGAGCAAAACCCTGACGCGCCAGAATGGCAGGAATTCATCAATGCGTTCACGGTAAACCACACGGCCTTTTTCCGTGAGCGACACCACTTTGATGTGTTGGGCCGCTTCGCGAAAAAGCGATCGCGGCCGCTGTCAGTGTGGTCGGCGGCGTGTTCAACGGGCGAAGAAGCCTATTCCATCGCCATGACGTTGCGCGACACGCTGCCCAACCCGGACCATCAGGTGTCAATTTTGGCCACCGACATCGACACGGTCGCAGTTGCGGCGGCCCGTGCCGGCATGTATACGCTCGAGCGTATCGCGCCCGTATCCGAACAGCAGCGTAAAAATTATTTCTTGCGCGGTACCGGCTCGCGGGCCGGGATGGTTCGGGTCAAGCCCGTCTTGCGATCCATGATCGAATTCGATGTGCTCAACTTGTTGGCGCCGTCATGGCCGTTTGAACAGCGTTTCGACGCCATTTTCTGCCGCAACACGCTGATTTATTTTGACAAGCCGACGCAGACTCGACTGCTGGGCCGACTTGCCCGCGTCATGAAGCCCGGCGGCTTGCTGTTTGTAGGGCATTCCGAAAACCTGACGTATCTTACCGACGCCTTCCGGCTTAAAGGCCAGACGGTGTACGAGGTGACGCATTGAGCATGCGCTGCGCGCATAGCTTGTTGCGGTCGGATATGTGACAGGCGGCGATAAACGCCGTCTTCGTGCGGGACACCCGGCAGGAGAAGGCCCGAAGAAGAAAGTGACAAGTGCAATGAAGAAGATAAAAGTTCTGTGTGTTGATGATTCCGCACTGGTTCGTAAATTGATGACGGAAATCATCAATAGCCAGCCGGATATGGAAGTGGTGGCCGTCGCGCCCGACCCCTTGGTGGCACGTGAGCTGATCAAGCAGCATAACCCCGACGTATTGACGCTGGACGTCGAGATGCCGCGCATGGACGGTCTGGACTTTTTGGAGCGGCTGATGCGCCTGCGCCCCATGCCGGTGGTAATGGTGTCTTCGCTTACCGAGCGCAACTCGGATGTCACCCTTAACGCGCTTGAGCTGGGCGCTGTCGATTTTGTCACCAAGCCCCGGCTGGGCTTGCGTGATGGCCTCCTCGAATACACTGAGCTGATCGCTGATAAAATCCGCGCTGCTGCCCGATCGCGACCGCGCCGGGCGATGACACCCGTCGAGCGCAACACGCGTCGACTGGTCATGCCGTTCGCCACCACCGAAAAAGTGGTGTTGATCGGGGCTTCTACCGGTGGTACCGAGGCCATACGCCAGGTGCTGGAACCCATGCCCGCCAACAGTCCGGCGATCATGATCACCCAGCATATGCCGGCCGGCTTCACGCGCTCTTTTGTGCAGCGCCTTAATAACTTGTGTTCGCTTGCGGTACACGAGGCCGAGCACGGCCAGCGTGTCTTGCCGGGCAATGTGTACCTTGCTCCGGGCGGGGTCGCGCACATGAAAGTGGCCCGTTCGGGCGCCAACTATGTCGTCGAGTTGGACGCCTCCGAGCCGGTCAACCGGCACCGACCGTCGGTCGACGTGTTGTTTCATTCGGCAGCGCAGGTGGTGGGCCGCAACGCAGTGGGTGTCATCCTTACAGGTATGGGAAAAGATGGAGCACAAGGCTTGCTAGCCATGAAGAAGGCAGGGGCGGTAACCATCGCCCAGGACGAGGCCAGCTGCGTCGTGTTCGGCATGCCGCGTGAAGCACTGCAAATCGGGGCGGCTGACCTCGAAGTCCCCTTATCTGAAATCAGCGAAACCATACTGAAAAGTGTGGGTTCCTACGGGCATCGTGTTTAAGCACGCGAACATCGCGGCGGGCCCTTTTTGAATTTGGAGAACGTCAAGTGGTACAGAAAGCCATAAAGATTTTGGTGGTTGATGATTTTCCCACCATGCGGCGCATTATCCGGAACCTCCTGAAAGACCTCGGCTTCGAGAACGTGGACGAAGCGGAAGACGGTGTACAGGGGCTGGAGAAATTGCGCAACGGAAACTTTGATTTGGTGGTTTCAGACTGGAACATGCCCAATATGGACGGTCTGGTCATGTTGCAGACCATACGCGCCGACCCCCAGCTGGCCAAACTTCCGGTGTTGATGGTTACGGCCGAAGCCAAGAAAGAGAATATTATTGCCGCCGCCAAGGCGGGTGCCAACGGCTATGTGGTAAAGCCATTTACGGCAGCGACTCTGGAAGAAAAGCTGAACAAGATTTTTGAACAGCTTGGATCGTGAGGACCGAATTATGGATACTACCCCCCCTTTAAAACTGGACGCCGCATCCGAGCCGTCTCCTGATTTGCTGCTGCGTATTGCTCAGCTTACCCGCATGTTGCGCGAAAGCATGCGCGAGCTGGGGCTGGATCACGCCATCAAGGAAGCTGCCCACGCCATCCCCGACGCGCGTGATCGGCTGCATTATGTGGCCCGCATGACCGAACAGGCGGCCAACCGTGTCCTGAATGCGGCGGAAACCATGCAACCCTGGCAAGAGAGCATGCAAAGCGATGCGCGTTCCCTGGCGCAGCGTTGGGATGCCTTGGCGGATCAGGGCGAGGCGGGGGGGCTGGACGCCCAGCTCGTACGCGACACGCAAGCGTTCTTGGCCGGTGTGCCGGAAAAAACCCAGCAGTCGCTGGATACCATTCTGGAAATCATCATGGCACAAGATTTCCAGGACCTGACCGGTCAGGTCATCATGAAAATGCTGGGCGTTATCGGGGCCATTGAAACTGAACTGATCCAGGTACTGCTGGAAAACGTCCCGCAAGAGCAGCGCGAAGCGACCAAGTCGCTGATAAACGGTCCGCAGGTAAACCCAACACCTACTGACGAGGTGGTGACCGACCAAGACCAGGTCGACGACCTGCTCGAAAGCCTGGGGCTGTAACGGTGCTGCGGGCCTGATTAGGCCTCATCCTGCATTGAATTGCACCGCATATTGGGCCTTTCTCGGCCCTTCATTTTGCGTGGTCCGCGGCTAGAATCAAACGATTCAACCTGACGCACGCTGTACATGGCAGAGGAAAGCGACCTCGAAAAAACAGAACCGGCAACGCCCCAGCGCCTGGAAAAGGCGCGTGAAGAGGGGCAGGTTGCCCGATCCCGCGAGCTCAACACGTTCCTGTTGTTGGTCGCCGGGGTGGCGATGCTGTGGTTTCTTGGGGGCAATCTGTACCGTACCTTTGCTGGCGTGTTGCAGTCCAGCATGTGGTTCGACCCACGCGCGGGCACTGATGTGAAGGTTATGCTGGGTATCGCCGCCAACTCGGCGGCACAAGCGCTTTTGGCCTTGATGCCCATTTTTGGCGTGCTGGTGGTGGTGGCGATTGTGGCGTCCATCAGCCTGGGCGGTTTGGTCTTTACTGCAAAGGCCCTCGAATTCAAAGGCGAGCGTCTTAGCCCGCTGAAAGGGATCAAGCGCATGTTTTCGGCGCACACCCTGGTGGAGCTGCTTAAAACCCTGGCCAAGGCGGCGGTGGTCGGCGTGGTGGCCACACTGGTCATTGCCAACTACCAAGAGCAAATGATTGCGCTCATGTATGCCAACCCCACCGAGGCACTGATTGGTGGCATGCGTCTGGTGGCCTTGTGTTGCGGGCTTATTGTGGCGGCCCTGTTGCTTATTGTGCTTATCGACGCGCCGTGGCAGGTGTTCAGCCATCACAAGAAGCTGCGCATGTCACAGCACGAGATCAAGCAGGAACACAAGGAATCCGAAGGTGACCCGCATCTTAAAGGCCATATGCGCCAGCAGCAGCGGGCCATGGCCCGCCGTCGCATGATGACGAACGTGCCCGAATCCGATGTGGTGATCACCAACCCGTCGCATTACGCCGTGGCATTGTGTTATCAGGAAGATAGCGGCGGTGCGCCGCGCGTGGTAGCCAAAGGCGCGGGCCTTGTTGCCGGCAGGATCAAGGCCGTGGCCCACGAACACCGCGTCCCCATGCTAGAGGCGCCACCGTTGGCGCGCGCGTTGTATCATCACGTCGAACTTGACCACGAGATCCCGGTCGAACTGTACGCGGCCGTGGCCGAAGTGCTGGCGTGGGTGTATCAGCTACGCAGCGCCACCATGGGGCCCGGCGCTGCACCACCACCGCCCCGGCGCTTGGACGTGCCGCGCAATTTAGACCCCGCCGCCCACCTTGAAGACACGAATTCTGACGTAACCCCCTGACATGAACGCATTGCTTGCTTTGATCCGGAATAATGGCAGCGCCCAGGCCCGCTTGTTGGTCGGGCCGGTGCTGATCCTCATGGTGTTGGCCATGATGGTGCTGCCGTTGCCGCCCTTTATTCTGGATTTGCTGTTCACGTTTAATATTTCGCTGTCGGTCATGATCTTGCTGGTGGCCATGTTCACCCGCAAGCCACTGGACTTCGCCGCTTTTCCGTCGGTGCTGCTGTTCATTACGTTGTTGCGTCTGTCGCTTAACGTGGCGGCAACGCGCGTTATTTTGCTGCACGGTCACGAGGGCGCCAGTGCGGCTGGCCGTGTTATTGAAGCATTTGGGCACTTCCTGGTGGGCGGCAACTTCGCCGTCGGTATCGTGGTGTTTATTATTCTTGTGATCATCAACTTTGTGGTGATCACCAAGGGTGCCGGCCGTATTGCCGAAGTGGGCGCGCGCTTCACGCTGGACGCCATGCCTGGTAAGCAAATGGCCATCGATGCCGACCTGAACGCCGGACTTATTGGTGAAGACGAGGCCAGACGCCGCCGCGCCGAAGTGTCGCAGGAAGCCGAGTTTTATGGTTCCATGGACGGGGCCAGCAAGTTTGTGCGTGGGGATGCCGTTGCCGCGTTGCTTATTTTGGTTATCAATATCGTCGGCGGTTTGATTGTGGGGGTTGGGCAGCATGGTCTCAGCTTTGGTGAGGCCGGCCGTGTGTACACCCTGCTTACCATTGGTGATGGCCTGGTCGCCCAGATCCCGGCCCTGATCGTATCCACGGCAGCCGGTGTGGTGGTCTCCCGCGTAGCCACTGACGAAGACGTCGGCCAGCAAATGTTGGGTCAGCTGTTTTCCAACCCCAACGTCATGTTCATCACCGGCGGCATTCTGGCCGCTATGGGGATGATTCCGCGCATGCCGCATGTGGCCTTCCTGACACTGGCAATCGGGTTGGTGGGGTTGGGTTGGGCGCTGCACAAGCGCGATGCACAGGCCAAGGCCCGCGATGCCGAAGAGCCCCTGCGGGCACAGGAAGCCGACGATGCGGCGGCCACCGAAGCCAGCTGGGACGACGTCACACCCGTAGACCCCTTGGGGCTTGAGGTGGGTTACCGGCTGATTTCATTGGTTGACCACACACAGAACGGCGAGCTGCTGCATCGTATTCGCAGCTTGCGCAAAAAGTTTGCGCAAGAAATGGGCTATTTGCCCCCGGTGGTGCATATTCGCGACAACCTGGAGCTTAAACCCAACGAATACCGTATTTTGTTATTTGGTGCTGAAATCGGGCGCGGTTCGGCCACGCCCGGCCAGTGGCTGGCCATCGACCCGGGCGGGGTGGCCATGGAGCTCGACGGCCCTCGTACTACCGACCCCGCGTTTGGGCTGCCCGCGGTCTGGATTGATGTCGAGATGCGCGAACAAGCCCAGATTGCCGGCTATACCGTGGTGGATGCCGGCACCGTTATCGCCACGCACCTAAATCACCTGATGCACCGCCACGGTGCTGATCTGCTGGGGCGCCATGAAGTACAGCAACTGCTTGAGCGTGTGGGTCGTGACATGCCCAAACTGGTCGACGAATTCATTCCCAAGACGGTCAGCCTGGCGACGTTTCACCAAGTCCTGCGCGGCTTGCTGGATGAAGAGGTGCCCATTCGCGACATGCGCACCATTATTGAAACCATCTCCGACACTATGGCGGCGGCACCGGCCGATCCCGCCGCCGGGCAGCCGGGTGCCGCCGAGCTTCTGGCCGCCGTTCGGGTGGGCCTGGGCCGGGCGCTGTGCGAACAATGGTTTGGCAACGAGCCTGAGCTACGCGTCATTGGCCTGGATGCCGGCTTGGAGCGGGTGCTGACCCAAGCACTCACCACCAGTGGTGCGCTTGAGCCGGGGCTGGCCGAAAGCGTACTTAACGATGCCCAGCGGGCCATCCAGGAGCAAGAGGACCGGGGCGACGCCGCCGTCCTGGTTGTCAGCCCCACCTTGCGGCCTATTTTGGCCCGATTCCTGCGTCACCATTTCCCGCATCTTGGGGTGTTGGCCAACACTGAGCTGCCGCACGACAAAGTATTCCGTATCACCGCCGTGATTGGTGAGGCCGCGCAATGAACATCAGTCGATTCTTTGGAAGTACCAACCGCGAAGCCTTGCGTCAGGTACGCCTGGCATTGGGGCCCGATGCCCTGATCGTATCCAACCGCCGTGTTAATGGTGGTGTCGAAATTTTGGCCGCCGACCCCACGTCGGCTGCGTCCGAAGCCGAGCCGCCCGCGCGGGTCAATGTGCAAAGCGCGCCTGCCCCGTCGGCGGACCTGCTGCGGGAGCTGGGTGCCATGCGGGGCGCGCTGGAAAGCCGCTTTGACGACTTGTTGTGGGGTAACCAGCTCAAGCAGTCGTCGCACGCGGCGGTGTTGTATCAGTCATTATTGGGGTGCGGGTTCAGTACGCCGTTGTTGCGTGCCATGCTGAAGCGCTTGCCATCAAAGCTGTCGCTTCGGGCGTCGCAAGAATGGGTACGCAGCGAGCTTGCACGCAATTTGCCCGTCCTGGCGTCCGAAGACGAGCTCTGGCAACCGGGGTTAACGTTGGCATTGGTGGGGCCGACCGGTGTGGGTAAAACCACCACCATTGCCAAGCTGGCCGCCCGGGCGGTAAAGCGCCATGGCGCTGGTGGCTTGGCCTTGCTGACGACCGACACCTACCGTATTGGTGCCTACGAGCAACTGAAAATCTACGGCGAGCTGTTGCGTGTACCGGTAAAAGTGATAAAAAATGCCGACGAGTTAGCCACCGTGTTGAAAGCCATCCCCGCCCACGTCACGGTGTTGATCGATAACGTTGGCGTTAGCCAGCGTGACCGCTACGTGGCCGAACAGGCCGCCATGCTGGCGTCGGCCCACCGAAAAGTTACGCGTCTGCTGGTGCTGAATGCGTCCAGCCATGGCAATACCCTGGATGAAGTGGCGCGCAGTTATTCCCGCGATGGTGGGGCACCGCTGCAAGGGTGCATTATTACCAAGGCTGACGAAGCTACCAGCCTGGGTGCCGCACTTGATGCCGCCATTCGCTATCGTCTGCCCATCCACTATGTGTCTAACGGGCAGAAAGTTCCCGAAAACCTGGTATTTATGTCGCCCGAGGCCTTGGTTGATCGCGCCATTGCGCCCGATCGTGATGTCAAGGGTCTGTATTCGCCATCGCAGGCGGATTTCGCCGCCCTGATGTCGGTTAGCGATGCGGCCGACGCTGGTCGGAGCCACGACGCGCAGGGCATCGAGCGACTGCTCGGCGCCTTGCTGGCGGGTGAGCAAGATGCGCAAAACACGTTTCGCCCGCAAGACTTCCAGGCGGCGTGCGATGCCGTGGAAGACATGCTGCCCGTTGCCGAAGCCTGGGATGTATGGCAAGCGTTGGCCACCCGCAAGGCGGATGACGACGAGGATGCGCGTGTGCACATCGATCGCATGTTGCGATCTGTGCGCTTGGCGGGCCACGCCCGGCCGGATAGTCCGGTGTTGGCCGTCCATGGCGACGCGCCATTGCTTGGATCAGCAGGGCGTAAAGGCCGGTTGCGCGCGTCGATGTTACTGGATAACGCCGGCCATCCGCTGGTCAGCGCGGCCCAGCAGGTATCGTTTCCGGACGGTTGGTGGTCGTCCTGCGGGGCGATGGCGCCCACAGCACCGACGGCGGTGCAGGCCTTGTCGCTACAAATCGAGAACCTGCAAAATGGGCGGCCCGACTGGTCGGCTGTGCACTGTTTTGAGCGCGGCAGCCAAGCATTGCTGCGCCGCCTATGCGCTGAAAATGTGCGTTGGATATCGCGTATTGGCGCGGTGTCGCGCGTAATTCATGACGGCAGTCTATCCACGGTGTCCGGCATAGCGCGTGCACTGTCGCATCATTCTGTGCCCGACTGCCCCGTCAGCACCGTTAGCCTGGGGCCAGATGGTAGTGCCCCCACCGACGTGATGGTGTGGGTAGCCACGACGCCGGTCGACGCATTAACGCGTAACCACCCGCAAGCGGGGCTGCTATTGCTGTCCGTCAAGCTGATGGCTCGTAATGATGGCCGCGAACTAAAGCATCTGTTTGGTCTGGCCCATATGGCCGATCACGACGTCCCGGCCGCCCAGCTGGCCGGCTGGCTGCTGGCGGCGTACGAAGCGCGGGCGTTATTTCGTACGGCTGCCCGCATGGTTTCCGTGTCAGGGCCGGCCGGGGCCAGTGTGGCTTCGCCAGAGCTGCCGCTTAAAGCCCTTTTGGCTACGCAGTCCGCCTTGGCGTCGCAGGATGTGTTAAGCCGGCCGTCAACCGTGGGTAATGTGGTGCAGCGCCTGGGTGCCGGCGACCGTGCTGGCCTCACTGCCACGGGCAGCGCCTTGCATAAGCTGTTTGCCTTAAAAATGTGGTTGGCCCAGACGCGGGCAGCGCAATAAAAAGCTGTGTGCCGTGGCAGCACGCTGCCCGTGATGCGCCGGAAGCAGGCGCTGCTTAGCGTGCCTTGATATGGGTAGCGTCAGGCCGGGTAGTGGGGCGCTTGCGCCCTTTGGCATCGTACAGATCGCTGCGGCCCGTCAGGTGTTGCAACACGTCAAGGGCCTGTTGGTTTTGTGTGAGGTAGCGGCTGATAATGCGGCCGTTGTTGTTGTTCAGCATGCTGGCCTGGGCGGTTTTTTCCAGCAGTTGCCGGACGGGCTCGTAAAGTTGGGGGTAACGGGTTACCACCGTTTCCAAGCCTTCTTTGTCGATACCCGCACCCATGGCATCAAGCAGGGTGTTGCGTTGCTGTGCTGCCTTGGCCAGGTTGTCGGCCGCCTTGTTTTTGCCCGCTGTTACCTTGCCCAGGGCTTCGGCGTCAGCGCCGTCAGCCAGCACGTTGGCTTCTTCTTCAAGCAGCGTGATAAATGCCGCTACCAGGGTGATTTCTTCTTCAATGGATTGACGCAGCGCGTCGGGGTTGGGGCGGGTATCGGGCATAAACGGCTTACTTCTTGGCGACCAATTCTTGCGCGCTGGCGATCAGGCCATCGGCGATGCGTTCGGGGTTGATTTTAAGCGTGCCTTCTGCCAGTGCCGTGCGGATTTCATTAACGCGTACGACGTCGATATCATTTTCGGCGCCGGCAATAAGGGCCAGATGGCGTGCGGTGCTGCTAAGTTCGACGGCGGCGCCGGCACCGGATTGTGCAGCATGACGTGCAGATGCCTTGCCCGCCGCCGGCTGGCGCCCAACGTCGCCAGTTTGTGTCAGCGAACCTTTGGCGTAGGAAGTATTGATTTTCAAGGTTAGGGCTCCGGGCACTGAATGGTTTGTGCGACGGCTTGTGCCGCCAAATGCTTTGAATAAATGGGTTGGTACTGTATTTTACGACGCGATGTACGAATTCTTTAGCTTACATCATCACTTGCACCGTGTGGGCGTCCAGCACCACGCCGCTGATGATTTGGCCCGAGCTGGCGCGTATGCGGATTTGTTCGCCAGGTTCGCCGTCTTCCAACGATTGCCCTTCACCCGTGATGACGAAACCCACACCGCGCGCCTGCGTGCGCACCATTTGACCACGCTGGATGGACAGCGGACTGCGCAACGACCGCGCTTTAATGGGCGTCCCGGCCGGGATGCGTTGTGTGACAACCTGATCAATGATGTGGCTGGGGTCGACGGCGACACCGCGCGGCAGGGAAAGAATGTCCCCCTCGCGGGCAATCAAGTCGTCAAGCGAGACCGATTCGCCCGGCTCCAGGGTGCGATTGGGTACATAGAAGAAACCATGAATGGCCAGCGTTGCTTGTACGCGCATCGTCCATGACGGCGACAGGCAGCGCAAACCTACCGACATCCGCGCGCGCAGGCGCTGGCTGCCCGGTAGAAACACCTGCAAGTTGTCGTCACATTCGGAACGGCGGTCAAGGTTTACCTTGCCCACCGTAATGTGGGCAGACCCGGGGTAGCTGGCCGCCTGTTGCTGAAGAAATTCCACCACCAGGGCCTCCACATCGTCAACGCGCAATTTGGATGACTGCTGTGACGTGGCGGCTGTGGCCGGAAGACTTTCTGCGGTGCCCGCCGCAAATGCGGGCCAGTGGGGAGAGAGTGCCAGTGTGACGGCCGCGAAATAGAAGAGCAATTTCCGCATAATCCGAATTTTAATCAAGGGCTTGCGCGTGCAAGAACGGAACTGGCCAACATTTATGGCTTTATTTCAGACTTTATGTGGCGCACCCCGCGGCTACCATGCCAATGTGGAAAAACCGGGCGCATTGCGTCTGGCAAACCGTTGCCCCAACCAAAAGGGACACTCATGATTGACCGCATTCGTGCAGATTTAAGTTTTCATCAGGCGGCTTTAAGCATTCGGCAGCAGCGCCAAGAGGTTTTGGCGTCCAACATTGCCAACGCCGATACCCCCGGCTACAAGGCACGCGACATCAACTTTCGCGACGCGCTTGATGCCGCAACGGGGGCGCAGCAACGACTGGCCGATACCCGCCTGACCTTGACATCAGCCCGCCATATTCCGGCCCAGGCACAAAGCCCCGAGGTGGGCAATTTGCCGTATCGCGTGCCGGTGCAACCGCGCCTTGATGGCAACACGGTGGATATGGACGTTGAGCGCGTGCAATTTGCCGACAACACAATGCGGTATCAGGCGGAAATCACCGTGCTTTCGGCGCGCCTGAAGTCATTGATGGCCGCCTTGCAGCAATAACGGTTGCCACCATAAATTCTTTACAGGCTGTTTATTGATTATGTCGACAACCAGTATTTTTCAGATCGCAGGTTCGGCGCTGGTGGCCCAGTCGCAGCGCATGAACGTAACGGCCAGCAACCTGGCAAACGCTGATAGCGTGGCGGGCCCAGATGGTCAGCCTTACCAGGCGCGCCAAGTCGTGTTTCAGCTGGCGCCTGCGGCAACCCAGTCGGCGCCGCCGGCGGTAGGGGGCGTACGGGTGGCGGCCGTGGTGCAAAGTAATGCTCCGGCGCGGTTGCAATACGATCCGCATCACCCCCTGGCTAACCAAGAAGGCTATGTGGCCATGCCCAACGTCGACGTGGTGGCCGAAACGGTCAACATGATTTCGGCATCGCGTGCCTACCAGGCCAATGTGGAAGTGATCAACACCGCCAAAAACCTGATGGCGCGTACGCTCACCATCGGCCAGTAATTTGCTGGTGTCCAACAATATACGGAGGCCCCATTGACCACAGTAACAGGCACGACCGACGCGGCAGCCGCCATGGCACATGCCCAGGCCAGTACCAACAGCCTGATGGGCGATACGCAAGACCGTTTCCTGACCTTGCTGGTTACCCAGCTGCGCAATCAAGATCCGCTCAACCCCATGGACAACGCCGAAGTCACCTCGCAAATTGCGCAGCTTTCTACGGTGAATGGCATCAACCAGCTGAACAACACCTTGCTGGCGCTGTCCGGGCAAATGGACGTGTCTCAGTCCATGCAGGCAGCGGGCCTGATCGGCCGAAGCGTGCTGGTTCCTGGCACCAAGGTGTCTCTGGGCAGTCACCCGGACGACCCCTCACAGAAAGAGTCCACCCCTTTTGGCGTCGACCTGATCTCGCCGGCGTCTAATGTCACCGTTACCGTGCTGGATGCCAGCGGCAAGGCCGTGCGTCAAATCAAACTTGGGCCCCAGCCTGCCGGCGTCATCTCTGTTGGATGGGATGGCAAGGGCGACGGCGGTTCTCCGCTAAATGATGGCGCGTACAACATCCAGGTTGCTGCCACAGACGCGGATGGCAAACCTGTGCCGGCCGAGCCCTTAACTTACGGGCGGGTATCCAGCGTGGACTACTCGTCATCGGGCCTGCGTATCAACCTGGGCCTTGCGGGTGACTTCTCCCTGTTGGATGTACGCAAGATTATGCAGTAGCAGTAACGCAACAATGCCACCGGTGGGCGGCGCAGGCTGACGCACTGGTTTGATGATTTCAGAATTGAACGAGGAATGACATGGGTTTTGGACAAGGTTTAAGCGGGCTTAAAGCCGCTTCGCAATCGCTGGACATTATCGGCAATAACATTGCCAACTCCGGCACGGTGGGCTTCAAGGCCGCCTCGGCAACCTTTGCCGACGTGTACGCCAATTCCCGGGTGGGCCTGGGTGTACAGGTGGCCAGCGTCAACCAACGTTTCGCGGTGGGTAATGTCAGTACCACGGGAAACCAGTTCGACATCGCCATCAACGGCGAAAAAGGGTTCTTCCGGGTGGTGGACACCAGCGGAAACGTGCTCTACACCCGAAACGGCCAGTTTTTTGCCGACGCAGAAAACTACATCGTCAATGCGCAGGGTCATCGCCTGACTGGCTTCCCCCAGGGTGGCACCACGCCCCAGCCCATCACGGTGCCCGTGGGCAACATTCCGCCTCAGGCCACCAGCGGCATCCAGGTAAAAATGAACTTCGATGCCAACGCCGAGGCCATCCCGGCTACCGTTGCGTTTGATCCCGAGGACGCCAGCTCTTTCACACACTCGTTGCCGATTGATGTTTACGACTCTTTGGGTAACGCACACCAATTGACGCAGTATTTCGTCAAGCGCGACGCCGCGGGCGGCGCCAGCCAGTGGGATGTGTATTACGCCTTGAACGGCGAACGGATGGTGGACGGCGATGGTGCTTTGGTTCCGCCGACGACGGTTACCTTTGACGACGCTGGTCGTCTGACGGCGGTGGGTGGCACAGCAGGTTCGTTCACGGCGGCGCTTCAATTTGCCAACCCCGGCGGCACCAACTCGCCGGCCGAGCCCCTGCAAATCACCGTCAACTACGCCGACTCCACCCAGTTTGGTGGCCCGTTTGCCACGTCATTCGTACAAAACGGCCACTCTACGGGCGAGTACGCCAGCATGAGCATTGCCGACGACGGCAGCATTGTGGCGCGTTACACCAACGGCGAATCGCGCCCCATGGGCTCGCTGGTGCTGGCCGACTTCAAAAACCTGCAGGGCTTGCAGCCAGTAGGTGGTAATGCCTGGCAAGAAACCTCGGCATCCGGCCAGCCGGTGCTGGGCGTGCCGGGTACCAACGGCTTGGCAACACTGATGGGGCAGGCGGTTGAAGATTCCAATGTGGACATGAGCCAAGAGCTGGTCAACATGATCATCGCCCAGCGTACCTACCAGGCCAACGCACAAACGATCAAGACGCAGGACCAAATCCTGCAAACCCTGATCACCATGCGCTAAGCCACGGGCGTATAAAGCAGACATAGTATGGATCACCTGATTTACACGGCCATGGGGGGTGCGTCGCGCACCCTCGAACAGCAATCGGTTATCAGCAACAACCTGGCCAATATCAACACCACAGGCTTTCGCGAGCAGATTGCCATCTACCGGTCAGTGCCGGTGGAAGGCCAGGCCAACGAGCGTCCCACACGGGTAACCACCGTTACCACCACGCCCGGCTCCATGATGGGGCAGGGTGCAATGACCCAAACGGGCCATGCCCTTGACCTGGCGATTTCGGGCGAGGGCTGGTTCAGTGTGCAAACCCCCGACGGCGAAGCCTACACCCGGGCCGGCGACCTGTCGGTGAATGCTGACAACGTGTTAGTTACCGGTACCGGCCTGCCGGTGCTTTCTGCCGACAACGCCCTTATTGACGTCCCCGAGCGCGGCAGTATTACCTTTGCCAGCGACGGCACCATTACCGCGTTGGGCGCCGGTGACAACCCGCGCGATATCCAAATTCTGGGCCAGCTGAAGCTGGTTAACCCCGAACCCGAGCAACTGGTGCGTGGCGACGACGGGCTGTTCCGGCTGGCCGATGGTAATGCGGCACCGGCCGACCCCAACGTGCGCATCGTGGACGGCTTTCTTGAGAAAAGCAACGTTAGCCCCGCGCAGGCCATGGTGGGCATGATCGCCAATGCCCGCCGCTTCGAGATGCAGATGAAAATGATCCAGGACGCCAGCACCAATGCTGAGCGCGCCAATTCCATTCTGGCGTCAAACTAACGCGGTCGCCGCTGACGTCTGATACTTAACAGGAACACAAATGATACGTTCACTCTGGATAGCCAAAACGGGTCTGGAATCCCAACAGACCAATATGGATGTCATTTCCAACAACCTGGCTAACGTCAACACCAACGCGTTCAAGCGCGGGCGTGCCGTGTTTGAAGAACTGATGTACCAAACCGTGCGCCAGCCCGGTGCCCAGGTGGGTGCCGCCAACCAGCTGCCCACCGGCCTGCAAATTGGTACCGGTGTGCGGACGGTGGCAACCGAGCGTATTCACACCACGGGCAACCTCCGCGAAACCGGTAACGAGCTGGACATTGCCATCCAGGGCCGCGGTTTCCTGCAAGTTGAAATGCCCGACGGTACTGAAGCCTACACGCGTGATGGCAGTCTGCAGGTAGACCAGGACGGCCAGATCGTCACGGCAGGCGGTTATCCCATTCAGCCGCCCATCAACGTGCCCGATAACGCGCTTAGCGTCACCATTGCCCGTGATGGGACGGTGTCGGTAACCCAGCCGGGCGCTGCGGGCACCAGTGTCGAAATCGGTCAGATCGAACTCGTCACCTTCATTAACCCGGCCGGTCTGCAAAGCATGGGCGAAAACCTGTATGTAGAAACCGACTCGTCCGGTCCGGCCAACTTTGCGCAGCCTGGCCTGGACGGTGCCGGCCTGGTGCTGCAAAAGTATGTGGAAACGTCCAACGTGAACGTGGCCGAAGAATTGGTCAACATGATCACCACGCAGCGCGCCTACGAAATGAACAGCAAGGCGGTGCAAACCGCTGACCAGATGCTCGCGCGTCTCACGCAAATTTAACTGCCCTATGTTTAGACGCTTCTGGATCGTTTTTTCGCTTTTGCTGGCCGTGGTGGTGTCGGGATGCGCCATGGTGCCCCCCGAGCCCGTGGTAACGGGACCGCTTACGGCGGCACCGCCACCGCCGCCACCACCGTCGCCGGAACCCAACGGTGCCATTTACCAGCCGACGGCATACGGCAACTTCCCCTTGTTTGAAGACCGCCGGCCACGCAATGTGGGCGATATCGTGACGGTCATCATCCAGGAGCGCACCAACGCTGCCAAAAACGTCCAAACCACCACCGACCGAAGCAGTAACGCATCACTCAATATGGGTTTGGCGCCGGACTTCCTGCCAGACGAGCTCGGTCCCCGGCAAAACTTTGGCGTCGAGGGCAACAATCAGGCTCAGGGCAGGGGATCGTCGCGAGCCGACAATACCTTCTCTGGCACACTGACCACCACCGTGGTGGGCGTGCTGCCAAACGGCAACCTGCAAATTGCGGGCGACAAGCAGTTGGCTATTAATCGTGGCAGCGAGTACATCCGGTTTTCCGGGGTGGTCGACCCCCGATCGGTTACGGGCTCCAACACCGTACTGTCGACACAGGTTGCCGATGCGCGCATCGAGTTCCGCAGCCGCGGTGTGATGGACGAAGTGCAAACCATGGGATGGCTGCAGCGTTTCTTCCTAAGTGTCTCTCCTTTCTGATCAGGCCAATTTTGTGATGGGTGTCAAACAAACCACGTTATTCCGCGTCAACCGCTTGCTTGGCCTGGTGGCCGGGCTGCTGCTCGCCGTGGTCAGCCACGTTACGCATGCGGATCGCATCAAGGATCTGGCCAGTTTTCAGGGCGTGCGTGATAACCAGCTGGTGGGCTATGGCTTGGTTGTGGGCCTTGATGGAACGGGCGACCAGGTTCGCCAAACGCCTTTTACGCAGCAAAGCCTTACCAACATGCTGTCACAGCTGGGCGTTACCGTTCCGCAGGGCACCAATATGCAAGTGCGCAACGTGGCAGCCGTCATGGTCACTGCACGCTTGCCGGCGTTTGCCCAGCCCGGGCAAACCCTGGATGTGGTGGTGTCATCCATGGGTAACGCAAAAAGTCTGCGCGGTGGCACGCTGTTGATGACGCCGCTTAAAGGGGCCAACGGCCAGGTTTACGCCATTGCCCAGGGCAACTTGCTGGTGGGCGGTGCCGGTGCACAAGCCGGCGGGTCCAGCGTGCAGGTTAACCAGCTTAATGGTGGCATTATCAGCAACGGCGCTATCGTCGAGCGCGGTGTGCCCACCACTTATTCGCGTGATGGCGTCGTGGTGCTCGAACTGAACAGCAATGACTTCGGCACCGCCCAAGCTGTTGTGACGGCGCTGAACCAGCACTTCGGCGCGCCCGTTGCCACGGCCCAGGATGGTCGCGTGGTGCGTGTGCAGGGGCCGGCTGACCCCACCATGCAAGCCCGTTTCCTGTCAGAAGTCGAGAACCTGGAAGTTAACTTGCCCCCGGCCCGCGCACGGGTGGTAATTAACGCTCGCACGGGTTCTGTGGTCATGAACCGCACCGTTACCATCGACGAAGCGGCCATCGCCTACGGCAACCTGTCGGTGGTGATTAGCCGCGATGCCGTGGTCAGCCAGCCTGACACCCCCTTTGCCGGGGGCGAAACCGTGGTAACCGACAGCACGCAGATTGAAATGCGCAGCGAGGGCGGGGCCTTGCAGCGCGTTACCACCAGTGCCAATTTGGCCGATGTGGTACGTGCGCTCAATGCATTAGGTGCAACCCCTCAAGACTTGCTTTCGATTTTGCAAAACCTGAAAAGTGCCGGTGCCCTGCGGGCCGACCTGGAAATAATCTGAGGCCGGGCGCGATGTCATCCACGTATTACATTCCGCGACCTCAACCGCACGTTGCGTCCGCACTGGATTTCTCGCACCTTGGCCGTCTGAAGCGGGGTGTGCAGGCGGGCGGGCAGCAACAACAGGTTCACGAACAAGAAACTGCGCAGCAATTCGAGGCGCTATTGATTCAGCAAATGCTCAAACAGGCACGTCAGGCCAGTTCGGGGGGGCTATTCGACAGCCCCCAAACCCGGCTTGCCCAGTCGATGGGCGACGAGCAAATGGCTATGCACCTGGCCTCGCCCGGCATGGGGTTGGCACAGGCGCTGATGGCGTTTATCCGTCAGGCGCGCGGCGATACCGGCGGAGTGCACGCCACATCGGACGCGACACCGCCCGAGCTGGCGCTGTCGCGTCTGCCCCACTTGCGCTCCAGCATCAGCGAAGCCGGCAGCGAGCAGCACAAACTGTCCTCCATCTCCGAACTTATTGACCTGTTGGGCCGCCCCGCGGCGGCGGTTGAATACCTCTCCGGTGCGATTCGCGGCGCACCCGCGCACATTCATAACTTTGTGGATCGTATGGGCGCCGCTGCGCGTCAGGCATCCGCTGAAAGTGGCGTACCGGCGCGCCTCATTCTTAGCCAGGCGGCGCTCGAGTCTGGCTGGGGCCGCCGTGAAATACTGAACGAAGACGGATCTACAACGTATAACCTGTTCGGCATCAAGGCCACAAAAAGCTGGAAGGGCAAAGTGGCGCACATTATGACGACCGAATTCGAGAACGGCGTGGCTCGCAAAGTGGTACAGCCGTTCCGTGCCTACGACTCCTACGCCGAATCGTTCGCTGACTACGCGCGCTTGATCGGTAATAACAGCCGTTACAGCGACGTGCTGACCGCGCCTACGGCGGAGGAGGCCGCGCGGCGCATTCAGGCCGCCGGCTATGCGACTGACCCGGCCTATGCCGACAAACTGATTTCCATCATGAAGTATTTCGAGCGGGGCCCCGGTGTGCCGGGCGATAACGTCGCCTGACGTGACGGGCAACCGCTAAACACTGCGCCCACCCTGCCGTTAACAGGATAAGCGCTTTGTTTTACTTGTTCACCGTGTGGCGAACACTGATATATCGGAATTTGTATGAATCTGGCCAATCTTGGTTTATCCGGCATTCTTGCAGCCCAAAATCGTTTGCAAACCGCCGGGCACAATATCAACAACGCTGCTACCGAAGGCTACAACCGTCAAACCGTGTTGGTGGAAACCGCCGGTGCCGCCAACCATGGTGCCGGTTATATCGGGCGGGGCGTCAAGGCCGTTACCGTGCAACGGGCATACGACAATTTCCTGTTCCGCCAACTGGTGCAAGCCCGTTCCGACGGTGCATCGCTGGTGGCCTACGGCAACGAGATCACGCAAATCAACAACCTGTTTGCCGACCCCTCCGTGGGAGTCAGCCCGGCGCTGCAAAAGTTTTTTGATGGTGTTCAAGCTGTCGCGTCCGCGCCGGCCGATGCCGCCGCGCGGCAAGAGCTTCTTGGCCGTGCCAACAGCCTGGTGGGCCAGCTAAATGATGCCAACCGTTTTCTGGATGAACAGCGCAATAACATCAACACGCAAATCAACACGGTGGTGAAGCAAATTAACAGCTATGCCGAGCGCATCCTCGACGTGAACCGCCAAATCACGGTTGCGCGCGCCACCTCCGATCACGAACCCAACGACTTGCTCGATCAGCGCGATCAGCTGTATTCCGAGCTTACCCAGCTGGTGGATGTGCGCGTGTCCGAGCAAGACGGCCGGTTCAATCTGGTGATGGGCAATGGCCAGGTCCTGCTGGGCGGCGATGCCGTATTCCCCCTGCATACCGTGCCTTCCGCCGACGACCCCAGCCGTATGGCTGTCGCCTATACCGTGCAAACTCCGGGCGGCGGGCGCGCCACCATCGAAATGGACGACCACCGCATTTCGGGCGGCAGCCTGGGTGGCTTGTTGTCTTACCGCCGCGAGGCTCTGGATTCTGTCCAGAACGAGCTTGGCCGCCTTGCCGTGGGGCTGGCCACCGCGTTTAACGCGCAGCATGCCGAAGGGATCGATCTGCAAGGTAATTTGGGCGTCGCATTCTTCGATATTGGCGCACCCAAAGTGTTGCCGGGCGGGTCCAACGATGCGGCCACAGGCGCACTTCACGTTGAATTTGTGGACGCGAATGCGCTGACCGGCCAGGACTATCACGTCAAGTTTGACGGCGTCGATTTTGTCATTACTCCGGTGCCTGATGGCCAGCCCATTAACGCTGCGCCGGGCAGCACGATTACGCTTGATGGAATCGAGATCACGTTTCCCGCCGGCGCTGCTGAAAACGATACCTGGCAAATCCAGCCCACGCGATCGTCAGCGGCCGACATTGCGGTTGCCATCAGCGATCCGGCCAAAATTGCCGCAGCCAGCCCAGGCGATGCGTACGACCCTGCCAACCCCGAGGCACGGCCATCCAACAGTGACAACGCGCTGAAGCTTGCCGCGCTGCAAATCGAGAAGGTGCTGGGCAATCAAACCATGAGCCTTAACGAAGCCTTTTCGCAGATCGTGAACAAAGTGGGCGTGCTGACACAGCAAAACCAGACGGCCGCCAAGGCGCAAAGCAGTCTTATTCAGCAAAACCTGTCGGCACAACAGGCGCTGTCGGGCGTCAACCTCGACGAAGAATATATGAAGCTGGACATGTACCAGCAGCAGTTTCGCGCGGCTTCGCGCCTGATCGACGTCAGCTCAACCTTGTTCGACACCCTGCTGGGCCTGCGTAACTGATTTTCGGAAGTTTGCCATGCGTATTAGTTCTTCACTGCTTTTCCAGACCGGGCTTAATTCCATTAACGCCCAGCAATCCGACCTGATGCATCTGTTCCAGCAGATCGGCAGTGGCCGGCGCATGGTAACGCCGGCCGACGACCCACTGGGCGCGTCACAAGCCATCAACATTCGGCAATCGCAAACGCTTAACGCACGCTACGCCGAGAACCGCAATGTGGCCAACATTAATTTGGGCACCGAAGAAAACACCCTTAATACCGTTACGCTCTTGATGCAAGACATCAAAACGCGGCTGGTAGAAGCGGGTAACGGCACCATGTCAGATGCCGACCGCAAAACGCTGGCCACGGTATTGAAGGACGCCCGCACCAACATGCTGAACCTGGCCAACGCCACTGACGGCAACGGCCAATACCTGTTCTCGGGGTCCAAAGGGGCTACGGCCGCCTTCAGCGATGCGGGTGAATACCTGGGCGACAACGCCCAGCGCCTGATCCAGGTGGATCAAACCCGCCAAATGGAGAGCTCCGACGTCGGCAGCGATGTGTTTGCACGCGCTACACCCGGGATCACTACGTATGTGACGGCGGCGGGCACTGTGTTTGGCCAGGCAGCCGCCAACGCCGGTACCGGCATCATCAGCACGGCGTCGGTTTACGATGCTAGCCAGACCAACCCCAACTATTCGTTCCAGCTGCAGTTTGAAAATGCCGACGCTGCTGATCCTGCCAGCCCCGTGGTGTATCGCATCGTTGTGCTGGACGGTGATGGCAATACTGTAGAGTACGATTCAGCCGAACTTGGTTTCGGCTGGGAAGACACGCACTCCTACGACCCCGATGGCGAAAATCTGATCAAAATGCCGTTTGGCGTTCAGGTCAAAATGTCGGGAGCACCGCAGGCGGGCGATACGTTTTCGGTAGAATCCGCCGCCAGTACCAATATGAACATCTTCAATACGCTGGATTCGGTGATTGCCGCGCTGGATACACCCCACGCTGCCAACCCGGCGGCACAGGCGCACTTTCAAAACGTCCTGGCATCGGCCATTCAGCGTATCGATATTAACTATGACAACGTGCTCACGGTACGGTCGTCCATTGGTGCACGCATGAACGAACTGGAAGCGCTGGATGCCAACGGCGCCCTGCGCGATCTTGCCTATCGCCAACAAATATCCAGCCTTGAAGACCTGGACTACTACACGGCCACAACGCAGCTTGAGCTTCGAAAAAGTGCGCTGGAAGGGGCCACGCTGGCGTTTCGCAAGATTCAGAGCATCAGCTTGTTTGCCATAGGTTCCGGACGATGATTGATGCCGTCCGGCAAGGTGCCTTCTTCAAAGCAGTACTGGCAACGGTATTGCTGGTGCTGGCGGGTTGTACCACTACCGGCAGTACCTTTAACGCGTCACGGCTCGACTTGATGACGCCGGGCAGTACCACACTGTCCGAAGCCAGTGCGTTGCTCAAGGCAGATCCGGTCGACGTGTATGCGCAGGGCGATGGCTCGGTGCTGGCCCGGTGGGCCCATCGTGCCTCGTTCGTGCCCGACGCGGTGTATTTCAACCGCGAACTTTGGCTGCGGTTCGATCAATATGGTTATTTCGAACGCGTGGTCAAAAGCGTCAATGTGCCCCAGACAGGCCAGGTGAAACATGCGCCCTATGCGGGCCACACCACGGAGACAAGGCCTGCTTTTCCCGCTCCCACGCCTGCACCCGTTGTCGATGCCCCCGTAGCATCGCCGGTGCAGATGTAAGGTCCAACTCGTTAAATCAACGTTCTATTAATGTCAAAAAAAGCAGTTTCACTCAAGCAAAAGAAGAGAAAAACAAAAAAATCCACACGTCAGTCCCGGTTCGGCTTCGGGTTGTCCAACGCCAAAGTCAGCACCATCTTGATGTGGGTGCTGGCGTTGTTTATGGCGCTGCTTGTCATGGTGGGCGCCTTGGGGGCTTGGTATGCCTCGAAAAGCCTCGACTTGATGCGCACCATCAATGAGCAAGACCAGCGAACGTCGGCAATCATGGATCTGAGCCACGACATGATGGTGGCTCGAATCAATCTGCTGACGGCGGCGCGCTTGCTTGAAGAAGCCGATGCACAACAAGACTTCTCGCTGCGCGAGCGGGCGTTGGATACGGTGAATTTAAGCGTGGCGGTACTCGACGGAGTGCGCGATCGCTTTGCGGCATTTCGCGATGTGCAGTCCAACGATGCCGAATTCAGCCGCTTGCAAA
>JAJUIY010000002.1 GCA_029267415.1 Alcaligenaceae bacterium
ACGATTCCATACCGCGCCGTGCCCTTTTTGGTGCCCGCCATCAGCCACGGCGCCGCGCAGATGCAACGGGCACAGAAACAACAAAGCGAGAACCGCTGACATGGGCAAAACGAAAGTCTGGCTGCAACATTACCCCAAAGATGTCCCTGCAGATATTACCGACCAGGCATCGGCGTATTCGTCACTGGTGCAAATGTTTGAGGAATCATGCCGTCAGTATGCCGACCGCTTTGCCTACCAAAGCATGGGGGCCGCCATCACCTATGCCGAGTTGCATCATTACGTTGAGGCGTTGGCCGCGTGGCTACAGCACAACGGCGTCAAAAAGGGTGATCGCGTCGCGATGATGATGCCCAACCTGATGCAATACCCCGTTGCGTTGTTTGCGGTATTGCGCGTGGGCGCCATTGTTGTCAATATAAACCCGCTTTATACGCCGCACGAACTGGAGCACCAGCTGCGCGATTGCGGAGCAACCACCATTTTTATTGCAGAAAATTTCGCCCACACCCTGCAAAAAGTGGTGGAACACACGGACATCAAACGCGTGGTTGTGACCGGCATTGGCGACATGCTGGGCGGCCTGAAGGGCCGGGTTACCAATTTTGTGGTACGCCACGTGAAGAAAATGGTGCCTGCGTGGACGCTGCCCAACCACATCCGCTTTAACGACGCCCTGACACAGGGTACGGGGTTAACCACCCTTCCCGTCGCCTTGACGCACGACGATATCGCCTTCCTTCAATACACCGGGGGTACCACTGGCGTCGCAAAAGGCGCCATTTTGACCCATGGCAACGTTGTGGCCAATGTCTGCCAGGCGTGCGCTTGGCTCCAGCCGTACATCGACCTCAGCAAACCCGAGTGCATTGTGACCGCACTGCCGCTCTACCACATCTTCGCCCTTACCGCGAACTGTCTGGTGTTTATGCGCATTGGTGCCAAAAACCTGCTTATCGTTAACGCGCGTGACATCCCTTCATTAGTGAAAGAGCTGGCCCGCAACCGTTTCACCGCCATCACCGGGGTCAATACCCTATTCAGCGCCCTGCTTAACCACCCCGATTTCAAGACGCTGGACTTCAGCAACCTGAAATTTGCACTGGGCGGCGGCATGGCGGTGCAACAGGCCGTATCCGAGCGCTGGTTGCGCACCACCGGTAAACCCATCGCCCAAGCCTACGGCCTGACCGAAACCTCACCCGCGGCGACCATCAACCCACTGGACCAAACGGAATTTACCGGATCCATTGGTTTGCCGGTGCCCTCAACCGACATCGTCGTGCGCGACATCGCCGACAACCGCCTGGCCGTTGGGGAAAGCGGCGAGCTTTGCATCAAAGGTCCACAGGTAACGCCCGGCTACTGGCAACGTCCCGAAGAAACCGCACTGGCCTTTGACACTGAGGGCTACTTGCGAACCGGCGACATCGGCTATATGGACGCCCAAGGCTACTTCTACATCCTGGATCGCAAGAAAGACATGATTCTGGTGTCCGGCTTCAACGTGTACCCCAACGAGGTCGAAGCGGCCGCGGCGGAGCACCCGGACATCATCGAGGCGGCCGCCATCGGCGTGCCCGATGCCCGCTCGGGCGAGGTCGTAAAGCTTTTTGTGATTGCGCGACGGCCGGACCTTACCGCTGAAGAGGTGATTGCCCACTGTCGCGGGTTGCTAAGTGGTTATAAGGTGCCCAAACACGTGGAGTTTCGCGACACGCTGCCCCGCACCAATGTGGGGAAAATACTGCGCCGGCAATTGAAGGAAGAAGCCAGCTAGATAAAGCTGGCCAGTCAAGTAAATCTTGTCGGTCAAGGGAACCGAGACAATAAAATAAACCCAGACGGCGATGTAAGGCCCGTGACTAAGGTTTTCGACGAACAAAAAGCCGGGTCTACCTAAGCAGACCCGGCTTTTCAGCGCTGTGCCATCCGTCAAGGTGCACGCCCCTTGGTTTAGGCCTTAGCACATGATCAGCAATGCCCTGACGGACGTAATCGCGGGGATCACGCGCCGTCAGCGCAGTTGCAACACATCAGATGATGCGTGCAGCCTCGACCAGACGCACCGCCGTCCACGCTTTGTGGCGGCTGATGGGACGACCTTCCGCGATTTCCACGATGTCGCCTTCGTTGTACTGATTGCTTTCGTCATGCACTTTGTACTTGGCAGAGCGCATGATGAACTTGCCAAACACGGGGTGCTTGACGCGGCGATCAACACGTACAACGATCGTCTTGTCCATTTTGTTGCTGACGACCGTACCAATCAGCGTGCGTTGACGCTTGACGGGCTCGGCAGCCTGAGTTGTGTTTTCTTCACTCATATTACTGTCCTGCCTTCTCGGTCATGATGGTCCGCACGCGCGCGATGGAGCGGCGTACCTGACGCATCTGACTGGTGTTGGAAAGCTGCTGGGTGGCACTCTGCATACGCAGGTTGAACTGTGCCTTCAGCAGGCTCTCGAGCTCGGTCTGGAGCTCGGCGGTGGTTTTGCTACGCAATTCGCTGGCTTTCATTTAAGAACTCCTTAACCAAGCTGACGCGACACGAAGGTCGTGGAGACGGGCAGCTTGGCAGCGGCCAGACGAAATGCTTCACGGGCCATCTCTTCGCTGACGCCCTCCATTTCGTAAAGCATTTTGCCGGGCTGGATTTCGGCTACCCAGAACTCCGGGCTACCTTTACCGCTACCCATACGTACTTCCAAAGGCTTCTTGGAAATTGGCTTATCCGGGAAGATGCGGATCCAGATGCGCCCGCCACGACGAATGTGACGGTTGATGGCACGACGCGCCGCTTCGATCTGGCGTGCGGTGATCCGGCCACGGCCGGTGGCTTTCAGGCCGAACTCGCCGAAAGACACCTGGGTGCCGCGCGTCGCCAGGCCGGTGTTGCGGCCTTTATGCTCTTTACGGTATTTTCTGCGTGAAGGTTGCAGCATGATTATTCTCCTTCAGGTGCCGGGGCGGCTTCGGCCCTGCGAGCACCACGACCACGTCCGGGACGACGGCCTTCCGGGCGATCGCCACGGGGACGACGCGAACGACGCTCTTCGTCACGGGGCAATGCGGCCTCGGGCGGCATTTCGCCGTTGGGCAGCATATCGCCTTTGTAAACCCAGACTTTGATGCCGATGATTCCATAGGTGGTGTGCGCTTCGGCCGTGCCATAGTCGATATTGGCACGCAAGGTGTGCAAAGGCACACGCCCTTCACGGTACCACTCGGAACGCGCGATCTCGATACCGTTCAGACGGCCCGAGCTCATGATCTTGATGCCCTGGGCACCAAGGCGCATGGCGTTCTGCATCGCACGCTTCATGGCGCGACGGAACATGATGCGCTTTTCGAGCTGTTGCGCGATGGAGTCGGCAATCAGCTGTGCATCGGTTTCCGGACGGCGGATTTCTTCGATATTGACGTGTACGGGTACGCCAAGCAGACGCTGAAGGTCGCCTTTAAGGGCTTCGATGTCTTCGCCGCGCTTGCCGATCACCACGCCCGGACGTGCCGAATAAATGGTGATACGAGCATTCTTGGCGGGACGCTCGATAACGACGCGGCCAACGGACGCGTTTTTCAGTTTCTTTTTCAGGTATTCGCGTACCTGGATATCTTCGCGCAGCATGCCGGGGAATGCTTTCTTGTCGGCGTACCAGCGTGAAGACCAGTTACGGTTTACCGAAAGGCGGAACCCAATCGGGTGAATTTTCTGTCCCATTGTTGCTCCTTAGGCGCCGACTTTAACCACAATGTGGCAAGTCTGCTTTTCAATACGGGCACCGCGACCTTTGGCGCGAGCGCGGAACCGCTTCATCGACTGGCCCTTATCTACATAGATAGTGGTGACTTTCAGTTCGTCGATGTCAGCGCCGTCGTTATGCTCGGCATTGGCAATAGCGGATTCGAGAGCCTTCTTGATAATGCCCGCGGCTTTCTTCGGGGTGAACGTCAGGATGTTCAGAGCCTGCTCGACGGATTTGCCACGGATCAGATCCGCAACCAAACGCGCCTTCTGGGCTGAAATCGGGACGCCACGAATAATAGCTTGTGTTTCCATCACTTATCTCCGGGACTTCTTGTCCGCGACGTGGCCCCGGAACGTACGGGTAAGCGCGAACTCGCCAAGCTTGTGACCAACCATGTTTTCCGTGATGTAAACGGGAACATGCTGCCGGCCATTATGCACAGCTATCGTCAGCCCGATGAATTCGGGCAGGATGGTAGAACGGCGCGACCAGGTACGGATGGGCCGTTTGTCTTTGCCTTCGAGAGCCGCGTCAACCTTCCGCAGAAGGTGATCGTCAACGAATGGACCTTTTTTAATAGAACGTGCCATATGTATCGCCCTTTACTTGCGCTTGCGACGCGAGACAATCATGTTGTCTGTGCGCTTGTTTCGACGGGTGCGGTAGCCTTTGGTTGGCGTGCCCCACGGACTGACCGGCTCGCGGCCTTCGCCAGTTTTACCTTCACCACCACCGTGCGGGTGATCGATCGGGTTCATGGCAACACCACGCACGCTGGGGCGGATACCGCGCCAACGGGTTGCGCCGGCCTTGCCGATTTGGCGCAAGCTGTTTTCTTCGTTACCGACTTCGCCAATGGTGGCGCGGCAGTCGATGTGTACGCGACGGACTTCGCCCGAACGCAGACGTACTTGTGCGTACGTACCTTCGCGAGCCAGAAGAACCGCCGAAGCACCTGCCGACCGTGCCAGCTGACCACCTTTGCCGGGCATCATTTCGATGCAGTGGATGGTGGCACCCACCGGAATGTTGCGGATGGGCAGTGCATTACCGGCACGGATGGGGGCATCCTGGCCGGACATGATGGTAGCGCCAACTTGCAGGCCACGAGGAGCCAGGATGTAGCGACGCTCGCCATCGGCGTAGCACACCAGCGCAATGTGCGCCGTGCGGTTGGGATCGTATTCCAGCCGCTCTACTTTGGCGGGAATACCATCTTTATTGCGACGGAAGTCAATAATACGGTAGTGCTGCTTGTGACCGCCACCACGATGACGAACGGTGATGTGACCGTTGTGGTTGCGACCCGCAGTACGCGATTTCTTTTCGATAAGCCCGGCATACGGTGCCCCCTTGTGCAACTGGGGGTGTACGACCTTGATCATGCCGCGGCGACCGGGCGAGGTTGGTTTGACCTTAACGAGTGCCATTTAAATCACCTCTGAGAAGTCGATTTCCTGACCGGGCTTGAGCGACACATACGCTTTGCGCTCGCCACGGCGACGACCTGTGAAACGGCCAAATCGTTTTACCTTGCCCTTCTGGTTGAGAACCTGCACGGACTCGACTTCGACCTTGAACAGGTGTTCGACGGCAGCCTTGATCTCGGGCTTGGTCGCATCGGGTGCGACACGGAAAGCGATTTGCTGATTTTTTTCGGCAACAAGCGTGGCCTTTTCGGTCACGATGGGTGCCAGAATAACTTGCATCAAGCGTTCGACGTTCATCCCAACACCTCTTCGAGCTGAGCGATAGCCGGGCGGGTGATCAACACTTTTTTGTAGTGGATCAGCGACAGCGGATCAGCATAGCGAGGTTCGACCACAGAGACGTGAGCCAGGTTACGCGTAGCCAGATAGACGTTTTCGTCCAGCGTATCGGTAATGATCAACACCGAGTCCAGACCCATATCCTTGAGCTTCTGTGCGGCCAGGCGCGTTTTGGGAGCGTCAAGAGAGAAGGATTCGACTACGGCGATACGGTCCTCGCGGGCCAACTGGGAAAGAATCGAGCGCAGACCGGCGCGATACATTTTCTTGTTGACCTTGTGGGTGAAGTTTTCGTCGGGCGTATTCGGGAAGGTACGACCACCGCCACGCCACAGGGGCGACGATGCAGCACCAGCACGCGCACGACCAGTACCTTTTTGGCGCCAGGGCTTCTTTTTGCTGAATGCGACTTGCGAGCGGTCTTTTTGGGCACGCGTGGCCTGACGGGCATTTGCCTGATAGGCAACCACAACCTGGTGCACCAGTGCTTCGTTGAATTCGCGGCCAAAAACCGTGGCCGGGGCAGCAACCGTTGCGGAGGACTGGCCCTTGTCATCCAGGAGCTTGAGTTCCATGGTTAGGCTCCTTTATACAATTTGAGCGAACGTCGAACAACAATATTGCCGTTTTTGTGACCGGGCACAGCGCCTTTAACAAGCAGCAGGCCGCGTTCAGCATCAACACGGACAATATCGAGGTTTTGGACGGTACGCGTTACAGCACCCATGTGACCCGCCATTTTCTTGCCGGGAAATACACGACCGGGGTCTTGAGCCATACCCGTGGAGCCGGGTACACGGTGCGACACCGAGTTACCGTGACTTTGGTTCTGACCCGAGAAACCGTGACGTTTGATGGTACCGGCATAGCCTTTACCAATGGTGGTACCGGTAACGTCTACTTGTTGACCCGCTTCGAAGATAGCGTCCACGGTGAGTTCGTCGCCGGGGTTGTATTCGGCGGCAACAGTGGGATCGAGGCGGAATTCTTTGAGGGTGCTGCCGGCTTCGGCGCCGGCTTTGGCATAGTGACCTGCCAAAGGTTTGGTGACGCGCGACGGACGGCGTTTGCCGTAAGCGACTTGAATAGCCGCATAGCCATCTACTTCTGGTGACTTGACTTGGACCACGCGATTATTGGACACATCCAGCACGGTTACAGGGATGGAATCGCCATCTTCTGTAAAAATGCGGGTCATGCCAACTTTGCGCCCCACAAGCCCCAACCGCCAAGCGGCTGGCACAGGCGTCGAGTTCGACATCGTTTTCTCCATTCCCGACTACGATTGGTCGGGGCTAATTACATGTGCGATTAGGCACACACCAAAATGCTTTAGCCACGGGTTTTTTGGCTAAGCTAAGCAATATAACATAAGCGGGGCAAACGCTGCAATACTGTCAGGCACTTAATTGAATGCCCGCAGGCAACGCCCTCCGCCAGCATTCCCGTATGTGTTAAACAAGGGTGCTTCAGGTGTCAAAAATGCGCGTAACGCGCATTTGCCGGCACAACCCGCTGCCCCGCGTGCATCGGCAACAAACACTGTCCGTACCCATTTTCGTAAAAGGTGCCTCGTGCTAAACACGAATCCCAATCAAGTGGCCCTGCGTGGTCCGGCGCTGACGTTTAAAGACAACCCGTTCCTGGTTGGCGACGACGCCGCCATGCATTACGAACCGGATGCACTGGTGCTGGTGCAGGACGGCACTGTGCGGGAATTTGGCGACTACACCGCGCTACGGGACACCATCAGCCCGGAAACACCGGTTACGCACTACCCAGATTCGCTCATCCTGCCCGGTTTTATTGATGCGCACGTGCATTACCCGCAGCTGCAGGTAATGGGGTCGTTCGGTACGCGCCTGATCGATTGGCTGAACACCTATACCTTTGTGGCCGAACAGCAGTTTTCCGACGAAGCATACGCTGAAAAGGTGGCCGAAATATTTCTGCACGAGACCTTACGGTCCGGCACAACGACCGCGGCCGTCTACTGTACGGTACACCCCCAGTCGGTCAACGGTTTTTTCCGGGCGGCCGAAAAAACCGGCCAGCGCATGATTGCCGGAAAAGTCTTGATGGACCGACACGCGCCCGAGGCACTGACGGATACCGCCCAAAGTGCTTATGACGACTCCAAGGCACTTATTAACGATTGGCACAACCGCGGGCGGCTTATGTATGCCATCACCCCGCGCTTTGCGCCAACCAGTACACCGGAACAGCTGGAAGCGGCGGCCACCCTATGGCGTGAACACCCCGACACCTACATGCAAACCCATACCTCGGAAACGGTGGAAGAGGTGGCGTGGGTTAAAAAAATATTCCCGCAACACCGCAACTATGTCGATGTGTACGCGCAGTACGGCTTAACCGGTCCACGTGCCATTTTTGGGCATGCCATCCATTTAAGCGACGCCGAATGGCAGCAACTGGCCGATTCGGATTCGTCCATCATTCACTGCCCAACGTCCAATACCTTTCTGGGCAGCGGCTTTTTTGACGCGGTGCGCGCCACGGGTGCCGGCTCCGCCCAAGGGCCCGTTCGCACCGGCCTGGCGACGGATGTGGGCGGCGGCACCAGCCTGTCGATGCTTAAAACGATGGGTGAAGCGTACAAGGTAGGGCAGTTTGCCGGGCATGCCTTGTCTGCCCCAAAGGCCTTCTGGATGGCGACGGCAGGCTCGGCACGTGCGCTGCACCTGGACGACCGCATCGGTACTATCCGCGTAGGTGCCGAGGCCGACCTGCTGGTACTGAACCTTCGCTCCACACCTCTAATCGACTTCCGGATGCAATACTGCAACAGCCTGGCCGAAGCCCTGTTCATCCAAATGACCCTTGCCGACGAGCGCGCCACCCGTGCGGTCTATATTGGTGGGCAGCTTAAGTACCACGACGCGCGACAAAGCGCCGCACATACTCGTTGACCGGGGCATTGCGGATGTCGTCCGGCGTGCCCTCTTGTTCCACTTTACCGTCGCGCAATATAACGATGTGACTGCCCAAACGCAGGGCCTCGTCAATGTCGTGGGTAACAAACACCACGGTTTTCAGCAAACGTGCTTGCAAATCCAGCAGCTGATCTTGCATTTCAAAGCGTATCAGCGGATCCAGCGCCGAGAAGGCCTCATCCATCAGCAGGACACGGGCATCGGTAGCCAACGCCCGGGCCAGGCCCACCCGCTGGCGCATGCCACCCGACAACTCGTCTGGATAATGGTCGCCATAGCCGGCCAGCCCCACCTGTGTAAGCCAATGCTTGGCCCGCGCATTACTTTCCACCGTCGATTCGCCCCGCACCCGCAAGCCAAACGCGGTGTTTTCCAGTACCGTCAGGTGGGGCAGCAGGCCAAAGTTCTGGAACACCATACTTACGCTGTAGCGTCGCAGGGTACGCAGCTCGGCCAAGCTCAGTTGCAGGATATTCTGGCCATCCAGCAAGATCTCGCCGGCCGAAGGGTCGATCAGGCGGTTCATGTGCCGGATCAAGGTTGATTTGCCCGACCCCGACAGCCCCATCACGCAAGTGATCACCCCCGGGGGAATGTCCACACTGACGCCGGCAAGGCCTACCGTACAACCGGTACGCGCTTGCACCTCTTCCTTTCCAACCCCTTGCTTTAACAACGCAACCGCTTTGGCCTCTCGTGCACCAAATACCTTGTAGACGTCTTGAACGACCAGCCGGGCAGCGTCTGACGGAGCGCGAGACGAGGGCCGCACACCATCGGCCTCACCTGCCCCAAGCGTACCCGGCATTACAGTCTTGTCGGGCACGCCTGTCAGAGATGCCACCTCAACCGTGTCCTGTTCGCCGGCCGACCCGCGTTGGGTTATTGGCTCGCCCGTCGCCGGATTAATGCGTGTGCCAGCAGCGGCCGCATCCTCGCGGCGTGCATCGGTGTTGTCTTCCGGCACGGCGGGCGCGGTGGCCGCGGCGGTATCGGCCAATGCGCGCTGCCGCCGACGCGTCTTGCTGCGACGCCGTCGACCCTCATGCCCGTACGCCTGGGTGATGCGGTCCATCACGATCGCCAGAATCACAATGGCGGCGCCGGCCTGCAGGCCACGGCCCACATCCAGCGTCTGAATGCCGGCGAGCACGTCTTCACCCAAGCCTCGGGCCCCAATCATAGAGGCCACCACCACCATGGACAGGGCCATCATCGTTGCCTGGTTGATACCCGCCATAATGCTGGGCCGCGCCAACGGCAGAGAAACGCGATGCAGCATTTGCCAAGGCGTCACACCGAAGGATTGCGCCGCCTCGGTAACATCATGGTCCACATGACGCAGGCCCAGAATAGTGAGGCGAATCAATGGGGGCACGGCATAAATAATGGTGGCAAATACAGCCGGCACTTTACCTAGCCCGAAAAGCATCAGAACGGGAATCAAATACACAAAACTGGGCAGTGTCTGCATCACGTCCATGACCGGCGTCATTATGCGACGCAACACACGAATGCGCGCGCCCAAGATGCCCAGCGGCACGCCGATAACAATGGACAGCAACGTTGCCACCAACACCAGCGAAAACGTCTGGATCAGCTTATCCCACAAGCCCACAGCACCGATCGCGTAAAGCCCCACCACGTACAGAAAACTGGCCACTGGCTTGCGTGTGGCGTGTAAGGCCAATACACCGGTAAGCAACAAGATCAGCCAGGCCGGTGCCCGAAACAAAGCACGCTCCACCGGAAGCAACAGGCGCGTAAGCATGGCATTGGAGGCGTCGCGAAAACTGCTGCCATAAGTTTGCACCATTTGCATGACTTGGCGGTTTATGGGGTCGATCAGCGACCAATTAGGAAAAATACCCCGCTCTTCGTGCAGCACGCCAACGCCTGCACCTTTACCCGCACCTGCACCATCCACATTACCAGCCACGCCCTGATCGGTATCACCCTCCGCGCCTTCGTCAGCAGCCCCTCCCGAGCCGGCACTGGAAGCAGTGGCCGCCTCTTGGGTGATTCGGTCATCATCAGATTGGGGCGTTGCCCCCGCGCCGTCCGTAATCTGAAGCGCGGTCTTAAGCTGACGGGCGACCGGCTCGGGCACCCAAGGCGTCCACGCCGCCGGCTGTGACCGCAGAAACTCCACCGCCACGCGCTGGGGATCCAACCGTTGTTCCGTCATGGTCAGGATGGCGCCATTCAATGCGTCGGGTTCGAACTGCATCCGTTCAAAAAACTCGATCAGCTGCGGGTGCGTGTCGGCAAAAGGCGTGGATACCGCCACACCGAGCCGGGCAAGCAGAAAGTCAGACGGACAGAGCTCTCCCTCACCACTGACAATGGCGTCCCAACAAGTTTGGTTGAACGGCTCTTGCTGAATTTTGTGGAAATTGTATTTGGCCATCAGGCCGGCCGGTTGCCAGTAATAAAACAAAATTGGCTCGCCGCGCTCGTAGGCAGAGCTGATTGCCGAATCGAGCGCAGCCCCGGTGCCGGCCCGAAAGTTCGTGTAATCGTCGGTAAGGCCGTGAATCTCGAGCAACCGCGAATTGGTTTGTTCGCAGACCCACCCTGTGGGGCAGTTCAGAAAGCGCCCTTTATCCGGCACCTCGGGGTCACGGAACAAGGTCTTGTATTCGGGCAAGTCACGCCACGACACCAGGTTGGGCGCCATGGGCTCGATGTTGCGTGAGGGGTCACCCTGAACCACGTAATCCGGCACATACCAGCCTTGTTCAGCGCCTCCTTTCAGGGTGTCACCCACAACACGAAGGGCCCCCTGTTGTATGCCCTGCTCAATAATGGGCGAACGGCCCGACCATTGTTCGGCAATAATCTGAAGATCGTTCTGAACCAGGGCGGATTCGGTGGCCGCCGTCGTGCCGGGAACCACATCGACGGTGCAGCCAAAACCGTGGGTAAGTACCAGGCGAATAACCTGTGTAATAAAGCTGGCGCTTTCCCATGTTTGATCAGCCATGCGTATAGTTTCAGAACTGCAGGCCGAGGCATCGCCAGAATCGCTTGAGCTGGTAATGCCAGACGTTGAATTGGTGATATCAGACGTATTGCCGGCCGACCCGCCCGCCGCCTGCGCAACCACCGTTGCCGGACCCGTCAAGCCAGTGGCAGGCGCGTTTCCGGACGCGGCGAGTACTGGCAGGCTTGCGCTACTAATTACCAGTACGGCGGCCCAAGCGGCACGTTGTAGCCTGTTGAAAACGCCTTGTCGTGTCGCGCTGCGCGTTGCGAAACCGAACCGGCCCATCGTGACCCATTCCCTTCCTGCCCGCCGAATCACTGGTCGCATTGACGCCCCCTGTTTTTGGTGTCAATGCCAGCTTACAACAGGAGTTCGTGCGCGCCTACCCGTCGCTATAATGTCTGGTCACCGTGACTCGCTCGCCCCACCCTGCCCGTGTACCCCGATCTCGCCTCGCTGGCCCTGTTTCTCAAAGCCGTAAAACTGAACAGCCTTACGCAGGCCGCACGACAATCGCATTTGTCCCTGTCAGCGGCCAGCCGCCGCATTGCGTTGCTGGAAGAACACTTTGGCGTGCAGTTGCTTGAGCGCACGCCACAAGGGGTACAGGCCACACCCGCCGGGCAGGCCCTGGCACATTTGGGGGGAGAACTGCTTAACCAAGCTGCCACCCTTAACGCTGAGATTGCCGATTACGCCCAAGGCGCGCTGGGCCGCGTCCGTCTGCATGCCAACATCTCGGCCATGAGCCAGCGCCTGCCCGAACAGCTCGCGGCCTTTTCCGCAAAGCACCCTCGCATCAAACTTGAAATCCACGAGGCGCGCAGCAGTGAAATTGTGGAAGCGGTTCACGAAGGGCATGCCGATATTGGCGTGGCTACTATTACCACCCCGTTCGAGGGCATGCAGTACGACCTTTACGACGCCGACCCTTTGTGCGCCATCGTACCGGATGACTGCCCCATAACCGAGCCAGCGATTTACGTAGAGCAACTATTACCGTTTGACTTTGTGGCGCTTGATAACAAGGCGGCCACCACGCGCGGGCTGATTCGCACGGCCGAAGCCGCACAGCAACCTCTGAAACTTCGCCAGCAAGTTCATAGTTTTGAAGCGGTGTGCCGTTTGGTGGCGGCCGGCCTGGGCGTGGCGGTACTGCCATTAGGCACGCTTCACGCAGCGCTGCGCACCATGTCCATACGTCGAATAGACCTGAAGGACGACTGGGCCCAGCGCGACATGTACCTATGCGTCAAAGCGGCGAACAGGTCGGCGCCCGTGCGGGCCCTGTACCAATTTTTGCAGCGCTGATCAGACGCAGCGCCCGCCATCCACCTCAAGACACACGCCCGTGATGAATTCGGCTTCATCGGAAGCCAGGTACAAGCACGCGTTGGCCACGTCCTGCGCCGTTGAAAAGCGGCCCAAGGGAATACCTGCGGTGAACTTTGCCCGGTTTTCCGGTGTGTCAGGGACCCCCATGAACTCGGACAGCAAACCTGTAGCACCCACCACGGGGTTCACGCAGTTGACGCGAATTTTCTCTGGACCCAGCTCGGCGGCCATCGACTTGCTGGTAACCACCACAGCACCTTTTGTCCCGTTGTACCAGGTCAGGCCTGGACGGGGGCGCACCGCTGCTGTTGACGCAATATTAATGAAGACGCCACCGCCTTGCTGACGAAAATGCGGCACAAAGGTATGCGCACTCAGGAAAATGCTTTTTACGTTGATGGCGTAAATACGCTCGAACTCGGCTTCATCCACTTCCAGCATGGGACGGTTGCGGTGCGTGGCCCCGGCATTATTCACCACGATATCGACTTGGGGGTAGTGCTGGAGCGTGCGTTCCAGCAGGCTGTCCATGGAATCAGCCCGGGACACATCGACCGGAACAAAAATGGCCGCGCCACCTTGCTGGTTAATGACGTTCGCCACGCGCGTACCGGCTTCTTCATTGATGTCAGCCACCACCACACGCGCACCTTCACGGGCAAACGTTTCGGCAATGCCCTCACCAAACCCTGAGCCTGCCCCCGTAACAACGGCTACTTTATCTTTTAATCGCATTATGAACCTTGCCCTCTTCAGTCGTGGCGGATGGCCACCGTTTTCAGAACCGTGAAGCCGTACAAGGCCTCAAACCCTTTTTCACGCCCATAGCCACTGGACTTCACACCGCCGAAGGGCAGCTCTACGCCACCACCGGCACCATAGTTGTTAATGAAGACCTGTCCGCAGCGCAGGCGACGCGCCAGACGCAACTGTCGGGCCCCGTCGCGCGTCCAGACACCGGCCACCAAGCCAAATTCAGAGTCGTTGGCCAGCTCAAGGGCGTGTGCTTCATCACGAAATGGCATCGCCGCCAGCACCGGACCAAAAATTTCTTCCCGCGCCAATACACTGGCCGGCGGCACATCGCGTAACAAGACGGCCTCTTGGTAGTAACCGCCTTCTGGCGCGTCGGGCACAATCTGACCACGAGCCGCTACCGTAAGGCCTTCTTGCCTGGCGACTTCAAGCAGTTCACGCACGCGGTCATATTGACGCTTATTGACCAGCGGGCCCATATCGAGGCTTTGTGCCGGCGGGCCAGAACGCAGTTCGCGAAAGCGCTGGGCCAGCTGGTTAACCACGTCTTCGTAAATGCTTTCTTGCACCAGCAAACGGCTGCCGGCTGAACACGTTTGCCCGGCATTCTGGACGATGGCGTTAACCAGCACGGGCAGCGCCGCATCCAGGTCGGCATCCTCAAAAACGATTTGCGGTGACTTGCCCCCCAGCTCGAGCGTAACCGGACGGTGGTTGCGCGACGCGGCCTCGGCCACCCGCTGGCCGGTTGCCGTGGAGCCGGTGAAGGAAATGTGATGAATACCCGGGTGCGCACTGAGCGCCGCCCCGGCTTCGTGGCCGTAGCCGGTCACCACATTGACGACACCCGAAGGAAAACCCACCTCGGCGGCCAGTTCAGCGAGATAAAGCGAAGAAAGACTGGCATCTTCGGCAGGTTTGATCACGCACGCGTTACCCGCCGCCAGGGCCGCCCCGACGCTGCGGCCGAAAATTTGCATGGGGTAGTTCCACGGAATAATGTGACCGGTTACGCCATGGGGCTCGCGCAGGGTAACCACCATGTATCCGGTTTCATACTCCAGCGTTTCACCTTGCAGCTTGTCGGCCGCGCCGCCGTAATATTCAAAATAGCGCGCCAACGCCATCACATCCGCCTTAGCGGTGCGCAACGATTTACCGGTGTCGCGTGCTTCCAATTGCGCCAGCTCGTCAGCGCGTTCCAGCACCGCGTCGCCCAACTTCATCAGAAGGCGGCCGCGGTCGCGTGCACTCGTCAGGCCCCAAGGGCCATCAAGGTGCTCACCCACCGCCGCCGACGCGGCTTGCACGGCCTGATCGATGTCATCAGCCGAGCCCCGTGCAATCTGGCCAAACACCGTGCCATCCGCGGGGTCGATCACATCAATCGTCTGACCGGCGGGCGCGGGGACTCGCTGGTTATCAATATAGAAATAAGCGTCCATCTGCGTTAACCGTTGGGTAGCGTTGGCATCCATGGCTTATTGGCCGTTGCGTACGACGTCGGCAATCGCCTTGCCCGTATCAACCGTTTTTGCCTGCCCCCCCATATCGGGGGTGCGCGGGCCTTCGGCAACCACTGTTTCGATGGCCGTCATGATGGCTGCGGCCGCTTGCTGGCACGCGTTGTCGCCTTTGCCCATGTGCTCAAGCATCATGGCGGCGGACCAGATTTGGCCGACCGGGTTGGCAATGCCTTTGCCGGCACTGTCCGGGGCCGAGCCGTGGACGGGTTCGAACAATGACGGATACACGCCATCCGGATTCAAGTTGCCCGACGGAGCAACGCCGATGGTGCCGGTACATGCCGGGCCCAGGTCGGACAATATGTCGCCGAACAGGTTTGACGCCACCACCACGTCGAAGTGGTCCGGTTTCTGCACAAAATGTGCACAAAGGATGTCAATGTGGAATTTATCCCACGTGATGTCCGGGTAGTTAGCCGCCATCGCTTCCAAGCGCTCGTCCCAGTAAGGCATCGTGATGGAAATGCCGTTGGATTTGGTGGCCGCGGTAACGTGACGACGCTCACGCTGGGCCGCCAATTCGAAGGCATACTTCAGAACCCGGTCAACCCCTTTGCGGGTGAACACCGATTCTTGCACGGCAAACTCGCGGTCGGTGCCGGTAAACATACGCCCGCCCACCGACGAATATTCACCCTCGGTGTTTTCGCGTACCACGAGGAAATCAATGTCGCCGGGCTCCCGATTGGCCAAGGGGCTAGGGATGCCCTTCATAAGACGAACCGGACGCAAGTTAACGTATTGGTCGAATTCGCGTCGGATGGTGATCAGAGAGTCCCACACGGCAATATGGTCGGGCACGCGATCGGGGGCGCCTACCGCGCCAAACAAAATCGCGTCGTGCTTGCCGATCTGGTCTTTCCAATCGACGGGCATCATGCGGCCGTTGCGCAGGTAATAATCCGAGCCCCAGTCGAACTCGTCAAACTTCAGATCCAGATTGAAGCGGGAAGCGGCGGCGTCCAGAACGCGCAGGCCCTCTTCCATGACTTCAATACCAATACCATCACCGGGAATAACTGCAATTTTGTACGACATGTCTGATACTTGATTATGAAATGTTTGGAGTGTTCTATTGAATGTAATGATTTTTTCACAGAGCGGGGTAGTGCAATTTTACGGAGAGCCCTTCGGATAATTCGAATACCCTCCAGCACCGGGTGTGCGCCCATGCTGGGCCAACCATAAAAAAACGCCATGCAACAAGGCATGGCGTTTTTCTGTCAAGTGCCACGTGAGCACAAAACAAGAATACTTACTGTAGTGCGATTTCGACGTCAACGCCGGCAGGCAGGTCGAGGCGCATCAAGGCATCAACCGTTTTGTCGGTGGGGTCGACGATATCCATCAGGCGCTGATGAGTGCGCATTTCGAACTGGTCACGTGACGATTTGTTTACGTGCGGCGAACGCAGCACATCGAAACGACGAATACGTGTGGGCAGAGGTACGGGACCACGCACTACCGCGCCCGTGCGCTTTGCTGTATCGACAATTTCGGCGGCTGACTGGTCGATCAGCTTGTAATCATACGCCTTGAGACGGATGCGGATTTTTTGGCTTTTCATGAAAATTCCTAAAGAACGAAAGGCAGGAGCCCGCCAAGGCCCCTGCTATTTTACAAGTAGATTCTGCTTACTTGATGATTTTTGCGACGACGCCCGCGCCCACGGTGCGGCCACCTTCGCGAATCGCAAAGCGCAGACCTTCTTCCATGGCGATCGGGGCGATCAGACGCACCGTCATCGACACGTTATCGCCAGGCAGAACCATCTCCTTGTCCTCGGGCAGCTCGATCGTGCCAGTGACGTCCGTGGTACGGAAGTAAAACTGGGGACGGTAGCCCTGGAAGAACGGCGTGTGACGGCCCCCTTCCTCTTTGGACAGAATGTAGACCTCGGCCGTGAAGTCCGTGTGCGGCTTGATGCTGCCGGGCTGGGCCAGAACCTGACCACGCTCGACATCTTCGCGACGCGTACCGCGCAGCAGTACACCCACGTTATCGCCCGCCTCGCCCTGATCCAGCAGCTTGCGGAACATCTCGACACCCGTGCAGGTGGTCTTGATCGTGTCGCGAATACCGACGATCTCGATCTCTTCACCCACCTTGATCACACCACGCTCGATACGGCCAGTCACCACCGTGCCACGACCCGAGATGGAGAAGACGTCTTCAACGGGCATCAGGAACGCGCCGTCCACGGCACGCTCGGGCGTGGGAATGTAGCTGTCCAGCGCCTCGGCCAGTTGCAAGATGGCTTGCTTGCCCAGCGGACCTTCGTCGCCTTCCAGCGCCAGCTTGGCCGAACCCTTGATAATGGGGGTGTCATCGCCCGGGAAGTCGTAGTTGGACAGCAGCTCGCGCACTTCCATCTCGACGAGCTCGAGCAGCTCTTCGTCGTCGACCATGTCGGCTTTGTTCAGAAACACGATGATGTAAGGCACACCCACCTGGCGCGACAGCAAAATGTGCTCGCGTGTTTGGGGCATTGGGCCGTCAGCGGCCGACACCACCAAAATGGCACCGTCCATCTGCGCGGCACCCGTGATCATGTTTTTCACATAGTCAGCGTGACCCGGGCAGTCAACGTGCGCGTAGTGACGATTGGGCGTCTCGTACTCGACGTGCGAGGTGCTGATCGTGATACCGCGGGCCTTCTCTTCGGGAGCCGCGTCAATTTGTTGGTAGTCGCGTGCATCGCCACCGAACTCTTTGGACAGTACCGTGGTGATCGCAGCCGTCAACGTCGTCTTGCCGTGGTCAACGTGCCCGATCGTGCCGACGTTTACGTGCGGCTTTGTCCGTTCAAACTTACCTTTTGCCATGATTTATCCCATCAATCTTTCGAGGAAACTAAAACTCAGCTGCCCGGGGTGCGGGCAGAACCCTATGTTACTTGCTACGCGCGCTGATGATTTCATCCGCCACGTTTTTCGGAGCCTCGGCGTAGTGCTTGAACTCCATGCTGTAGGTAGCACGCCCTTGCGTCATAGAACGCAGTTGCGTTGCGTACCCGAACATCTCGGCCAGAGGTACTTCGGCCTTGATCTGCTTGCCACCGCCCGGCATGTCTTCCATACCCTGGACCAGACCACGCCTGGAGGACAAGTCACCCATGACCGTACCCGCGTATTCCTCGGGTGTTTCGACCTCGACGGCCATCATGGGTTCGAGCAGTACCGGGTCAGCCTTGCGCATACCTTCTTTGAACGCCATCGAAGCCGCAACCTTAAACGCGTTTTCGTTGGAGTCCACGTCGTGGTAAGACCCGAAGAACAACGTGACCTTGACGTCAACCACAGGATAACCCGCCAAGATGCCGGAAGGCAGTGTTTCCTGAATACCTGTGTCGACAGCCGGGATGTATTCGCGCGGAACCACACCACCTTTGATCTCGTCGACGAACTCGTAACCACCACCCTGGGGAAGCGGCTCGAGTTTGAGGACGACGTGACCGTACTGTCCACGTCCACCGGATTGACGAACGAATTTCCCTTCGACTTCTTCGCAAACCTTGCGGATGGTTTCACGATAGGCCACCTGCGGCTTGCCGATGTTGGCGTCAACGTGGAACTCGCGGCGCAGACGGTCGACAAGGACTTCAAGGTGAAGCTCGCCCATACCGGAAATAATGGTCTGACCGGATTCTTCGTCGCTGCGTACACGGAAGGAGGGGTCTTCTTGAGCCAGACGTGCCAGTGCCACACCCATTTTTTCTTGGTCGGCCTTGGTTTTGGGCTCGACGGCCTGAGAAATAACGGGCTCGGGGAACTCCATGCGCTCGAGAAGAACGTGCGAGTCGGTATCGCAGAGGGTTTCACCCGTGGTGACGTCTTTCAGACCAACTACCGCTGCAATATCGCCGGCGTACACTTCTTTCACTTCGTTACGCGAGTTGGCGTGCATTTGCAGAATGCGGCCGATACGCTCGCGCTTGCCCTTGACCGGGTTGAATACCGTGTCGCCAGAACGCAGAACGCCCGAGTAGACGCGCACAAAAGTGAGCTGGCCCACAAAGGGGTCGGACATCAGCTTGAACGCCAGTGCGGAGAACTTGGCGCCGTCGTCGGCTTCGCGTGTTACCGGGTTGCCTTCGTCGTCCACGCCGTCAACGGGCGGGATGTCGATCGGCGAGGGCAGATAGTCGATCACGGCGTCCAGCATGCGCTGGATACCTTTGTTCTTGAACGCAGTACCGCACAGCACCGGCTGGATCTCGCCCGCAATAGTACGCAGACGAATACCCTGGTTGATTTCCTCTTCGGTGAGCTCACCGGTTTCGAGGTATTTGTCCATCAACTCTTCGTTGGCTTTGGCAGCCGACTCGACAAGCTTCTCGCGCCATTCGTTGGCCTGATCAACCATGTCGGCGGGGATGTCGACGTACTCAAACTTGACACCATAGCTGGCTTCGTCCCAGATGATGCCCTGCATTTTGATGAGGTCGACCACACCCTGGAAGTTTTCTTCTGCGCCGATGGGCAGAACAATGGCAACCGGGTTGGCTTTCAGACGCTCTTTGAGCTGGTCGAACACTTTGTAGAAGTTGGCACCGGTGCGGTCCATCTTGTTGACGAACGCCATGCGGGGAACGCCATACTTGTTGGCCTGCCGCCATACCGTTTCCGACTGGGGCTGGACGCCGCCGACCGAGCAATACACCATGACTGCGCCGTCAAGAACGCGCATGGAGCGTTCGACTTCAATAGTGAAGTCCACGTGCCCCGGGGTGTCAATGATGTTGACGCGGTGCTCGGGGTAGTTGCCGTTCATGCCGGACCAGAATGTGGTGGTAGCGGCAGACGTAATGGTGATGCCACGCTCTTGTTCCTGCTCCATCCAGTCCATGGTGGCGGAGCCTTCGTGGGTTTCACCAATTTTGTGATTGATACCCGTATAGAACAGAATGCGCTCGGTGGTGGTGGTTTTACCGGCGTCAATATGCGCGGAAATACCAATGTTGCGATAGCGCGAGATAGGGGTTTTGCGGGCCATGATTGAGTCCTTAGATTACCAGCGGAAATGGCTGAAGGCCTTGTTGGCTTCTGCCATTCTGTGCGTGTCTTCACGCTTTCTCATTGCGCCGCCACGGCCTTCGGCAGCGTCAATAAGTTCTCCGGCCAGGCGCATGTCCATAGACTTTTCACCGCGCTTCTTGGCGGCTTCACGGAGCCAGCGCATGGCCAGTGCCAGGCGGCGCACAGGGCGCACTTCGACAGGTACCTGGTAGTTTGCACCACCTACACGGCGGCTTTTGACCTCGACAACGGGCTTGATGTTGTTGATGGCCTGATTGAATACTTCGATGGGCTCTTTGCCGGTGCGCTTCTCGATTTCATCGAGCGCACCGTAAACGATACGTTCGGCGACGGCTTTCTTGCCAGAAAGCATGACGACGTTCATGAATTTTGCGAGTTCGACACTGCCATATTTGGGATCAGGCAGGATTTCGCGTTTGGGTACTTCGCGACGACGAGGCATTTTTATATCCTAGTGACAATTCAGTTGAACCGCGATGCGGTCACGGCCATTGATCACAATGACCACTTACATGCCATGGGCGAACCATGGCTGCACGTTACCGCCCCGAACATCGGAACGGAATTAAAAGCTTAAGCTTGTTTGGGGCGTTTTGCACCGTACTTCGAGCGTGCCTGTTTGCGGTCTTTGACCCCTTGCAGATCGAGCGCGCCGCGCACAATGTGGTAGCGAACACCGGGCAAGTCTTTGACACGGCCGCCGCGCACGAGCACAACGGAGTGCTCTTGCAGGTTGTGACCTTCACCACCGATGTACGAAATAACTTCGTAACCGTTGGTGAGGCGAACCTTGGCTACTTTACGCAGGGCAGAGTTCGGTTTCTTGGGGGTGGTGGTGTACACACGGGTGCACACGCCGCGACGCTGCGGGCAGTTTTCAAGCGCGGGGCTTTTACTGCCGGGGCGACTGACTGCGCGAGGCTTGCGCAGAAGCTGACTAATTGTTGGCATGACCTTTACGCGTCCTTTTAACGTAATAGCGTACAGAGTTATCTGGCTTACTGTGAACCGGCTTGTTGCTTGCCGGTTACGTGTGATTTCGCCCCGACCACCCCGCAAATGCTATGGCGGGTGATGCGCGCGGGCGGTTTACGCAAAAACCGCCTAACACGTTCAACGTAAAAGAGCGGGTCTTGCATGCACGACTAAAGGTCAGCATGGGCTGATCCTTAAGTAAGCTCGCCATCATAACACCGCAAACCTTGGGAAGTCAATGCTGTACGTGTGTTTCAAATGTATCGGTTATGATTGGCAAGATTTGGGATCGCACCCCCGCCTGGTCACCGCAAAAGAATAGATAATCCATGAAAATCGCCTCGCTTGAAGACGACGCCGCACAGGGCCAATTGATCCAAAATACGCTGGTTGACAACGGCTACGAATGCGCACTGTACACGCAGGGGCGCGACCTGATTGCCGCACTGTCAAAATCAGTTACCTTCGACCTGATTGTGCTGGACTGGGAAATGCCCGACATCAGCGGCCTGGATGTCTTGCACTGGATCCGCACCAACAAAGGCTACACGCTGCCCGTCATGTTTTTAACCAGTCGCACAACCGAAGCCGACCTGGTAACCGGCTTGCGTGCGGGGGCCGACGACTACATGATAAAACCCATCCGGCCCGCCGAACTTGTGGCCCGCGTCAGCGCCTTGTTACGCCGCAGCAACGTGGGCCTGGTTACCGAACAAGACGCCTTTACGTGCGCTGGCTACCAGATCGATCCCGCTGCGGGCACGATTGCACTGAACGGAAATATTGTAGAACTGGCGCCAAAAGAATACGAACTGGCTTTGTTGTTTTTCCGTAACCCCGGACGACTGTTTTCACGCGATGTGCTCAGCATGTCGGTCTGGAATCGCGATATCCCGGCCACGTCCCGCACGCTGGACACCCATTTGTCGAATATCCGCCGCAAACTCGCACTGCATCCTGAAAACGGGGTGCGGCTGCATGCATCGTATGCGCTGGGCTACCGGCTTGAACTTTTATAGTGGCAGTGTCTATCTATGTCATCGGTCCGTCAGAATTTATCCCTTGTTCTAGTTTCGCTTTTTGTTTATCTGGTCGGGGTCACCAGCGCATGGGCGCAACCGTCCGGGGCACGCGGCGACGACTTCATTTATCGTGTCATGCCCAATGACACCCTGATCCAACTATCAACACGCTTCACCGGCACGCCCGACAACTGGAGCACCTTACAGTCGCTCAACAATGTAGCTGACCCCTATGCCCTGCCCATCGGCCTTGAACTCCGGATTCCGTTTGCATTGATTCCCCAGGTCGAAGCGCAAGCCATCATGACGCACATTATCGGGCAGGCGTTCGTGAACCAGCAGCCTGCGCAACGAGAAGCCGCCCTTAACGAGGGCGATGTATTGTCGACGGCAGCCCACAGTTTTGTCACGTTTCGTCTTCCCGATGGCTCGGTGGCGGCCCTGCCGCCAGACACTTCCTTGCGCATCGAACGGCTGCGCACTTTTATGGGCACCGGCCTGCTGGACAGTATCCTGTCGCTGCAAAGCGGTGATCTTGAATCCAGCGTGGCTCCTGATGGCCAAGGTGTAGGGCGCTACGAGGTCCGCACGCCGGTCAGCATAACGGGGGTTCGCGGCACGCGCTGGCGTGTACGTACTGATAACCACGGAGCCCGCACCGAGGTGCTGTCCGGGGCCGTACAAATGGGACCCCAACGCGCCGATGGGCCTCGCGTAAGTAGCAACCATGGTATTGCCGTTACGGCCGATGGTCAGATTCTTCCGGCGCGGCCCTTGCTTGCCCCCCCCGCATTGCGGGTTAACGATGCGCCCGGGAGTGCGCGGTCCATCAATATCGAGCCGGTTGCCGGGGCCGTCCATTACCAAATCAGGGTGGCGGGCGATGCCGCCGGCACGCAGCCCGTCTGGTCTGACATCGTCACGCACGGGCCCGTTCGCTATCACACGCCCGGCGCCGGTACCTGGTATGTATTGGTGCGCGCCATTGACGACCTGGGCCTGATGAGCGCAGACGCCACCCTTGAAGTGGATGGGCGTGCCGTGCTGATTAGTGGGGCCGGCGATGCCATACAAACCGGATACGGTGATGTCGTCGTGCTGACTGACTTCTGACATGCACCGCCCGCACACGCCGGCAACACCCGGGCTGACGGCTCACCCGTTGCCGGACTTGCAGGCGCGCTTGCACACGCGCATGCGGGCTGAATGGCTACTTAGCACCGGGGCCTTGTTGGTGCTTGCCTTTTGCCTAAGCTATTTTGCGCCCACGCTGGGGCTTAAAGGCCTGAACAATACCCTATATGACCGCTTGGCACCGTGGCTAGTCAATAAATCCGCAAGTGATGAGATCGTCATTGTGGCCATTGACGACGCCAGCATCGAGGAAATCGGCCAGTGGCCCTGGCGTCGCAACCGTCACGCCATGCTGCTCGAGCAACTTTCTGAAGCCCGGGCAGTGGCGCTGGACGTCGTATTTGGCGAACCCAATCCGGCCTACCCGGACGATGACGCCGCGTTGGCCGACGCGATCCGCGCGCATGGTCGCGTTGTATTGCCATTGGTGATTGGCCTGGACGGTCGCACGATGCTGCCACCCATTCCACTGCTGGCCGACGCGGCCGCCAACGTGGGCACGATCAATATCCAACCGGACGACGACGGCGTCGTACGTTCGATTTCACTTCAACAACAAGTGGGTAGCACCACGGTGGATCACTTGAGCTTAGCCTTGTTGGAGGTAGGGAGCCACAGTGACAACGCCGATCACTTACGCACACGGTACGGTACGGAATCCATCCGAATCGTCTTTTCGCGTTTTACCAGCGGGCAGGCGGTGGTTCCGTATAACCGTGTGCTTGATCGGAGCATTTCGCCGGATGCCTTCCGCGACAAATACGTGCTGGTGGGCGCGTGGAGTTCCGGTGTGGGGGACATCTTTGCCACGCCGTATTCCAGCACACGGGGCAACATGCCCGGTGTAGAAATTCTGGCCAACATCCTGAATAACGGTTTGTCGGATCAATGGGTCACGCAACCAGGCCGGTTTGTACAGGCCTTACTGGGTTTGATACCGGTATTATTTAGCGCCCTCGCATTTCGGTACTTGTCTCCACAGCGGGCCTTTGCCTTCAACTTGTTGATGCTGATCTGCTGGCTGGCTACGGTATCGCTGCTCTTGCATTTTGGCCTGGTCTGGGTGCCGCCATCGGCGGCGCTGATCGTAACCCTGCTTGCCTACCCGGTGTGGAGCTGGCGCAGCCAGCATGCCGCCCTGCGTCACATCGATCAAGAGCTTTCGATGCTTCAAGGGGAACACGCTTCGGCAACCGGTAACAACAGCGGCAAGGCGGGGGCCCCGGCCACAACCCCCCGACGCTTTCAAGACCAGACCTTGCTTGCGCGGATGCAGCAATTGCACGGTGCCATTGACACCATGCGCCAGGCACAGCGCCTTCGTAACGAAACCATGCGGTTTTTGTCGCACGACATGCGAGCACCACTAAATTCGATCTTGGCGTTGACGGACTTGCAACGCAGTAGTGCGAGCCCACAGAAGCTGTCGCCCGACACCCTGAACCAGTTTGATTTTTACGCTACAAAGACACTCGCGCTGGTGGATGGCTTCGTTGCGTTAAGCCGAGCCGAAGCCATTGAACTTCAGTTTGTGCCGGTCGACCTTGCCGAACTGATTCGGCAGGCATGCGACGGAGCATGGGTACACGCACAACATAAAAACATCACGATAAATAGCGACGCGCTGACCGACGGAGCATGGGTGCAGGCCGACCCCGGCTTACTGGAACGCGCCTGCTCCAACCTGCTGGATAACGCTCTGAAATACAGCCCATCGGGCACCACAGTGACATGGGCGCTCCGGCGTGACGCCAACAATTGGGTTGCCAGCATTGATGACGAAGGTTACGGCATGGATGATGCCGGCCTGGCCAATGCCTTTGCACCTTTTACCCGCATCGACGAGAACCGCCCGGATAACCCTGGCGGTGTGGGCTTGGGCCTGGCATTTGTACGGACTGTGGTGGCACGACATGGCGGCACCATCACCGCTCGAAGCAAGCCTGGAGTGGGCACGCGATTTACCCTTTACCTGCCCGCCGCGGTTCCGCCCCGCGATGAATAGTTTCTTAGGCGGCGCCACCAATACTTGTCGCTAAGCAATCACCACACTATTGCGACCGGCGTTTTTCGCTTGATAAAGGGCGTCGTCAGCAGCCCGCAAAATACGGGCATGGTCGGGGTGGCCGTCATGAACAGCCACACCCACGCTAACGGTAATATTGATGATCTGATCGTTGGCGATACGAAATTCGGCTTGTGCCACCTGCTCGCGCAACTTATTGGCCACGCGTTGCGCACCCATGGGTTGCACATCGACCAGCAACACCAAAAACTCTTCACCACCCATGCGGAACACGTAATCGCCACCACGTGTGTTTTCGGTCAAAATTGCCGCCAGCTGTTGCAACACCAGGTCGCCCGATTCGTGACCCCACGTGTCGTTCACTTCTTTGAAATGGTCAACGTCCAGCGCCAGTAACGCAAACTTGGTCCCGCTGTGGCGGGCATAAGTGACCTCTTTGGCAAGGATCACATCCAGGAAACGGCGACTCAGCAAGCGCGTCAGTGAGTCACGGCCGGCTTCTAGCTCGTTGCGCTCATCAAACAGGCGATCCAGGTGGGAGGAAATCAGCCGTACCTGTTCGTGCAAGTCACGCAGGCTCTGTCGGGCTTCAACCGCATCGTCCGCGCTTTCCTCGCTCCCCAGGACGGGCAAGATCTGGTTATCGATGCGGTTTATAGTGTTCAGGATCACACTGGTTTCATAATTAGACTGAAAGACATGTGCGCCCTTGTGCTTAAACCACAGGCCAAAGTCGGATTCGCCCAGACGGGGTAACCGCACCGGTTCGGTAGCCAGGGCATGCTGAAACATGATGTCGTTTTCCCAGTTCAGCAACGACGCGCGCCGGGTGGCCTTTTCGGCCGTGACATCTTGCGCCAGCGAGAACAGCCGGTATGACTCATCCGCACGGGTACTGCGGTCGTACGAGCTGGCATAGGCACCCGCCATAATTTCCATGGCAAAGTCGATGCTGTCATTGATAAATGCCAGCACATCCATGGCGTCGGGGCCACGCTGAACCTCGTTATGAATCAAACGCACAAATAAGTCTTTCAGTGCACGTGCGCCACGCAACACCACGTGTACCGGTACCCCTACCCGCGCATGTACATTGCCGATATAGATCTGGTGATGCACGACAGTTTCCAGGTCGTCGTCGGGCTTTAGCTGGAAGATGCCCGCCACCCACTTGGCCATGGATGCATGAAGCGCCGTCTTGATCTGTTCGTGCGTTAAAAACTGTGAGGCCACCTTGTCGTTCAGCATCACATCATAAAAATGCGTGGCCAGACGCTGATCGTTATTGTTGGCAACACGCAGCGCCGTGCGCCGCGCATCGAGCGAGTGGGCTTCCAGCAACGCGGTCCACTCGCTGGCAAGTTGTGCTGAACGCGGTAATTCCATTGACTTCACCTTTGGATAAAACGCGGCATGCCGCCACCACAACATACTGCATCATGCCACGCTTGCGGCCAGAAGCAAAGACGCCCCGGACACGTTCGTGCCCGAGGCGCAAGCGATGCAGTACTACATCAATTGTCCGACGAGCTTATTCGTCGACGGGCTTGGCCGCTTCGTCAACCTCCGCATCGGGCGACACATCGGACGATGCATCCGGCGTGCTGTCGGCGGGTGCGTCCTCAAACGGGTTAGCCATCGCACGCGCCGCTTCACGTTCGGCCGCCTCGTAGGCTTCCTTCTCGTGACGTGCGGTGTGGTAGGCCATGCCGGTACCTGCGGGAATCAGGCGTCCGACAATCACGTTTTCTTTCAGACCGCGCAAGTCGTCGCGTTTGCCCATAATGGCTGCTTCGGTCAGGACACGTGTGGTCTCCTGGAACGACGCCGCCGAAATGAACGAATCCGTAGACAGCGATGCCTTGGTAATACCCAGCAGTACGTTTTCGTACGTGGCGGGAATCTTGTCTTCGGCAATCATGCGATCGTTTTCGTTCAGCAGTTCCGAACGCTCGACTTGTTCACCGGTGATGAAGTCGGTGTCGCCCGGATCAACGATATTCACACGACGAAGCATTTGACGCACAATCACTTCAATGTGCTTGTCGTTGATCTTCACACCCTGCAGGCGATAGACGTCCTGAACCTCGTTAACCACGTAACGGGCCAGTTCCTCAATGCCTTTCAGGCGCAGAATGTCGTGCGGATCCGGCGGGCCATCAACAATCAGCTCACCTTTGTTAACCACCTGGCCGTCGTGAACCAGCACTTGCTTCTCTTTGGAGATCAGGAATTCGTGGCTGACACCGTCAAGGTCGGTAATGACCAGACGCTGCTTGCCTTTGGTTTCCTTACCAAACGAAACCGTCCCGGTAACTTCGGCCAATACACCGGCATCTTTGGGCGAACGGGCTTCGAAAAGCTCGGCAACCCGCGGCAGACCCCCGGTAATGTCACGCGTTTTCTGTGACTCTTGCGGGATACGTGCCAGCACCTCACCCACGTTGACTTCCTGACCATCGCGAACGGTGATCAGTGCGCCCACCGGGAACGAGATGTTGACCGCGTGATCCGTGGACGCCACGCGTACCTCTTCACCCGCTTCGTCAAGCAGTTTAATTTGCGGACGCGTCATAGTGCGGCCAGTACGTGTCTTGGGCGTGATGACCACCAGCGTGGACAGACCCGTGATCTCGTCCATTTGGCGTGCCACCGTGACCCCTTCTTCGATGTTCTCGAAGCGGACGCGTCCGGCATACTCGGAAATAATCGGACGTGTCAGCGGATCCCAGTGAGCCAGACGCTGTCCGGCCGTGACCGCATCACCGTCGCCGACATCAATAGTGGCACCGTACGGCACTTTGTGGCGCTCGCGCTCGCGACGGTTTTCGTCGAAGATGACGATTTCACCGGAACGCGAAATGGCCACACGCTCGCCTTTCGGGTTGGTCACATAACGCAGACCGATTTCAAAGCCGACCGTACCGGCCACTTTGGTTTCGACGCCACTTGCCATGGCTGCACGCGATGCCGCACCCCCGATGTGGAAGGTACGCATGGTCAGCTGCGTGCCAGGCTCACCGATGGACTGGGCAGCAATGACACCCACGGCCTCACCGCGGTTGACTTTGGTACCGCGGCCCAGGTCGCGTCCGTAGCAGCTGGAGCACAGACCATAACGCGTTTCACATGTCAGCGGCGTGCGTACCTTGATCTCGTCGATGCCGATTTCATCGATCAGCTCAACCAGGTCTTCATCCAGCAAGGTACCCGCTTCGATGACCGTTTCGTGCGTATCGGGGTGGATAACATCAACGGCCACCACGCGACCCAAAATACGATCGTGCAGGTGTTCGATCACCTCGCCGCCTTCGACCAAGGCTTTCATCGTGTAGCCGGCCGTGGTACCGCAATCATCTTCGGTAATGACCAAGTCTTGGGTAACATCCACCAGACGACGTGTCAGGTAACCCGAGTTAGCCGTTTTAAGCGCCGTATCGGCCAGACCCTTACGAGCACCGTGAGTGGAAATAAAGTACTGCAGGACGTTCAGGCCTTCACGGAAGTTGGCGGTAATCGGCGTCTCAATAATAGAGCCGTCCGGCTTTGCCATCAGACCACGCATCCCCGCCAGCTGACGGATCTGGGCGGCCGAGCCCCGCGCGCCCGAGTCAGCCATCATGTAGATGGAGTTGAACGACTCTTGACGCACTTCTTCGCCCTGACGGTTTACCACCGGCTCGGTAGCCAGTTGCTCCATCATGGCCTTGCCGACACGGTCACTGGCCTTGCCCCAAATATCGACCACGTTGTTGTAACGCTCCTGGGCCGTCACCAGACCGGACGAATACTGCTTGTCGATCTCTTTGACCTCGTTGCTGGCTTCGGCAAGGATGTCTTCCTTGGCGGTGGGTACCAGCATGTCACCCATGGCGATCGAAATACCGCCGTGTGTCGCCAGATGGAAGCCCGACTGCATGAGCTTGTCAGCCAGAATCACCGTGGCACGCAGGCCGCAACGGCGGAACGACATGTTGATCAGGCGAGAAATCTCTTTCTTCTTGAGCGTGGTGTTAAGCACCGCGAACGGCAGCCCCTTAGGCAGGATTTCCGACAGCAGGGCGCGCCCTACCGTGGTTTCCACGCGCTTCAGAACCGGTTTCCATTCACCGTTTTCATCTTTCTCGTATTCGTTCAGACGCACGGTAATCCGTGTCTGAAGTTCGACCACTTTGCTGTCGTAGGCACGCTTGACTTCGGTAACGTCGGCAAAGAACATGCCTTCGCCTTTGCCGTTGATGCGCTCGCGGGTGGCGTAGTACAGACCCAGAACAATATCTTGCGAAGGCACGATAGACGGTTCGCCGTTGGCCGGGAACAGCACGTTGTTGGATGCCAGCATCAAGGTGCGGGCTTCCAGCTGAGCTTCCAGCGAAAGCGGTACGTGTACCGCCATCTGGTCACCGTCAAAGTCGGCGTTAAAGGCCGCGCAAACCAGCGGATGCAGCTGAATGGCCTTACCTTCGATCAGAACGGGTTCGAATGCCTGAATACCCAGACGGTGCAGCGTGGGCGCACGGTTTAGCATTACCGGGTGTTCGCGAATCACTTCGTCCAGAATGTCCCACACCACCGGCTCTTGCAGCTCGACCAGCCGCTTGGCCGCCTTGATGGTGGTAGCCAGGCCCATCATTTCCAGACGGTTGAAAATAAACGGCTTGAACAGCTCGAGCGCCATCAGCTTGGGCAAGCCGCACTCGTGCAGCTTGAGCTGCGGGCCCACCACAATAACCGAACGGCCAGAATAGTCGACACGCTTACCCAGCAGGTTTTGACGGAAACGACCGCTTTTACCCTTGATCATGTCAGCAAGTGACTTCAGCTGGCGCTTGTTGGCACCCGTCATGGCCTTGCCGCGACGACCGATATCCAGCAGCGAGTCAACGGCTTCCTGCAACATGCGCTTCTCGTTGCGCAGGATGATGTCCGGCGCCTTGAGTTCGATCAGGCGCTTGAGACGGTTGTTGCGGTTAATGACGCGGCGGTACAAGTCGTTCAGGTCGGAGGTCGCAAAACGGCCACCATCCAGCGGTACCAGCGGACGCAGATCCGGCGGCAACACCGGCAGCACTTCCATGATCATCCAGTCGGGCTTGATGCCAGACTTCTGGAAGCCTTCCAGCACCTTCAGGCGCTTGGAAATCTTCTTGATGCGCGCCATGGAACCGGTGGTTTTAAGCTCGGCGCGAAGGTTCTCGACTTCGCGGTCGATATCAATGCTGCGCAGCAGCTCGCGCACGGCTTCCGCACCCATCAGGGCGTGGAAATCATCGCCATACTCTTCGGTTTTGGCCAGGAAGTCGTCGTCGGACATGATCTGGCCGCGCTTGAGCGGCGTCATGCCAGGGTCGATCACGCACCAGGCTTCAAAATACAGTACCCGTTCGATGTCGCGCAGCGTCATGTCGAGCACCATACCCAGGCGCGACGGCAGGCTCTTGAGGAACCAGATGTGCGCCACCGGACTGGCCAGCTCGATGTGACCCATACGCTCGCGACGGACCTTCGCAACCGTGACCTCTACGCCACATTTTTCGCAGATGACACCACGGTGCTTCAGGCGCTTGTACTTACCGCAAAGGCACTCGTAATCTTTGACGGGGCCAAAGATCTTTGCGCAGAACAGGCCGTCACGCTCAGGACGGAAGGTGCGGTAGTTGATGGTCTCGGGCTTGCGCACTTCACCAAACGACCACGACCGCACTTTCTCGGGCGATGCAAGGCCGATGCGAATGGCATCGAATTGCTCGTCTTGCGAGACCTGTTTGAATAAATCAAGTAGCGCTTTCATTATTTACGCTCCAAATCCATGTCCAGCGACAAAGATCGAATCTCTTTGACCAGAACGTTGAATGATTCCGGCATGCCTGCATCGATAACATGGTCGCCCTTGACGATGTTTTCGTACACCTTCGTGCGGCCGCTGATATCGTCGGACTTCACGGTCAGCATTTCTTGCAGGGTATAGGCGGCGCCGTAAGCCTCCAGGGCCCAAACCTCCATCTCCCCGAAACGCTGTCCACCAAACTGCGCCTTACCACCCAGCGGCTGCTGCGTGACCAGCGAGTAAGGTCCAGTTGAACGCGCGTGCATCTTGTCGTCAACCAGGTGATGCAGTTTCAGGTAGTGCATGTAACCGATCGTCACTGGACGCTCGAAAGGCTCGCCCGTGCGGCCATCGATGAGCCACGCCTGCGTGCGATCCGGCGTCAGCTTGAGCTGCTCGGCGATATCGTCCGGATAGGCCAGCTTCAGCATTTCCTGAATCTCGTTCTCGTCGGCACCGTCGAAGACCGGGGTTGCAACCGGTACACCGTTCTTGAGGTTCTTGGCCAGCTCGATGATCTCGTCGTCGCTCAGCCCGGAAAGATCGGCCCCCGCACCCGTCACGTTGTACACCTTGTGCAGGTATTCGCGGATTTCACTTACCTGGGCGGCGCGCTCTTTCTCGAGCAGATCAGCAATTCGGTGGCCCACGCCATTGGCGGCCCAGCCAAGGTGAACTTCAAGCACTTGGCCCACGTTCATGCGGGAGGGTACGCCCAGCGGGTTCAGCACAATATCCACCGGTGTTCCGTCTGCCATGTGTGGCATGTCTTCGACCGGTGTGATTTGTGAGACCACACCTTTGTTACCGTGGCGTCCAGCCATCTTGTCACCCGGCTGCAGGCGACGTTTCACGGCCAGATACACCTTGACCATCTTGAGTACGCCCGGCGGCAGCTCGTCACCTTGCGTGAGCTTCTTGCGTTTTTCTTCGAACGCAACGTCAAACTGGTGACGCTTCTGTTCCAACGACTCTTTTGCGTGCTCAAGCACCAGCGCGTGCTCTTCATCCGACAGGCGGATGTCAAACCACATCCAGCGGTCTGAGTTGGCCAGTTCGTCGAGGTACTCGCGGGTGATTTCCGAACCCTTAGCCAGCTTGCGCGGGCCGCCATTGACTTTCTTGCCGACCAGGAACTTGCCGATACGATCGAAAACGTCGTTTTCAACAATGCGCAGCTGGTCATTAAGGTCTTGGCGGTAGCGACGCAGCTCGTCGTCAATAATCGACTGAGCGCGCTTGTCACGCTTGATGCCTTCGCGGGTAAAGACCTGCACGTCGATGACGGTACCGACCATACCCGACGGGACGCGCAGCGACGTGTCTTTTACGTCGGACGCTTTTTCGCCAAAGATGGCACGCAGCAGCTTTTCTTCAGGGGTCAGTTGGGTTTCGCCCTTGGGTGTGACTTTACCCACCAGCACGTCATCGGCGCGGACTTCGGCACCAATGTAGACAATGCCCGAATCATCGAGACGGTTCAGCTGCGTTTCCGACAGGTTGCTGATGTCTCGGGTGATTTCTTCTTCGCCCAGTTTGGTGTCGCGGGCCACTACGGTCAGTTCCTCGATGTGAATCGAGGTGTAACGATCGTCGGCCACGACCTTTTCGGAGATCAGGATCGAGTCTTCGAAGTTGTAGCCGTGCCAGGGCATAAACGCCACCAGCATGTTCTGGCCCAAAGCCAGTTCACCCAGGTCGGTGGACGCGCCGTCGGCCAGCACATCGCCGCGCGCAACTGTATCCCCGCGCTTCACGATGGGACGCTGGTTGATGTTGGTGTTCTGGTTGGACCGGGTGTATTTGGTGAGGTTGTAGATGTCGACACCCACTTCACCAGCGACGTTCTCGTCATCATTGACCCGAATCACAACACGCTGGGCGTCGACGTGGTCGACCACCCCGCCACGCTTGGCCTGTACGGCCGTGCCGGAGTCGATGGCAACGGTGCGCTCGATACCGGTTCCGACCAGCGGCTTCTCGGGACGCAGGCAAGGAACGGCCTGACGCTGCATGTTGGCACCCATCAAGGCACGGTTTGCGTCGTCATGCTCAAGGAAAGGGATCAGCGATGCGGCTACAGAAACAATCTGCGACGGCGCCACGTCCATGTACTGTACGTTGTCCGGCGACGTCATCAGCGTTTCGCCGGCCTCACGACATGCAACGAGGTCGTCAATAAAACGGCCTTCTTCGTCCAGCGCCGCGTTTGCCTGAGCGATCACGTACTTGCTTTCTTCGATGGCCGACAGGTATTCGATCTGGTCGCTGACTTTGCCGTCCACAATCTTGCGGTACGGGGTTTCCAGGAAGCCGTACTCGTTCAGACGGGCATACAACGCCATCGAGTTGATCAAACCAATGTTGGGACCTTCCGGCGTTTCGATGGGGCAGACGCGGCCGTAGTGCGTGGGGTGTACGTCGCGTACTTCAAAACCGGCACGCTCACGTGTAAGCCCTCCCGGACCCAAGGCCGATACGCGTCGCTTGTGCGTGATTTCGGACAGCGGGTTGGTCTGGTCCATAAACTGCGATAGCTGGCTGGAACCGAAGAACTCCTTCACAGCGGCCGAAATCGGCTTGGAGTTGATCAGGTCGTGCGGCATGAGGTTTTCGGATTCGGCTTGCGACAAACGTTCGCGAACCGCGCGCTCGACACGAACCAGACCGGCACGGAACTGGTTTTCGGCCAATTCGCCAACGCAACGTACGCGGCGGTTGCCCAAGTGGTCGATATCATCGATTTGGCCACGACCGTTACGCAGCTCAACCAGCACCTTGATCGTCTCAAGGATGTCGTCGTTGGTGAGAGTCATGGGACCGTCGGCATCATCGCCACGACCCAGGCGGCTGTTCACCTTCATACGCCCAACACGCGAAAGGTCGTACGTTTCCTCGCTGTAGAACAAGCGCTGGAACAGGGCCTCAACCGCATCTTCGGTTGGCGGCTCACCGGGGCGCATCATGCGATAGATGGCAATACGGGCGCTTTGTTCGTCGACCGTCTCGTCCATGCGCAGCGTTTGCGAAATATAGGCGCCGCGATCCAGTTCGTTGATATACAACGTCTGAATATTGCGAATGCCGGCTTCGCGCAACTCGGCCAGAATGGTTTCCGTGATTTCGTCGTTGGCGTTGGCGATCACTTCACCCGTTTCAGGGTTGACCATGTTCGTTGCCAACACGCGACCAATCAGGAAGTCCTCGGGAACCGAAACGTAATCAATCTTGGCTTCGGCCAGCGCACGAATGTGCCGCTGGTTGATGCGCTTGTCTTTTTCGACAATTACATTGCCTTCGCGGTCGGCGATGTCAAAGAATGCCACTTCGCCTTTCCAGCGCTCGGGCACAAACTCGAGCATGCCGCCTTCTTGATGGAGCTCGATGTTGTCGAAATCAGAGAAGTAGGCAAGGATGGCTTCCGGCGTCATGCCGATCGCCTTCAGCAGAATCGTGACCGGCATCTTGCGACGGCGGTCGATACGGAAGAAAAGAAGATCTTTGGGATCGAATTCGAAGTCGAGCCAGGAACCCCGGTAGGGAATGATGCGCGCCGAAAACAGCAGCTTTCCGGAGCTGTGCGTTTTTCCGCGATCGTGCTCAAAAAACACGCCGGGTGAGCGGTGCAGCTGCGAAACAATAACGCGCTCGGTACCGTTAATGATGAAGGAGCCGGTCTCGGTCATGAGCGGCATTTCGCCCATGTAAACTTCCTGCTCTTTGACCTCTTTGACAGTGGGCGTGCGGACTTCGCGGTCCATCAGTACAAGCCGAACCTTGGCACGCAGCGGGGATGCGAACGTAAGCCCACGCATCTGGCACTCTTTGACGTCAAAGACGGGTTCGCCCAGCGCGTAGCTGACGAACTCAAGACGGGCCATCTGGTTATGGCTTACTATTGGGAAAATGGATGTGAAGGCGGCCTGCAAGCCTTCGTTCTTGCGTTTCGACGGCGGGACGTCGGCTTGTAAGAAAGTTTTGTATGATTCCAGCTGAGTCGCCAGCAGAAACGGGACGTCCTGAACGTCTTCTCGTTTGGCGAAGCTCTTGCGTATGCGCTTTTTTTCGGTGTACGAATAAGCCATGAGCACTCCGACTCTAGGGTTACAGTGGCCGTCAACCACGGCCTTGGTTTACGACTCCAGAAAACGTGTCTCGGCACCCTGTAGCGGGCGGTTGACCCCGTTTGAAGTTACTTCTTTACCGGTCAGTTGGGCGTTTTAAACTACCCGACCGGGCGTTGCGTGCGGTGCTAAACCACAGGTTTTCTGGAGACGCAAAAGCCCGGGAAGGCCTTGGCGCTTCCCGGGCAGACGAAAAACGTCTTACTTGAGCTCGACTTTCGCGCCTGCGTCTTCAAGCTTCTTCTGAGCTTCTTCAGCGTCAGCTTTCGACAGTCCTTCCTTGACTTCTTTCGGTGCGGAATCGACCAGGTCTTTGGCTTCTTTCAGGCCCAGACCCGTGATTTCACGAACGGCTTTAATGACGCTTACTTTGTTAGCGCCAAAGTCCGTCAGAACCAGGGTGAACTCGGTTTGCTCTTCAGCAGCAGCTTCGCCAGCACCGCCAGCAGCGGGGGCAGCAACAGAAACTGCAGCAGCAGCAGCGGAAACACCGAATTTTTCTTCCATTTCGGTGATGAGCTCGGAGAGCTCGAGCACGGTCATGCCGGCGATAGCGTCAAGGATTTCAGCTTTACTTGCCATTTTAAGAACTCCAGATTTTTAAATAGATGCCAGGTTGGTATCGCTCTGTGGCGAAGCCCGGAAGTGCACTTAGGCCGCTTCCTTCTGATCGCGTACGGCTGCGAGGCCGCGTACGAACTTGGTTGGGACTTCGTTGAGCGTACGCACAAATTGCGCGATGGGTGCCTGAAGGGTTCCCAGCAGTTTTGCCAGAAGCTCTTCGCGCGAGGGCATGGTGGCCAGAGCCTTTACGCCGTCGACGGTCAGCAGGCTGTTGGGCATTGCCCCAGCTTTGATGACGAGAGCTTCATTTTCTTTGGCAAAGCCGGACAGCACTTTTGCTGCCGCGACGGGATCTTCACTGATCGCGTAGATCAGGGGACCAACGAGCTGGTCGTTAAGATCCTGAAACGGCGTGTCGGCAAAAGCACGGCGTACCAGCGTGTTTTTAAGGACACGAAGATACACACCCGACTCGCGCGCTTGTTTGCGCAATACGGTTGCAGAGGCGACGTCCAGACCACGGTATTCGGCAATAATTACCGCTTGCGCCTTAGCCAGTTCGGCCTTGACTTCGTCGATAACTACCGCCTTCTCAGAACGATTGAGACTCACGGTTTGAACACTCCTATAAACGATGTCCGGGCCGTAACCCGAACACCAACCGAATGCGGCGCACCTGGTCGAGTTCTTGACGAATTCTTCCATGGGCGCCGTCTACGCTGGACCTGAGCTGCCCGTATTGAAATAAAACAGGCCGTTCGGAATTAAGCCCTATGGTGTTTGGAAAAGGCGCTGGAAGGCGCTTGTCCGAACCCCTTGGGCTCCAGCGGTCTTTGACAGCAATGCCCGGCACAGGCCGAGCACAGCCCAAAGTTCTGGACCTGCCCCGGATTACGATTGGGGCAGGGATGCGATTTCTACCTTGGCGCCACCGCCCATCGTGGACGAAATAGCCAGTTTGCGCAGGTATACCCCTTTGGCCGACGTAGGACGCGCCTTTACCAAGGCGTCGATCAGGGCCAACAGGTTGCTTTGCAGCTGGTCGATTTCGAACGAAGCACGACCAATGGTGGCGTGGATAATGCCGGCCTTGTCGGTACGGTACTGAACCTGACCGGCCTTGGCGTTTTTGACTGCCGTGGTGACATCAGGGGTGACCGTGCCAACACGCGGATTGGGCATCAAGCCGCGGGGTCCAAGGATTTGACCCAGGGCGCCGACTACACGCATGGTGTCGGGCGTAGCGATCACGATGTCGAAATCAAGCTGACCGGCCTTGATGTTTTCGGCCAGATCTTCCAGACCCACGATATCAGCGCCGGCTTCGCGGGCCTCGTCGGCCTTGTCGCCCTGCGCGAACACGGCAACGCGAACGCTTTTACCGGTACCGGCAGGAAGCACAACCGAGCCACGTACGATCTGGTCGGATTTACGGGGGTCGACACCCAGTTGCACTGCCACGTCGATGGACTCATCGAACTTGGCCGTTGCGGTTTCCTTGATCAGGCTGAGCGCTTGCTCGAGCGGATAAAGTGTGTCGCGATCAATTTTGGCGGCAATGGCCGCTGCACGTTTGCTAAGTTTGGCCATGACTTATACCCCCTCTACCTCGATACCCATGCTGCGAGCTGTTCCGGCGACCGTACGCACGGCAGCGTCCATATCAGCAGCAGTCAGGTCAGGTTCTTTGGTACGTGCGATTTCTTCAGCTTGCTCGCGTGTCAGCTTGCCCACCTTGTCGAGGTTCGGACGTGCCGAGCCTTTTTGAATACCGGCGGCCTTCTTGATAAGAATGGTGGCCGGCGGCGTTTTCATGATAAACGTGAAGCTTTTATCTGCGTACGCCGTAATGACAACAGGAATAGGCAGGCCGGGTTCCATGTTCTGCGTCTGGGCGTTGAACGCCTTGCAGAATTCCATGATGTTCAGGCCACGCTGACCCAGGGCCGGGCCAATTGGAGGGGAAGGGTTAGCTTTACCAGCTGGCACTTGCAGCTTGATGAAGCCGACGATTTTCTTCGCCATGATTATGCTCCTTGCGGGTGATAGCGCCGTTCAGACAGCAGAGCGGCTCCCCGGGGGTTGATAACAATCAGGTTTTCTCTACCTGGTCAAAATCGAGCTCGACAGGTGTGGCACGGCCGAAAATAGTGACCGATACACGCACCTTGCTCTTTTCGTAGTTGACTTCTTCGACGTTGCCATTGAAATCCGCAAATGGACCTTCTTTGACACGCACCAGTTCGCCAACTTCGAACAATACTTTTGGCCGGGGCTTCTCGACGCCCTCTTCCATTTGAGACAGGATCTTTTCAACTTCCTTGTCTGAGATGGGGGTGGGACGATTACCGGAGCCGCCCAAAAAGCCGGTAACCCGGTTCGTGTTTCGAACCAGATGCCAGGTTTCGTCCGTCAAGTCCATTTCGACGAGTACGTAACCCGGGAAAATTCGCCGTTCGCTGATGGACTTTTTGCCATCCTTGATTTCGACAACTTCTTCGGAAGGGATCAGAATACGTCCAAAAGAGTCTTCGAGTCCGGCGCGTTCAATACGCTCAAGAAGCGCCTTATGCACGCTTTTTTCCATTCCGGAATAAACGTGAACAACGTACCAGCGTTTGCTCATGGAATCCCTTTATCTCCAGCCCAGAAGCAGGCCATATATGACCCAGCCCAGGCCTTTGTCGACAACCCATAGCAAAATACCCATAAATACGACGAAGGCAAACACGATGCCCGTCATTTGGGTTGCTTCTTTGCGGGTGGGCCAGACGACGCGTTTTACCTCGTTGCTTGAATCGCGCGCGAAGCTGAGGGTGCGACGACCCGGTTCGCTGAACCAGGCAATAACGGCAGCAATGACAAGGCTGGCCAGGAAAACCGCCACACGGGCCACAGCGGGCTGACCGTCGAGCAGCGAGTAGCCGACAATACCGGCGGCAATCACGAGCACGGCCAGACCAAGCTTGATGCGATCTGTGGTGCTTGTAACGGTTTCGACGTTGCTTTTAGACATATTCCTGCGACCTGCGCCACAAGGAGTGGTCGCGTGTGACATGAGTTGTGGCAGGGGCAGTAGGAATCGAACCTACAACCTTCGGTTTTGGAGACCGACGCTCTGCCAATTGAGCTATACCCCTAAACCCTGACAGCGATAGCCCGCAAAGGGCTAGGTGCTGATTTAACCGGCGGGTGACAAGGATAACACCTTGTGGCCACCCGCCATTATATAACAATTACTTGATGATTTTTGCGACGACGCCCGCGCCCACGGTGCGGCCACCTTCGCGAATCGCAAAGCGCAGACCTTCTTCCATGGCGATCGGGGCGATCAGACGCACCGTCATCGAAACGTTATCGCCAGGAAGAACCATCTCCTTGTCCTCTGGCAGCTC
>JAJUIY010000182.1 GCA_029267415.1 Alcaligenaceae bacterium
GGCCCAAACGCTGCGCCCCGAGTTCGAGAAACGCGTAACGCCTGAACTGATGGAACGCGCCATCAAGGTTGCACAAGGTTCATAAGCTGAACAAAGGAAACGCCAGCCATGTTAACTGCTGTCAATAAAGTACTGGACCGCGTCGAGGGGCTCGCCATGGTCATCCTGATGCTGGTGGCCACGGTCGTCGCGATCATTCAGGTTATTGCGCGATATGGTTTCAACAACTCGCTGTATTGGTCTGAAGAAACTATTTTGTACTCTCTGATCAGTATGAGTTTCCTGGCTGGCAGCATGGGTGTGCGCTATAGCGCGCACATCTGCGTTGAGGTCCTGCCGGTTATGGTGGGACCTCGTTTCGACGCCTACGTGAAGTTTCTGGCAAACCTGATGGGCGCAATCTTTGCAGCCACACTGGTTTATTACGGCACTCGCCTGGCTATCAACACTAGCAATATGGGTCAGCTTTCACCCGCCATGCAAGTACCCGTCGCCTACATTTACGCCATGATCCCCATTTCCGGGGCCTTCATGTGTCTACGTTATCTCTGGGTGCTCCAGCACATCATCCAGAAAAAGCCCTTCGAACCCCTGAAAATGGACCTTAGCGCCAGCTAGAAGCAACCACCATGGTCTCTGCACTCTTACCCATATTTTTCGGGCTGCTGTTAGTCGGCCTGCCCATTTTTGCATCACTGGCGCTTGCCGTAGTCCTGGCGCTGCATTTCTTTGGCAACATTGACCCACTGGTCGTGCCCATGCGAATGTTCTCGGGGATGAACAACTTTTCCCTGATGTCCATTCCTTTCTTTATTCTTGCCGCCGAGCTCATGCGCATCGGGGGACTATCCGAGCGCCTTATTGACCTTGCCCGCGCCCTGATTGGCTGGGTGCCGGGGGGCCTGGCGGCCGCCACGGTGCTGTCGTGCCTGTTCTTCGGGTCAATTTCCGGCTCCAGCCCGGCCACGGTAATCGCGATTGGCAGCATTATGTTCCCCGCACTGGTTGCGGCCGGCTACAGCAAAAGCTTTTCAATTGGCCTGATTGCCACGGCGGGCACCTTGGGGCCCATCGTACCGCCCAGTATTGCGCTTATTATCTACGGCTCGGTAACCGGTACCTCGGTTGGTCGCCTGTTTGCCGCCGGTATCCTCCCCGCACTGCTGATCGCCACCCTGCTGATCTCGTATTGCATCGTGTATGCCTCGATCAAGCGGTACCCGCGCGAGTCATTCCCGACACTGGCTGAAATATGGACGGCGGTAAAACGCTCCGGCTGGGGTATGGGCTTGCCCACGATTTTGCTGGGTGGAATTTACTCCGGTATTTTCACCCCCACCGAATCGGCCGCGGCGGCCTGCTTGTATGGGTGGTTTGTGGGTGCCGTGGTGTACCGAACCATCTCGTTGAAGACGTGCTTTGAGGTGCTGAAGGGCAGCGGACTGATGTCCGGCATCTTGCTTCTCATCACGGCCGGCGCCTCCGCGTTCTCGTGGATCCTGGCAAGTACGGGTGCACCCCAGGCGTTAGCCAGCCAAGTCCTGTCCGGGTTCGAATCTCCTGTTGCTATCCTTGCCTTGTTCAACGTGATCATGCTGGTGGCAGGGATGTTCCTTGACAGCGCGTCCGCCATTATTGTTTTGGCTCCGCTAATGCAGCCTATTGCTGCGCAAGTCGGCGTAGACGCCATTCATTACGGTGTCATTACCCTGGTTAACCTGTCCGTGGGTATGTTGACGCCTCCCGTCGGCCTTAACCTGTTCGTGGCAATGGGGATTTCGGGGATGACGCTGGGACAAGTGTTCCGGGCGTCACTGCCTACCGTCTTGCTGATGTTCATCGCACTGATGCTGATCACCTACATCCCCTGGATCAGCATGGTTGTGCCCGATCTTTTATTCTGAGGAAGCTATTGTGGTTAAAGCGACTGTTTTTGAAGCCGGTGGTTACCGATACGTGCCCAGCGGTGTCCTGCAGTACTCGGGCGGCGTTGCTGCCCAACCCGGGTACACCATCCGGCGTGTCGTGTTCTCCGAACCGGTGCCGGTCAAAGAAGGCTTCGCCCGAATCCAGAAAATCCTGGAAGCTGAAGGCCGACCCCTGACCGCGTTTTGCGCCTGCGAACTGCGCTCGCCCGCGCCGGTCAGTGAAACCGGGTTTTCCAGCTTCAACGCTGAATACGTGCAAACCTTGAAGGACTGGGGCATTTGCGACGGCGTCAACAATCCGGTGGCACGCAGTAACGTGGCCCCCGCCGTTAATCCGCCGACCGAGCCCAGTTTTTATGCCTTCAGCTATACGGTGCCGTGCGATACAGACGAAAACACGTTTGTCGTGGCCGGCAGCAGCGAAGTGCCGGAAGGCAAAGGCAACTACAAGGATCACTTGGTTCGCTACCAGGACATTTCCCCCGACGCCATCCACGAAAAGGGCCGTTGGGTATTGGCCGAAATGGAGCGGCGCATGGCGGTGCTGGGGTATAACTGGGACGACTGTACCGGCACACAACTCTACATTGTGCATAACCCGCATCCCTTCCTGGAAGAAGAGTTTGCCAAGCGGGGCGCCATGCGCTTCGGTCTGACCTGGCACTATGTGCGCCCCCCGGTAATCGACATGGAATTCGAAATGGATTGCCGGCGCGTGCTTCACGAACGCGTAGAGCCGGTCGACGCCTAGTCATCACATCATGCACACATCGCGGAAGGTGTCACCGCCTTCCGCACCCCTTCTTTTCCTCCAACATCAGGCGGCCTTTCGTACCGCCCACACAAGTTGCATTGGCCATACGGCGTAAGCCGACATTGCACCAACCCCTCCTGCATTCCCTTGCACCCCTCTTCACTCCCCTTCACTTCTCTGTTTAAACGCCCCTCCAGCGCCTCTTTTCGCGTCCTATCACGGTGATGTCAAAGGCATGATCTCGGTGGCCGACAACACCTTCCGACGCAACAAGATGTCCGACCGATACCGGGCCGCCCACCTTGAGCAAGCCAGCGAGCTTTACGTGAACGTGAACGTTCGGATGGACTCCACCGCTGAATGGGCCGATTATGTGCTGCCGGCTGCCAGCCATTACGAAGCCTGGGACCTGCGCACCCAGGGCTACCACCGCTTCTGTAATGTGTTTACGCGTTCCGTCGACCCGGCGGGCGAATCCAAGCCCGATTGGGACATCATGGCGCTGCTGGCCAAAAAAATACAGGAGCGCGCCATTGCCCGCGGGGAAAGGCTTTATTGTCATGAACGAAAAAGCCGGGCTTAATCAGCCATTGCCACCGGACGAGCCTTATCACGCCTTCACAGCGCAAACAGTCGACAAGAACCCGTACGAAACGCTTACTGGACGCATCACCTTTTATTGCGACCACCCGCCCTTCGTCAAATTGAAATCTACCGTGCCCACTGCACGCCTACACGCCGGAGCGAATGCATCCAACTTCCCGTTCGTGCTTTATTCGCCGCACGCGCGCTGGGGTATCCACTCCAACTGGCGGTCCAATAAATTCATGATGCGCCTGCAGCGCGGTGAGCCCAACATTTACATCAACCCCAAGCTGGCTGCCGAGCGCGGTATCAAAGATGGCGACCATGTCCGCCTGTTCAATAACACGGGCGAGTTCTACGCGCAGGCCAAGTTTTATCCCAGCCTTCCGGAAAATACCATCATGATGGAGCACGGCTGGGAGCCACACCAGTACATTCAGCGCAAGCCCATGAACAACTCCATGGCAACCTTGTTGCAGCCGCTCGAGCTGGTGGGCGGTTGGGGGCATCTGAAATTCAATTACAACAAGTGGAACGCCAACCAACTGACATCAGAAAGTAGTTACGACATCGAGCGCGTGGATTCCAGCGTGTTTTACGGTCACATGCCGGAACAAGCATCCGCTAACACTTGAGCAAGGAGAAAATCATGGCAGTTACCCGCCAGATCAGTATGGTGCTGGACTTGAACAAGTGCATCGGATGCCATACCTGCAGTTCGGCCTGCAAGCTGATGAGGACCAACCCGAAACGGCCGCGAGTACATGTACTGGAATAACGTCGAAACCCAACCCGGTATGGGTTACCCGCGCGACTGCCAAAACATGGGCGGCGGTTTTGACGAAGAAGGCGCCTTGCGCCTGGGCCGCCAACCCACTGTTGAAGACTACGGCATCCCTCGGGAATACAACGTCAGTGAAGCGTTGCTGTCCGGTACCGACCCGTGGATGCGGCCTAACGTCAAACCCACCTGGGGTCCCAACTGGGACGAAGACGAGGGCGAAGGCGATTACCCCAACAGCTATTATTTTTACCTTCCGCGCCTGTGCAACCATTGCGCCAACCCGACGCGCCGTCAGTTATTTCGCCACCTTGCGCAAGCGGGCGACCCGGCCGCTCCACATCGCGCTGCCTGGCGACGTGTCACCGACATCGCTACGCCCGAAGGCACCGTGCTTTGGTCGGGCTGGGCCAACAGTAACCATGTTGTGGTGGTTGGAGACGAAGGCAGCATCCTGCACTTCGGCAGCAGCGCCGATGCGGCCGGCACGCGGTGGGGTAGTAAACCCCGATACGGGCACGTACGCCAACTGCCCCGAGAACGCGCCCTTGTTTGATATTGCCGGCGATGCCAACGGCCGCGCGTGGGCGGTGGGCGA
>JAJUIY010000084.1 GCA_029267415.1 Alcaligenaceae bacterium
CCCAAGCTGTACCGTGCGGCCCAGGGCGCACCAGCCTGCTGACGGGCATGTACATGATGAACCACCGCGTTGTCCAAAACACCATTCCGCTGGATGCACGGCACACCAATATTGCATGGGAATCACGCAAAGGCGGCTACGAGCCGGCGCTGGTGGGCTATACCACCACCACACCGGACCCGCGCTACACCGACCATGGTGATCCACGCTTCCGTGTGCTGGGCGGCGAAATGGAAGGCTGGCGGCTGGTGGGTGCCTGGGGCCTGAAAATGGAGGCGTACTTTGCCTGGGCGTCGCGCCACTGGCCCGACATGCCGGACACCCCCGACGACATGTGGCTGCCCCGCGATAATGATCCAGAAATTATCGGCGCCACGGCCAGTGCCTCGCAGGTACCGGCCGACTATTCCGATACATCGTTCTTTACCGAGAAAGCCCTGGAATACCTGCACGGCGTGCGCCACAAGCCGTGGTTTCTGCACCTGGGCTATTACCGCCCCCATCCGCCTTTTATTGCACCCGAGCCGTGGAACAGCATGTACGATCCGGCCGACAGCCCGGAACCGATTCGCGCCGCCAGCGTTGAAGAAGAAGCGGCCCAGCACCCCTTGCTGGACTACTACCTGCAGTCGGTATCGCGCGATCGTTTCTTTCGCCACGGCAAAGGCCTTGGCAGCGAAATGTCGATTGAAGAAGTCAAACAAATGCGCGCCACCTATTACGGCCTGATGAGCGAAGTGGACGCCCAACTGGGCCGCATTTTTGACTTCCTCGAAGAAACCGGACAGTGGGAAGACACGCTCGTTATTTTTACCAGCGACCACGCCGAGCAACTGGGCGACCACCACCTGCTGGGCAAGATCGGCTACTTCGACCAGAGCTACCACATTCCCATGATTATCCGCGACCCGCGCAAAGAAGCCGATGGAACGCGCGATACAATCGTACGGGAATTTACTGAAACCGTGGACACCATGCCCACCATATTGGAATGGATGGGCCTGCCCGTTCCGCGCACCTGCGACGGCGAGTCGTTGCTGCCTTTCGTTACGAATGGGCGCACACCCGAAGGCTGGCGCACCGAAGTCCATTACGAATTCGACTTCCGCAATATTTTCTACTCGCACCCGGAAGCGCACGTGGGCACCGGGCTGGATGACAGTTCGCTTGCGGTCATCCAGGACCACCGCTACAAATATGTGCACTTTGCGAAGGGCGACCCCCTGTTCTTTGACCTGACGGCCGATCCGGGCCAGTTTCAAAACGTGGCGCACGACCCGGCCTATCAGACGGTGATGCTGGAATATGCCCAGAAAATGTTGACATGGCGGATGCGCTACATGGACCGTACCCTGACGGGCTACGCCGCCACCCCGGAAGGCCTGCTTAAGCGCGCTTGACGGCAAGCCCCTGCCACGACAACACACCGAACACATGGATTAAGAAAATTTGATGACGACAGATACCCAGACTTTCGAACAGGTCGCCACGACGGCAACCCGGCAAGGCGACGCGCCCGATACAGCGGCGCTTACCTTGCATCCCATGATGCTGGAAAACGTTGAAGGCATCGTATTTGACCTGGACGGCACCTTGATCAACAGTGCCGCCGACATCTTGCACGGCATGCGGCTGGCCTTTGACGAAGCGGGGATTGGCCGGCTGCCGGACGACTACTTCCCCGACGACCTGCACGGAACGGGTGCCGGCATCATCCGGTCGATTGCCGCCGATATGGGATGGACCATACCTGCCAATGTTGACGCGTTGCACCGCCTGTATGTGAAGCACTACACCAACATTGCCCACGCCAACACCTGTCTTTACGACGACGTGGAAGCCATCCTGGACGCCTGCCGTCAGGCCGGTTTGCGTCTGGGCATTTGCACCAACAAGATGCGCGCCAATGCGTTAACGGCCATGCAAAAAACCGGCATCCTGAGCCAGTTCGCCTTCGTGACCGGGTGCGATACCTGGGCCGAAGCCAAACCGTCACCCGTGCCCCTGCTTGAAACCATGCGCATGCTGGACCTTGAGCCCGGCCAGTGCCTGTACTTTGGCGACACCTCGGTGGATGCACAGTGCGCGCAGGCGGTCGGCGTACGGTTTGTATTGCACGAGGCCGGCTACGGCGATGCCGCCCTGAACGGACTGCCCCAGCACTTCGCCTTTCGCCACTGGCGCCAATTGGCGGTGACCCCGGCAGAAGAACCGCAAAGCTAAGTGTCGGGCTGCCCTAACCGTCGGGCTGCCCTAACCTTTAATTAAGTACCGTTGCACACCGGGGCTGCGTCGCCTGAAGTGAGTAGTTAACAAGCACGGTTTTAACAGGCACGGTTTTAACAGGCACGGGTTTAACAAGCACCGATGACGCCGACGCCACCCTGCCGTCCTCCGGCTTGACCTTCCCACAATGGTAAGGTTTAAGCTATGGCTGTAAATGTCATTCAGGCAAGGAAGTTTCATGAGTGCAGTTAATCCGGCGAATCAGACGGTACACCTGACGCTGCCCATTACGGGCATGCATTGTGCATCGTGCGTGGGGCGTGTCGAGCGCTCGCTGCGCCGTGTGCCCGGCGTCAGCGACGTGGCCGTCAACCTGGCAACCGAACGTGCCGATATCGACCTGGAACGTGGGGTGGACCCCGGCGACCTGGTGGCGGCAGTGCGCAAAATTGGTTTTGACGTCCCCACCAAAACCATTGAGCTTGCCATTCAGGACATGAGCTGCGCATCCTGTGTGGCGCGTGTTGAGCGCGCACTTTCCTCCGTGCCCGGGGTAACGTCGGCAAGCGTCAACCTGGCCACCGAGCGCGCCACGGTGGAAGGCGTGGCCAGCCCGCAGGCGTTGATCACAGCCGTGCAAAAAATAGGCTTTGGTGCACGCCTGCCTGAACCCACCGACGCCGCCCACGATGCCAAGGCTGCCGAAAAAGAGCACGAGCAGGCCACCCTGAAGCGCGACTTCTTTATAGCGCTGGCCTTAACGCTGCCCGTCTTCGTGATTGAAATGGGCTCGCATCTGATTCCTGGCATGCACGCGCTGGTAGAACGGACCATCACAACGCAAGTCAGCTGGATACTGCAATTTATACTGACCACACTGGTGCTCGTGTTTCCAGGCCGCCGGTTTTATGTGCATGGCTTCCCCGCACTGTTACGCGGCGCCCCGGACATGAACTCGCTGGTGGCGGTAGGCACCCTGGCCGCGTATGGGTATTCCACGGTCGCCACGTTTATTCCGGGGGTACTGCCCGCAGGCACGGTGAACGTCTACTTTGAAGCCGCCGCCGTCATTGTGGCCCTGATTCTGCTGGGCCGGTATATGGAAGCCCGTGCCAAGGGCCGCACTTCGGAAGCCATCACGCGCCTGGTTGGGCTGCAGCCCCGTACCGCGCGCGTCTCCCGCGACGGCGGCTTTACGGAAATTCCGATTCAAGCGGTGGTGTTCAGCGACATGATCGAGGTGCGCCCTGGCGAACGTATCCCGGTAGACGGTGAACTGGTTGATGGGCAAAGTTTTGTGGACGAATCCATGATTACCGGCGAGCCGGTACCCGTGGAAAAAACGCCCGGCAGCGCCGTCGTGGGCGGCACCGTGAACCAGACCGGCGCCTTCACCTTGCGCGCCACGGCCGTGGGCGACCAAACCGTGCTGGCCCAAATTATCCGGCTGGTTGAGCAGGCACAAGGTTCCAAGCTACCCATACAGGCGGTGGTCGACAAGGTCACCATGTGGTTTGTGCCGGCTGTCATGGCAGCGGCTGCCCTGACCTTTCTGGTTTGGCTTTTTATCGGACCGTCGCCGGCACTGACCTTCGCCCTGGTTAACGCCGTGGCCGTCCTGATTATTGCTTGCCCCTGCGCCATGGGCCTGGCCACCCCAACCTCCATTATGGTGGGTACCGGGCGTGGCGCCGAGCTGGGCATACTCTTTCGCAAAGGTGACGCACTGCAATTGCTGAAAGACGCCCGCGTGGTGGCCGTGGATAAAACCGGCACCCTCACCGAGGGCCACCCGACCCTGACCGATCTACACGTGGCCGACGGCGCCGAACGGGCACGCGTGCTGAGCGCTGTGGCGGCCGTCGAATCACGTTCGGAACACCCCATTGCCAGAGCCATTGTGGCGGCCGCCGACAAAGAAGGCATTGCCGTGCCCGCGCCCGAGGCCTTCGAGTCCGTCACGGGAATGGGTGTTCGGGCACAGGTTGACGGCATACGGGTAGAGGTAGGTGCCGACCGCTTTATGCAACAGCTGGGCCTGGATGTGGGGGTGTTCCGTGATGTTGCCCAACGCCTGGCCGACGAAGGTAAAACACCCTTGTATGCCGCGATTGACGGCAAACTGGCCGCCATTATTGCCGTTTCAGATCCTATCAAACCCAGCACGCCAGCGGCCATTCGCGCCCTGCACGAATTGGGCCTGAAAGTCGCCATGATCACCGGCGACAACGCCCGCACGGCCAATGCCATTGCTGCACGGCTGGGCATTGATGACGTGGTGGCTGAAGTTCTGCCTGCCGGGAAAGTAGAGGCCGTACAGACACTGCAGGCCCGATATGGCAACGTGGTGTTTGTCGGTGACGGCATTAACGACGCCCCGGCCCTGGCGCAGGCCGATGTGGGCGTAGCCATCGGCACTGGTACTGACGTCGCCATCGAGGCTGCCGATGTGGTGCTGATGTCCGGTAACCTGCAAGGCGTGCCCTCGGCCATTGCCTTGTCGCGCGCCACCATCGGCAACATCCATCAGAACCTGTTCTGGGCGTTTGCCTACAACACCGCATTGATCCCGGTGGCGGCAGGCGTGCTGTACCCCGCGTACGGGATTTTGCTGTCACCCGTCTTCGCAGCGGGCGCCATGGCACTATCCAGTGTGTTTGTACTAAGCAACGCCTTGCGCTTGCGCCGCTTCAAGCCGCCCCTCATGATGTCCGCACACGCAGATCTGTAAACGCATTTGCCATACCAACAGGAATTCTGCCCCATGAATATCGGAGAAGCTGCCAAGGCCTCGGGCGTATCGGCCAAGATGATCCGCTACTACGAGCAGACGGGGCTAATGCCACCCGCACGACGCAGCGCGTCCGGGTACCGGCTGTACACCGATATCGACGTGCATCGCCTCCACTTTATCCGGCGGGCGCGGGACCTGGGGTTTTCGCTGGCAGAAGTGCAAAACTTGCTGGAACTGTGGGACAACGACAAACGCCACAGTGCGGACGTCAAGCAGTTGGCGCAAGCCCATATTGACGATTTGCGAGAAAAGATCAGTAGCCTGCAACAGATGGCCAACACCTTGCAAACACTGATTGACTGCTGCGCGGGCGACGAGCGGCCCGACTGCCCCATACTGGAAAGGCTGGAAAACGATGCCGGCAGCAACAAATAAACGCATGGCAACGTGATGATCACACCAGCAGGCTGCCCACCGTTGATTACCGCACCGAACGCAGCTCACGCCACTGGCCGGGCTGCAGGTCACCCAGCTCCCACGGGCCAATCCGCACACGCACAAGGCGCAACGTTGGCAGGCCTACGGCGGCCGTCATGCGACGCACCTGGCGGTTACGCCCTTCGATGATCGTGATACTAAGCCATGCAGCAGGAATGCTGGCCCGATACCGAATGGGCGGATGGCGGTCCCATATTGCCGGTTCAGCCATTTGCCGCACATCGGCAGGCTGGGTCATGCCGTCCTTAAGCATGACGCCATCACGCAAACGTTGGAGCTGTTCTGGCGACGGGGTGCCTTCCACCTGCGCCCAATACGTTTTGGGCATGCGGTAGCGTGGCTCGGCAATGCGAGCCTGCAATCCACCGTCGTTTGTAAGCAGCAACAAACCCTCGCTGTTACGGTCCAGGCGGCCAGCCGGATAAACATCCGGCACAGGGACAAAGTCCTTCAAGGTAGCCCGGCCCTGATCGTCCGTGAACTTGGTCAGAACGTCGTAGGGCTTGTTCAATGCAATCAGTACCCGTTTCATGCCGGTAGTTTACGCTCAAGGCGTCGGCAAATGTGCCGAGTCAGACCCAACGTACGAGCAGCGGCGCCTTCTTGTCGGGCGTCCACCTTTTAAAGGCGGCCGGGCTATACTGCCTCTAGAGGCAGGGCCATGGCTTGCCGACGCGCCCAGGTCCAACGCCGCCCGTCTTGCGCGCTTGCCGCACACTGCCTGCGCATTTACCCGCCGACAATTTGCCCGGCACCGACATTGGAGAAGCTCTTATGCAAGGTCACCCGGAAATCATCGACGCCCTCAGAGAACTTTTACGTGGTGAGCTGACTGCGCGCGACCAGTACTTTCTGCATTCGCGGCAATACGAAGATTTGGGCTACCAGCGGCTTTACGACCGCATCAACCACGAGATGGAAGAAGAAGGCCAACACGCCGACGACATCTTGCGCCGCATCCTGTTTTTGGGGGGCAAGCCCGATATGCGCCCGCTAGAATTTACGCCGGGTGAAACGGTAGAAGAGATGCTGCGCCGCGACCTTGAGCTCGAATACCAGGTACAAGAAAACCTGAAAGCCGCCATGGCCCTGTGCGAGCGGCTCGGCGACTACGTAACACGCGACATCTTGCTTGCCCAGCTTAAAGATACCGAAGAGGACCACGCCTACTGGCTGGAACAGCAACTTAACCTGATCAAGCAAATGGGACTGCCCAATTACCTGCAAGCCCAGATTGGATAATCAATTAACGGTTAAGTGCCGTCACGGCCTGATCGTGCCCCGGCATCACGCCTGCGTGGGCAAAGGTAACGCATCGACAATGAGGGGCAAAGGGCGGCCCGCCATGACCGGCCCTACGGCGAACCCGCCCCTGATGCCGAGGGGCCCTGATCCGGCGACGCACTCTTACCTGCCCATGTGGCAGCCTTTTCTTTCAGTTGGGTAAATTTGCCGGACAAACCATCCAGCCGGGCTTCCCATTGCGGATCTGGCTGCTGCCCCTCAATGGCCCCGAAGTACGCCTGCAGAAGGCAGGCTACGGCGAACGGTTCCATTATCGATGCTTTCAGCGCCCAGGCAAAAACAAGGGCAAATACGGCCGCCGCCGCACCCCACGAGCCCGGTAACAGGTAAACCAGGGCCGCCGCAGGCGCTAAAAACAGCACAAACACCAGCAACGACAGGGCATACATCATTGCCGTCAGCCACGCCGCGTTCTTTAACATGCCCGGTGCGTTTTGGGCATACAACACCAGAGCCGTTCGGGCCGACTGCCACGGGTTGTGGCTATCGGTACGGATGGCATAGGCCAGGATAACCTCGTCGACCAAGCCCACGGCCAAACGCAAAAAAGCGCGCACCAGGCCGGCAAGCTGAGTGATGCCGGGAATGGGCAGCACGTTGCTGATGCCACGCACCACACCGGTAATAACCGTGATGACGCCCTTGACCAGCTGGTCCATCACAAACAGAACATTGGCCTGACCAAAGCGGTGTTGCACAACGCTTCGTGCGTGATCGATCTGCGATTTTCCAGCCGGCAGCTCACCCCCATCCAAAAGCTGAACCATGGCGGCAATATGCGCGGCCTTTACCAAGTACAGCAGGTATTCGCGCAGCAGAAACACCCCCCACGCCGTGATACCCAACCCCGCCACACCTCCCCAAAGTGTGGTGGCTGCCTGGAAGTCGCGATCACCCAGGGCTCCGATGCTCCAACCCAGTGCCGACCCAACCGCAGCGAACACCACATAGGCCATGGACACGCCAAAATACACGCCGCAACGCAACAACACAAACGGCATCGTGCGCGCCAGCAGCGTAAGCGAAGTGCCGATACTGAAATTCCACATGAGGCGTCTCCTGGTGGTGTGGGCGCACCAAGTTGTTCTTTATGGCGGGATTTGCAAGCATCGTATAAGAAAACCTAACGAATGAAACCGTGCAAACAGACGGGAGCACCCTGGTCCACTATCGTTTACCCCTACACAACACGGGGGCCGCGAGCGGCGCTGATATACTCGATTGACATTCATGCGTGACGTGCCGCCACTGTATTCCCTTCAGGGGGTTGCGCCGCCGCTGCAATGTTGTCCTGACGACCTTCCCCCCTCCACTTCTCAGGAGGTTGGCCATGTCGCATCGCATCTCTCGTCGGGGCTTAGTGCTTTCCGACCCGTCTTCCGTACTTCGCTCTACTTCTCGGCGTCGTGCCCTGCAAACCCTGGGTATGGCCGGCCTGGCCACGGTTGCCCTGCCCTGGTTGCGCCTGGGCACCGCGCATGCCGCCGCCGACAAAACACTACGGATATTGCAATGGAGCCATTTTGTTCCCGCCTACGACGCGTGGTTTGACGCCTTCGCCCAGCAATGGGGTGAAGAAAACGGCGTCCAGGTCAGCGTGGATCACATCAATATTGTCGATTTGGTCACGACTACGACGTCGGAACTTTCCGCCGGTTCGGGCCATGACATTATTGAATTAGGGCCCGAAGCCGCCCAGTTTGCGCCCAACGTTCTGGACATGGCCGACATCAACCAGGAAGCGGCCAAACAGTTTGGCACGATATTTGAACCCATCAAACGCGTTTCTTACAACCCGGTGGTGGACACCTGGTATGCATTCTGCCACGGCTGGACGATCGACTGCGGCGACTATCGCCGATCACTCTGGGAAAAAGCCAGTATGCCGCAGGGCCCCGACACCTGGCAAGACTTGTTAGAAATCCGACAGGACCAAGGCGTGCAAGTAGGCATTGGCATGTCGCAGGTTTGTGCAATGGCTGCTTAATACGGCATGGGTGGGGCTGGCGGTAGTAGTGATCACATTGGTGCTGTCCATTCCTGCCGCGTACGGGCTTGCGCGCATTGCCGGCGGCTGGGGCGAGACGCTTGGCATCGGCATTTTCTTAAGCTACCTGGTGCCGCCCACTTTGCTGTTTATCCCCTTCTCGAAGGTAATTGCATTTCTGGGCCTGCAAAATTCATTATGGGCGCTGATTGTGGCCTACCCGACGTTTACTGTGCCCTTTTGCACGTGGCTGCTGATGGGATTCTTCAAGGGGATTCCGCGCGACATTGAAGAACAAGCCATGATCGATGGCTACAGCCGTTTCCGTGCCTTTGTCCACGTGGTACTGCCACTGGCGCTGCCTGGCTTGCTAACGGTAGTCGTGTTTGCCTTTACCTTGTCCAGCAGTGAATTCATTTATGCGCTGGCTTTTATTACCCATTCCGCAGATAAAACCGTCAGCATCGCC
>JAJUIY010000262.1 GCA_029267415.1 Alcaligenaceae bacterium
CGTATACTTTCAGGGTTGATGCAATCTGTTTAGTGATTAAGGTCTATGCTTCTTATTCAGCCCGAACCCCTTACCCAGTCCGCATTTGCGCCCTACGGTCAGATGCTTGGCCGCCCTTGGTCCGACGAGGTCGCCGGTTTCAGCAACCCGTCGTCGGATTTCTGGCACCAGCATTATTTTCAAGTGGGGCAGGGTGGCGTTCCGGAAGTCCTTTGGGTTAATTATCGCAACGCTGACCCGGCCATTACCGAGCTTGAAGTCCATTGGAAAACGCAGCAGGCCATTGTGCCGCTAGGCGGCGCGCAAATTATTCACATTGTGGCGTTGTCGCGCCAAAACGTGCGCGCGCCCAATCCGCGCTCCATCAAAGCGTTTATTGTCAGCCCCGGCCAGGGGCTGTGCATGAATCCGGGCTGCTGGCACACCACCCGCATCATCAACCAAGAGTCTACCTGTCTGATGCTCACGCGCGGTTCAACCACCATCGAGCTGGCCAAGCACCTGCGTAATGAAACCGTGGCCCAAGAAAGTGCCTTTGCCGAGGTGAGCGCCTGCCTGGACTTGTCAGAGCCAAAGGTGCAGGAGCCTTAAGTTACCGTTGGCCTGGGCCATCAGCCGTGCGCACACTGTTGCCTATGGCGCCATGGGCCCCGGAATCGCCTTGTGTGCCGCTGCACTAAACTCCCGGCCCGCTGACAACGTGCGAAGTAACACGCGCCACCGCCGTGTCCATGTGCGTTTCAGCCGGAGTCACCCGGTTACGGCCGTCGTGTTTGGCGCGGTATAGCTGCGCGTCGGCCTCCCATAATGCTTCTGACAACGGTGTGGCGCTGTCGTATTCGCCCACGCCCAGGCTTATGGTGCAACGCACGTCTTGACTACCCGTCTGGAATACAAAGTGCTCAATATTGTGCCGCAGCCGCTCGGCAATGTGGTAGGCATCGTCCAGCGACGTATCGGGTAAAAATACGGCAAACTCTTCACCGCCGATACGCCCGGAAATATCGCCCGAGCGTATGCTGTCGTCAATAATTTTGGCTGCCTGGGTCAGCACGATATCGCCCACTCGGTGCCCATAGGTATCGTTCACTTTTTTGAAGTGGTCAATGTCACCGATGATCAGGGCGTAGTGCCGCGTACGGTGCAACTGGCGCGAGGCTAAATCCAGAAAGCCCCGGCGGTTGCGCAGGCCCGTTAACGGATCGGTTTCACTGCGGATGCGGTGCTCGGTAACCCGACGCTGCATAATGGTCAGAATCAGGGCAATGCCGAACACCAGCGAAAACACGTATATGCTGGCTTGGGTAAGCGCCCAGTACAGTTCCATGTTTAGTACGTGGCCGGGCGAGGGGTTGCCCAGGGCCAACCAGATGCGGGGCACAATGCTTAACGCTAAAAACAGAAACGCCCCATACATCACTTTTTTGGGTGCCCGTTTCGTCAATAATGAACGCGCATACCAAGCGCCGTGCAGCATTGCCAGGGTGACCGCGGTGTGCAAGGCCAAGAAACGGGCAAAGGCATTGGGCTCAATGTAAAAGTAATAGGTGCGCGCGGCGAGCATGCCGGCCACCATCAGCAACGGAAACCACAGGGGATATCGGCTTCCCGATAAGCTGACGATCCCGTGGGTGACCAGTACGATTGATGTCAAATACAACAGTCCCGAAATCAGGACGAACGCGACCGACGACGGCGGCAACCCGATTTTTTGCAGGGCAACGCCGGCGCTGTACGCCAGGTAAGCCAGGCCGATGTAAAGCAGATAGCGCGGTCGCGCCGGATCGTAATAGCGGGTAAGCACGATCGCACCGCCCATAATAGCCACCACAACAGGATGGCTCAGCACAAGCAGTGTTTCGGGGCTGATCATGAAATACAAACCTCGGTCAGGCGTTGATTGCCATCAATAGGCCTGCCCTTGTGGGGGGCCGACGGCTTCTGAAAGAGTGTGATTATCTCACGTTGCCTTGTATTTCTTTTCCAATTGATTCTAATTGTTTGCCGGCGTCGCTCACCGCCTTGTCGATTTCCTTACCGGCTTTTTCAGCGGGCCCTTCTTCTTTCTTGCATCCGCCCAGCGCCATCATAAGTATGCTTAGCGAGATAACGGCCCTGATTTTATTGCTTGTACGTTGCATTTGATCCTCCATGCACCAACCTGACGGAATATAGAATACCGTTAATGCACGAAAGCAATTGTTGTGTTTTGTTAAGTCGAGCCGTTACGCGCCACGGCCGTCAGGCCGGCAACCAGGTGGTCAATAAAGAAGGTGTACAGCACCGCAATGGGGATACTGGCAATCAATGCCCCGGCCAGTAAGGGCCCCCAGTGGTAGACGTCTCCGCGAATCAGCTCGGTTGGGATGGCGATGCTGACGGTTTTATCTGCGGAATGGGTAATAAAAGCCAGCGCATAAATGAATTCACTGCTGGACAAGGTAAAGGCAAACACGACTACCGTTAGCAAGCCAGGCAGCGCCAGTGGCAGTACCACGTGGACAAAGGC
>JAJUIY010000166.1 GCA_029267415.1 Alcaligenaceae bacterium
CCCAACCTGCGACGCGTCCGGCCACGGTCAAGGGGCGCGAGCCCCGATGAGGCAGCTGCTGTATTTGAGGGATAAGCCGTTGATATCGTTGCTCTATGGCCGATACCATCGTGCGTGGCACTGGTCGTTTCATGCGGCCATTGTAATAGAGGCAGCGACTTGGGCGTGCCATCCGTGCAGCGTAAACCCTGATGGGGAAGGGGGTTTAAGTGTGCAGAACGGTTGTCGGATGGCTATAATTTGTCGATACTATATATAGAGCAGGCAAACACCCAGATTCAACTATAAAACCTGCCGAAAATAAAAAACGCGCAAAGCAGCATTCAACGGCGCACTTAGTTGACAAAAATCAAGTTTTTCTAAGCCCACCATAAAAAAGAGGAAAGCATGAAGACGTTGAGACGGTTTCTGGGCACGGGCGCGTTGTTGGCATGGTCGTGTATCGCCAGTGCACAAGTGGAGGACATGCCAGGAGGGCCACGGGTTAATCAGCTGAATTTGCCAGACGGGGTCACTGAAATCGCCCGTGACATCGAATGGCTGCACTGGATGTTGTTAAGTGTCTGCGCCGCAATTTTCATCGGCGTCTTCGGCACCATGGTGTATTCCATCATCATGCACCGCAAATCCCGCCACCCCACTCCGGCAAAGTTCCACGAACATATCGGCGTCGAAATCGCCTGGACCGTCATCCCGTTCATCATTGTCATTGCCATGGCCCTGCCGGCCACCCGCACGGTAGTGGCCATGAAGGACACCACCAGTGCCGACCTCACGGTCAAGGTCACGGGTTATCAGTGGAAGTGGGGCTACGAATATGTTGACGGCCCCGCTGCGGGGGTCAACTTCCTTTCCAATCTGTCGACCCCCCGCGATCAAATCGAGGGCAATGCGCCAAAAGGCACCACCTATCTGATGGAAGTCGACAACCCACTGGTGGTGCCGGTCGATAAAAAGGTACGTATCGTCCTTACGTCCAATGACGTCATTCACGCCTGGATGGTGCCGCATTTTGGTGTCAAACAAGACGCCATGCCCGGCTTCCTGCGCGACACCTGGTTCCGTGCTGAAGAAATCGGCACGTTCCGGGGCCAGTGTGCCGAACTGTGCGGCCGCGACCACGCGTTCATGCCTATTGTGGTTGATGTCGTCTCCCAAGAGGACTTCGACGCCTGGGCAGCCAGTCAGAAGCAAGCCATGGCACAAGCGTCCGACGATCCCTCAAAAGTATGGGAAGCCGACGAGCTCATCGCGCGCGGTGAATCGGTATACGGCACGCACTGCGTAGCCTGCCACCAAGCCAATGGCCAGGGCATGCCACCTGTATTCCCGGCACTTGATGGCGACACCGAATACGTACTGGCCCCCATGGAACAGCAGATCCTGACCGTACTGAACGGCCATCCGGGGACCGCCATGGCGGCCTTCCGTGATCAGCTGAACGACACCGAAATAGCTGCAGTGATCACCTACACACGCAATGCCTGGAGCAACGCGGGCAAGGGTGAAGATCCGGTCGTACAGCCTGCCGACGTGCTGGCCTTGCGCTAGGTTCGGCCTGAAACCTATCCACTTTTTACACCGGGGCGCCCAGACCGCGGCCCGGAACGCAGGAAAGGAGTCCACAATGAGCAGCGTAACTGTAGACCACATCCCGGCCAGTGAAGGGCACGTTGAGCACGAACGCCCTACAGGTTGGCGACGGTGGGTTTTCGCAACCAACCACAAAGACATCGGCACGATGTACCTGCTGTTTTCCTTCTTCATGTTGTTGGAAGGAGGGGTATTGGCATTGCTGGTGCGCACCGAGCTGTTTTCGCCGGGGCTGCAGTTTTTCCAGCCTGAACTGTTCAACCAGTTCACCACCATGCATGGCCTGATCATGATTTTCGGCGCCATCATGCCGGCGTTTGTCGGTTTTGCCAACTGGATGATTCCGCTTCAAATTGGCGCATCCGACATGGCCTTTGCCCGCATGAACAACCTCAGCTTCTGGCTGCTGCCCGTGGGTGCCACCCTGTTCACGGTGTCGTTCTTTGTGCCGGGCGGCGCCAACGCTGCCGGCTGGACCATGTACGCCCCGTTATCGCTGCAAATGGGCCCCGGCATGGACTTCGCCATCTTCGGGGTACACATTCTGGGCGCGTCATCCATCATGGGCGCCATCAACATCATTGTCACCGTGCTTAACATGCGCGCACCGGGTATGACAATGATGAAAATGCCCTTGTTCTGCTGGACGTGGCTCATCACCGCCTACCTTTTGCTGGCGATTATGCCGGTGCTGGCCGCGGCCGTCACCATGCTGCTTACCGACCGCCACTTTGGCACCACTTTCTTTAACGCCGCTGCCGGCGGCGACCCGGTTCTTTACCAGCACGTATTCTGGTTTTTCGGGCACCCTGAAGTCTATGTAATGATTTTGCCGGCATTTGGCATTATTTCTGCCGTGGTACCGGCCTTTTCGCGCAAGCCACTGTTTGGTTACGCGTCCATGGTGTATGCCACGGCCGCCATCGCCATTCTGTCGTTCCTGGTGTGGGCGCACCACATGTTCACCACCGGCATGCCGGTTACGGCGCAGCTGTACTTCATGTACGCCACGATGCTTATCGCCATCCCCACCGGCGTGAAAATCTTCAACTGGGTGGCTACCATGTGGCGGGGTTCGCTTACCTTCGAAACCCCCATGCTGTTTGCCATTGCGTTTATCTTCGTATTTACCATTGGCGGCTTCACCGGCCTCATCATTGCGGTCGCGCCCATCGACATCGCCGTGCACGACACCTACTACATCATTGCGCACTTCCACTACGTGATGGTGGCCGGCTCATTATTCGGGATGTATGCGGGGGCCTACTACTGGATCCCCAAATGGACGGGCCGCATGTACAACGAGCGCCTGGGCAAGTGGCACTTCTGGAATAGCATCATCTCGTTCAACGTCACATTCTTCCCGATGCACTTCCTGGGCCTGGCCGGTATGCCACGCCGCTACGCCGACTACGCCGTACAGTTCACCGACTTCAACGTGATCGCCTCCATTGGCGCCTTCTGGTTCGGGTTCTCGCAACTCATTTTCCTGTACCTGGCCGTGAAGGCATGGCGTGGGCACGGGCAGCCCGCCGCCGCACAATCGTGGGAGGGTGCCCAAGGGCTCGAGTGGACGATTCCGTCCCCGGCACCCTGGCACACATTTGAAACACCGCCCGTTGTGAAATAAAGGGAAACTGGTCAGCCATGACACCGGAGCAACGCCGAAAGAATCGCCGTACCGCCATTATTCTGGTCATTTTTGTGATCGCGCTGGTGGCGTGGACATTCTGGCGGGCGCGCAACGGTATTGGCTGACCCTGATGTATGAATGACGACATTCGGAAGTTAACCAAGCGCAAGCTGAACTTTTTCCAGACGCTCAAGGCCGTCGCATGGGGGATGTTCGGCGTGCGCAAACGCAAGGGACACACCAAAGACACTGCCACGCTCAACCCCGTTCATCTGATCATTGCCGGCATTATTGCTGCTGTTGTGCTGGTTGTGGTGCTGATCAAGGTTGCGGGCTGGCTGGTGTCTTACTACAGCTGACGGCGGGGCCGCAGCGGTGGCAACCAAGACAACTAAACAATAATCGCGCAGGAGACGACGATGAGTGCAAGTCAAGCGGTTCCGGGCAAAGAGGCACCCTACTATTTCATACCTGGGGAGTCTGCACACCCAATTCGAACCAGCGTTTCATTGCTGCTTTGCCTGGTGGGTGCGGCACTTTGGATTAATCACTACACCGTAGGCTACTGGACGTTTCTGACTGGTGTAGGCTGCCTGTTCGTGTCCCTGTATCTGTGGTTCCGCGAGGCCATCCACGAATCCGAAGCGGGGCTTAACAGCAAGCGTGTGGATTCGGCCTACCGCTGGAGCATGGCCTGGTTCATTTTCTCCGAGGTCATGTTTTTCTCGGCGTTTTTCTTCACGTTGTGGTACATGCGCGAAGTCACCACACCGTGGCTTAGCAACCTGGATCACCAAATTCTATTGTGGCCCGACTTTTCCGGCACTTGGCCAAATCTGGGGCCCGCGGGTGTCGTAGAAGAATATAAAACGGTTGGCCCCTTCTGGCTGCCCACCATCAACACCGCCCTGCTGCTTACCTCGGGCTTGACGCTCACCATCTCGCACCATGCGCTTCGCGCGGCAAAGCGCGGGTCGGCCATTTTTTGGCTGGGGCTTACGGTTGCACTGGGCCTTACCTTTATTTTCTGCCAAAGCTACGAGTACATGCACGCCTACCGCGATCTGAACCTGCGTTTCGATTCGGGTGCGTTTGGCTCCATTTTCTATATGCTGACCGGCTTCCACGGGTTCCACGTTATCCTGGGGTCGGTATTCTTGACTGTGGTGCTGCTGCGCATGATCCGCGGGCACTTTACCGCTGATCACCACTTCGGCTTTGAAGGCGCGGCCTGGTATTGGCACTTCGTAGACGTGGTATGGCTGGGGCTGTACATCTATGTGTACTGGTTCTGACGTCTAAGGTGTTATGCGTATGGGGTTTGGCAACAACAACCATGGTTTACCGGCGGCACCGGCTTGCCGGTAAACCGCACGCAGGCCTGTAATCAGGACCTTGCAAACCGGCCTTATAGCCGGTGGTACTGAACACCTGTGCTTTGTATCCAACCCATATGCCAGGCAAACAGCACAAATAGGAACAGCACAATTGACAACCCGATCCGCACGGTCAATGCGTTTACCGTGCGGTTACTACCCCCCCTGTCGCGCATCAGGAAAACCAGCGCGGATGCCAGGCTAGCCAAGATACCCACAAATGCCAGTATGACGATAAACCCCATTGCGGCCTCCGGTGAAAATCAAATTATTGCAGACATGGCGCGACCACACATCAATTTTCGCACCTGGGCCGCCCTGTTACTACTGGGGGGGTTAACTGTGCTGTTTGCCGCGCTGGGGAATTGGCAGCTTAACCGGGCAGCACAACGCGATGCCATCCACGCCGACATACAGCGTGCGTCCAGCTTGCCTACCCTTACCCTTGACGCCTCGGTGCCTGCTGCCCAATTAGTGGCGTGGCGCCCCGCCCAAGCCACGGGGCACTGGCTGCATCGCTACACCGTCTTGATCGAAAACCGCCACCCTCACGGCCGGCCGGGATATTGGGTAGCAACGCCGTTGCAGCTCGACACCCAAGGCAACGCCGCGGCGGTGCTGGTATTGCGGGGCTGGCTGCCACGCGAAAGCGTAATCCAGCAAGCCTCC
>JAJUIY010000003.1 GCA_029267415.1 Alcaligenaceae bacterium
ATCCATGCGATGGCGGAAATTACGCGCAATATGGGCCAGTTTCGCGATGCGCAGCAGCAACGTGCCTGGGCGTCTGCGGAACATGTGTACACCGAAGACTGGCCGGTGGGTATTTTGGGCTTGGGCGTAATAGGCAGCAAAATCGCCGCCGGGCTGGCGTCCATGGGGTACCCGGTGCGGGGCTGGTCGCGCCGACAGCGGCATTTTGATGGCGTCGAATGCTTCGCCGGCGAAGATGGCTTTAACGAATTTGTCGCGGGCAGCCGCGTACTGGTCAATGTGCTGCCGCTCACACCGGAAACGCGTCACGTGCTTAACCGGGATACCTTCGGCAATATGTTGCCCGGTGGGCATATTATTAATATTGGCCGCGGCGAGCATCTGGACGAAGACGCCCTGTTGGCGTGCCTGGATGACGGCACGCTGGCTGGCGCCACCCTGGATGTGTTCACCACCGAGCCGTTGCCGCATAGCCATCCTTTCTGGACCCACCCCAAGGTGGTGATCACGCCACATATCTCGGGTACCACCAATGCCCGGCTGGCCATGCGTCAAATCGCGGCCAAGGTTCGCGCGTGGCGCGCAGGAACGCCGCTCACCGGTGTGGTCGATCGCCGGGCGGGGTACTGATTACACGAACAGGCTCAAGAACCACGGTAGAAACGGGATGGCAGCGGCTGTGAGCAGGCTGTTCAGACCCATGGCAAGCGCCGCCGAAGCCCCTGCTTTTTGGTCGACCTGCAGTGCGCGGGCCGTGCCAATGGCATGGGCCGTCAGTCCGATGGCAAAGCCCCTGACGGCCGGGTCGGTGGCCTTGATCAGTCGAAACAGGGGGCGGGCGATCATGACGCCGCTGATGCCCGTAAAGGCGACGGCAATGGCGATGAGTGGCGCAATGCCCCCTACGGCCACACTGGCTGGTATGGCAATGGGCATGGTGGCCGACTTCGGCGCTACCGACAACAACGTTTCCATTGAGCCACCCAGCAACCAGGCGATCAACACGGTGGAGACGATTGCTGTGATGCCTCCTACGCACAAAGCGATCGTAAGCGGCAGCCACATACGCTTAAGCTGCTGCAGCTGGTTATAAAGCGGTACCGCCAGCGCCACCGTGGCCGGCCCGATCAGAAATTGCAGCAACCTTGTCGATTGGGCATAGGTTTCGTACGACGTGTCGGTAAGGACCAACGCCACAATAATGACGATGACCGCTGTCAGCACCGGAATGAAAAGAGGGTGAGCCCCGCTGCGCTGGTATAGCCAACGGGCTGCCAGGTACACCAGAATTGTGTAGAACAGCCACCCAAGCTCAACCAATGTGGCCGGCAGCCAGGCCGACGCCGTCGTCAGCATTCGTCCCTCCGGGTGCGTTTGAGCAAAAACTGCAGGGTGGCGGCCGTCACGACAATGGTAATGGCGGTGCCCGCCAGGCACGCCGCGATAAACGGCAACCACTCGGCGGCGATGTAGTCAACCTGGGTCATGACGGCCACCACGCTGGGAATGAACAGCAACATCATGTGCCCAAGCAGGCCGCCTGCGGTGCGCTGCAGGGCAGCCGGTGTGCGACCCAAGGAAATCAGGGCCAACAAGAACACGGCCATGCCCACCAGCGCGCCGGGTAGCGCAATATCCAGCCATTGCGAGATGGCTTCTCCCAAAAATTGAAACAGCAGCAGCGCCGCGATGGCATAGAGCATGCGAATCTTGAAAAGTGAGTGGATACGGAAAAACGGATGTTGCGGTGCGCGCCGCGCCCTGCGCAGGGCGACGGCGGTTAGCCATCTGCTACAGCTTGTTTGATGATGTCCGCCAGCCATTGCTCGGCTTTGTCAGCCGGTACCGGCACGTGACCGCCTTGGGCCGCCAACTGAAAGCGCTGGCCAAGCATATCATCAATGCGTTGGCGCATGTCCGCGTTTAACTGATGCCCACCTACGCCCGCCTTTAGGCATACCCGGGCGAAGTCGGGTGTTGCGTTGCGTGCCGACAGGCGCAGCTGTGTGAGGAAATCGACCCCTTCCAAGGCTTGCAGGCCCGTTTCGGCCATGGCCGCGGCGCGCTCGATAGTGCGTGCCGACAGTGGTTTGCCCGGGGCCGGCGCCAGGTTGAGCTCGCGTGCGATGGCGTTTGCCAAACCGGGCCCTACGGCGTTCTCCAGCGCTTGTGTCAAGGCCGATGCGGCATCTCCGGACGGAGCCACCCATTCGACTTTTCGCCCTTGCGGAGTTTCACCGGCAGCCATCACCACAAGGCGTTGACCATCAAAATAAACCTCGCCATTGTCGGCCGCCGCTTCTTTAAACGCGTGCAGCGTTGGAATGGGGTGCAGACCGGGCGGTGACGAAGGAATACTCATAATGGCAGCGGTGAGTTAGGCGGCGACGGGACAGCTGCAACTGTTGCAGCGTTCAGTGATGCGAACGTGTTGTGAATGGCTATTTTCCCCGTGTACTGAAGTGTTCGTAACAGATATAACAAACAAGTTTCATAGATAACACTAAAAACTTTATCAAGAGAAACGTAAATAGGCTACACGACGTATCGTGCGCCATTAAAAAATTGGTGAGCGTTCACTTTATTATGCGATATCCGGGGCAGTTATGCAGTACCAATTGACATAACTATGCAAAGCCCTGTTAATGTTGCACCGCTTTTGTTATTGTGTCGGTTTGTTGTCGCGTGATTCGATGGCTCGGCCGGGGAATGTCCTGACCGGCCGCCTTGAAACCGGCATTGTCCGGGTCGGTATCGTCACTCGTTTTAGTTGCTATGCAGGACAATTCTGCCCAACCCTACCCATCGACGCCTGAAAGCGATGCTGCTGAAGAGCAGTTGTTTCGTGAGTTGTTGGATCAGCACTCAAATCGGCTGTATCGATTTATTCTGAAGCATATCGGCCACGCCACCGAGGCTGAAGAGCTAACCCAGCAGGCCTTTGCCGAAGCGGTGCGTTCTTACCGAAGTTTTCGGGGCGAGTCCCAATTATCCACATGGCTATACGGTATTGCGCTTAACCTGGTGCGCAATTACTTGTCTCGCGCCCCCGAGCGTCGTTACGAGTTCACCGGCGACGCCGCGTTGTCGTGGACCGAGTCCGGCGAGCTATCACCCGAACGCCAGGCCCAGCAAACCCAAACCCTGCAAGCGTTGTACGACGCCCTTGATGAGTTGCCTCCACACATCCGGGATCTGCTGCTGTTGGTGAGTGTAGACGACGTCTCGTACGAAGAGGCCGCGGCCATGCTCATGGTGCCCATAGGCACCGTGCGCAGCCGAATCTCGCGTGCCCGCGCTGCGCTGAAGAAAAAACTTCGCGAGCGCGGGGTAATTGATCACGACGCCTGATCCCCTAGTGGGGAATGTTCCCGAACTGATCGGCCGCGGGGCTGACCCATCCGGTGTCGCGCGCGGACTGGCGTCGCGATTTGGGGGACGACATATCGACGTTCAGCCGACGCGGGCGCTTGCGTTGTAACTCAGACTCAATCTGCTGCAGGGCTTCTTCCTGAGCGGCAAGGCGTTCGGGTGACGTAGGCTGAACCACCCGTACGCCATCAATGGCCACCACACGCGGCCGGATCAGAAATAGCCGTTCGCGGCGCTGCCAGGTACGGGCGCGGTTGGAAAACAGCACGCCTACGCCGGGGATATCGCCCAGCAATGGCACCTTGTCGATGCGTTCGGACTCGTGGCTGCTGTTGTATCCGCCAATCAGCAAGGTTTCGGCATTGGATACCACGGCCAGGGTGCTGACATTGCTTTTGCGCACAGTCGGCAAATTGTCGATCTGGCGCTCATCTTGGATGCGGCCATCCTCGATGTCGACGGTCAGCTCCACCTGGTTTGGGTTGGTACCGCGGATATACCGCGGCGTGACGCGCAATGACGTGCCCACCGTGACAGGTGTGACTTCGGCGACGCGCTCGCCGCGGGTCTGGATGTAGAAGGTTTCCGACAAATCGATCATGGCACCCAGGTTGTCGGCGGTAAGAATGGACGGCTGGGAAAGAATTTGCGCATCGCCCTCGCCTTCCAGTGCGCGCAGCCGCGCGACCAGGCTGTTCCCGACACTGACGCCAATCATGCCTGGCAGGGGCTCGCCACCCGGCGAAATGGGAAGTGCGCCGCTGGGGCTAAGACCCAGGTCACCCTGGCCAAAGAGCGTGTCGCCCGAGCGCGCGCCCCACGTCACGCCAAGCTCGTCAACAACTTCCGCATTCACGTCAACAATCATCGCTTCGATTTCGATGAGTGTGCTGGGTACATCTAATTGCTCAATCAGTTGCCGGTACAACGGAATTCGGCTGGGTATGTCTTGAATGATGATGGCGTTGAGCCGCGAATCCGCTTGTACCGTGGGCTCGCGCAAGCGACGCATGGTGCCGGGCGCCACACTGGCGCCGGCGGGGCCGCGTTCAATGACGCCAGTATCGGTTTCGGTGATGGTTGGCGGGTTGTCTCGCAAGGGGGCGGCCACCGAGGACAGCATTTCGTCATTGGCCGCATCGCCGCTACTGGACAGCAACCCGCGCAGGATACTGGCAACACCGGGAGTGGTGACTTCAGTATCACGATAGCGAACGACCCGGTCATTCACCGAGGCATGGCGTAAGCGGAAGACCGCCACTTCCTGGCTGCCATCCCCATCGGGCAGGGTAGCGACGGTGCGTTTGATGAGATCAATGTAGGTGGGTGGCCCCGAGATGAGCGCCAAGCCTTGTTCGGGCAGTTCGCCCCACCCAAAGCGCGGGTCAAGCAGACCCATTTGCTGAAGTGCCTGACGCAAACTGCCGATATGGCCGGTATTTGTGCTGATGGCCTCGGTACGGATATCGCTTGCACGGCTGACGTACAGGGTGCCAGCGTAGGTGAACCAGTTAAAGCCGTAGACGCCGCCCAAACGGTTTAGAAATTCGGTGGGTGTGTCGGTGGTGAAGCGGCCGTTCACCTGCCCGGACACACCTTGGCCGGCCTGCAACGCAAGGCTGAAGCCGCCCGCAAATTCGCGTAGCACATCCACAAGTTCTTGCTCTTCCGCGTAATAGCTGAAGGGCGCACTGGGCCAAGGGACGTTTGTCTGGGCGGCGGCAAGGCCGTGCCACAACAGGGCCAGGCAGATAAGGGTGCTTTGCCATGTACGGTGTAGTTTCTTGTGCAGCGTCATTCCGGGTGTTTCCATTTTTTTGGACATCGTCTTGGGGTCTTTTTGGTTGATCTTTGTGGGTAACCTGATCTGATGGTGACTTTGGTTATGAGCGATCTGTTTGTGTGACTTGTCTACGCGATCAGTCAAATCGCTGTGATGAGTCGAATTGCTCCCATGAGTCGTATTGTTCCGATGAATCGAATTGCTCGCCGCGCTCGGCAAATTCGCGCACCAGCTTCAACACTTCAGCAACCGGCTCGATAAGGCTGTCGGGAATGTATTGATCCAGCTCCCCTTGTTCGATCAGGGCACGCGCCAGCGGCACATTTCGCATCACGGGAATACCTTCTTCGCGCGCCGCCTGTATCATCTGGTGCGCCAATGCACCTTCGCCTTTGGCCAGCACAACCGGCAAGGGTGTGTCGTCATCGTCGTAATACAGGGCAACGGCGTAGTGGGTGGGGTTGGTAATCACCACCGACGCCTTGCGCGTTTGTGCAACGGACGATTGCATGGACATCTCTTGGTGCAAATGCTTGCGCTTGCTTTTGATATGGGGGTCGCCTTCCATTTCTTTGTATTCTTGTTTGACTTCATGCTTGGACATCATCAGCCCCTTGCGAAATTGAAAGCGTTGCCAGGCCAGGTCGGCGATGGCAATCACCGCGTAGCCCAGCGCAACATTGATCAGCATGACCTTCAGCAACCCGCTGACGGCCATTTCAACGCCCGCCATGCCGCTGTAAGGCAGTCTGACCAATTCGGGAAGGGCGTCGCGCACCACCAGAAATACCAGCACAAACAACAAGCTGATTTTCAGGCACGATTTCAAAAACTCGACCAGGTTCTTTTTTGAAAAGATATTCTTCAGGTTGGCGATCACGTTCAGCTTCTTGCCGGACGGTTTCAGCTTTTCGAAGGCAATCACCACCCCCACCTGAAGAAATTCGGCAAACATGCCGATAAATAGCGCAATCAGAAGGAACGGCAACGTCAAGTCCACGGCTTCTTTAAGCAGCGTTTGAAACACAAGCGGCCAGGCGTGGTCAAACTCAACATCCATCACGTTGGCCGGAGCCAGCACAACCCGCCCAAAGCCTTCTTTTATACTGTTCCCGTTAAGCCATAAGTACCCCAGCAACGCAATGACCAGCAGTGTCTGAGTAAAGTCTTTGCTGTGCGCGACATCGCCTTTTTGTCGGGCATCGCGTAGCTTTTTAGCGGTGGGTTGTTCTGTTTTTTCGCCGCTCATGCTCCTCTCCAGTGCTCGTCGTAAAACGGCAAGGTGTTGCGCAGTTGCTCCAGAACGTCGTAACCATAGTCAAACAGGGTGTGCGAATACAGTACCAATACCAGGATGGCCAACGCACTTTTAATGGGCATGGCCAGGAAAAATACTTGTAGCTGCGGCGCAAAGCGGTTAACCAGCCCCAGGCCCAGCTCGGCCAGAAACATCGCAATCAGGGCGGGTGCGGCAAATAGCACGGTAAGGCGCATCATGCGGCTAAGCTGCTCCAGCAGCAACACCCCATTGCCTGGCTCCAGGGCGGGATAAAACGACCATATATTCCACAGGATGAAGCTGTCGTACAAGATGGACAGCATCAGCGTGAAGCCGCCGGCCACCAGGAAAAACACCATGAAGGCCTGGTTAAGCAAGATGCCCAGCGGCGATGTTTCGTTGCCACTAATGGGGTTTAGCGCTACGCCGATACTGGCGCCGCGCTGCGTGTCAATCAGGAAGCCCACCGATTCAAACACCCAGAACGGAATGGCAAACAACACCCCCAGAGCCAAGCCGATAAAGATTTCCTTGGCGACGATAAGCACCAAGCCGGCGCCGGAAACGGCACTGGCCACATACAGGGGGGTGAGCGCCGGCACAAGCACCAGCCCCAACGCCACGCTGATGGAGTAGCGCAGCAAGCCCGGCAGCAACTGACGATTGAAAATGGGCAAGATGGCAAAGGCCGCCAGCATCCGGGGCTGCGTCATGGCCAACGTGCCCAGAAAAATATGTGCTTCGGCGTAGAGGGTGCCCGGAATCATCGTCATCTCGGTATTGTCAGACCCGGTGGAACAGGTCAAAAATAGACAGCGCGTAGTTATAGAGCTCGCCGCTTAACCACCGTGCCGTCAGTAAAATTGTGACAAACACCGCAATCATCTTCACCGCGAAGGAGAGCGTTTGCTCCTGAATTTGGGTAAGCGCCTGAAACAGCGAAAAGAGTGTCCCTACAATGGCCGCCACGGCAATCGGCGGCAGCGACAGCCACAGCACCAGATACAGTGCCTGAGTAAGGTATGCGGCGATGTCGACGGGTTGCATGGAGTGATTCCTTTCTGTGTTGACTGGTCAGGCGTAAGACAGCACCAGCCCCTGGATCAGCCGGGTCCAGCCATCCACCATCACAAACAAAAATAGCTTGAAGGGCAGCGAAATAGTGATGGGCAACACCATCATCATGCCCAGGGCAAGCAGGATGTTGGACACGATCAGGTCAATGATCACGAAGGGCAGATAAAGCAGAAAACCCAGCTTGAATGCGGCGGTCAGTTCGGTGACCAGGAAGGCCGGAATCAGCACCAGCAGGTTGTCGTGTGCAAGTTGGGCGCCGGCTTCTTCGCCCCACAGCAAGTAAGCGCTGCGCACGAAGAAGTCGCGATGTGCCGCATCGCTGTGCCGAGTCATGAACGCCTTCAGGGGTTCGGCCCCGTTGGCCAATGCCTGAACCATGGCGCCCAGACCGCCTCCCTGCTCGGGGGAGGGTGCCAGTGCGGCGTCACTGAATGCGGTGGCAATATCGGCAAACACGGGCCCCATTACGTATGCTGACAAAATCAGTGCCAGTGCATACAGCGCCATGTTGGGTGGTGCCTGCTGAACGCCCAGGGCGTTACGCACCAACATGAGCACGACGGCAATCTTGATGAAGGACGTGGTCAAGATGGCCGCGAGCGGCAGCAAGGCCACCAGGGCCAGAACCGCCGCTAACGTTACCGGGTCAAACGAGGATGTCATGGTTTGGCGCCCATGCGGCTGATTTGCACGCCGACGCGACCGTCAATGTCGACCAGCTCGCCATAACCGATAAGGGTGCCATTGGCTCGTATGTGTACGGGGCCATCATTCAGCGGACGCGCCAAATCAAAGACGGCGCCGGGCTGCAATGCTTGCAGTTCGGCAAGGGGCAGCCGGCGATGGCCAAGATCAAAGCTTAGCTGGATGTTGATGTCATCCAGCCCCACGGGCGCATCCGGGGCGTCAGCTGTGGTGCCTGACGCGTTGGCGTCTTCGTGTGCCCCGCTTTGACCCGCCGGGTCGGTGTCTGCGGTGGCGTCCTGTGCGCTGTCCTGCGTTTCGCTTTGTCCGCGTTCTTCGGCCGAGGCCTCATTGAGGGTGTCGGGGGTTTCGACGCCGGACGACGTGGAAAGGGATTGTGGATCGGAAGTTGATTCAGTCATAAGGGGCGTCCATCCTTGGGTAACAATGTAGCGGCCGCCGTCAGCGCGTATGCGCACGCCGGCCGACGGGCCAGCACACAGCCAGAGCTGGCCGTCGGTGTCGACCCGATACTCGTCAAGCAATACGACGTCACCGCGCTCAAGGCGGTGCAGTTCCGCAACGGACAGTGTGGTGCCGCCAATCAGGACCGTCACGTCGACATCCAGCGCGCCAAGGTGCGCCGTTGCGGTACGCGCCGGTAGGCTGATGGCGGCTTGGGCAAGCAGTTCAAGAGCCGCGTGGTCAGCCCGCAAGACCACGGGCGTGCGTGGCGCCCCTTCAGTGCGCAGGGTGATGTTCCAGGCAAACGGCAATGGGACCGCGTTGTGGTCGGCGCCGCTGGTTGCACTAATCACGCGCGGCGATGACATGCTTTCCGCTGGCGCGGTTGAGGTGCTGGGGGGCGCGTCGCCAGCAAGGCTACGCTGCCTGGCGTTCAGCAGCTGTTGCAGCCAGACATCCAGGGCGGCGGCGCGCAACTCGGCCGTCAGATCAGCAAATTGCAGATCGGGCAGCTGGGTTTCCATCCATATCTTGAGACTGCGTTCGGGTACCTGCAACGACAGGCGTGCCCCGTACCAATCCAACTGAACCAGCATGTCGTCGGCGCGTGGCGGTGCGGCTGTCGTGGTGGCGGTGAGCGTTGCGTGCCACTGACGGGCAGGGTTGCCCAACTCAAGCGTAAATTGCCCGGCATGGCGCGCCAGTGTATTGATGGCACGGGCGTGATCGCCGCTGAGGCGGGAGACAGGACGGAAGGGGCGAAAAGTTGGATTTGTGGTCATGGTGGCATCACTGCGGGCTTGCCAGCGCTTCGTTAAGGCGCAAGTCTTGCGGGTCGTCGGTTTGCACCTGCAGCAGCACATCGCGGTGCAGGCGATTAGCCAGTTGCCGGGCAAGGTGGTGAATGGCCGCGTCCAGATCGCGACGTACCTTGTCCACCGAGCAGGTAAAGCACACCACCAGGCGGCCTTCGTCTTCAAATACGTTTACGCTGACACCGGGCAGAGTTTCGTCACTGATGTCTAGCCGAACCTCGTCACGCGCGCCGTCCTCGGACACCAGCAGCCGCTCAAGCGAGTTGCACAGGGCGTCTTGAATGCCAGCATCCAGGGCAGGCGCTGAGGCCGGTCCGCCGGCCGGCAGTGTGACGGACGGGATGCCGTGAGGAAGTGCGTCCGAGTGTGCTGCCGGTGTGCCGGCTGGGCCGGGGTTGTCCGCGTGGGAGGCCGCGCTGCTCCCCCCGTGCAAGGCTTGCTGGAATGCGCGGCGGCTTTCAGGGTTGGCTTCGCGGGGTGTGCTTTGCTGGTTGTTGGCGGAAGTGTCGGCCAACGGTTGCTGATTCACGTCAAGGCGCAAAGAAACTGGTCGGTCGGCACTCATGCGATTTCAACCTCCTCGTGATTGCTCCATTCGTCTTGGTCGCGCATCATGGACGCCACTTCCTCCATTTCCAGATCTTCGTGACGCTCACCTTCGCGTCGAGCGGCATCTCTATGAATATCGCTGAGTTCAATGAATTTTTCAGTGGCCCGCACCGCGCGTTGGTGCTGTTCGCGCGCGTGCGCAAAGCGCGCCTGCGCCTCGTCCAGTCTGTCTTGTGCGGCGTCAACGCGGTTTTGCAGTGTGTCGTCGTGTTCTTGCATGGCGCGTACGCTGGCCAGCACGTGGTTGATCGCCGACACCCGCACCGGGTGGCGGTATAACCCGGCGTACAGACTCGCTTCACGCTGTGCCGCAAAATGCCGAAAATCCATCAGGGCCTGTTGCGCCTCGCGATGCGCTTGGCTGGCGCTGTCGCGCAGGCTGCGCTCGCGCTGCATGGCGGTTTCGGCCTGCTGTTCACGGTAGCGTTTGATGGCAAGCAGTTCGGTGAAAACCGTCATGGCGCCGCCGCAATGCGTTGAAGTTGATCAAGGGTGTGGTCGAAGTCGCTGAATTCGGTGGTTCCTTGGCGTAAAAACTGGCGGATGGAATCGATCTTATCCAGCGCCTCGTCGGTCATGGCGTCCCCGCCGCGTTTGTACTCGCCAATTTTTACCAACAGCTCGACGTCTTCGTACTTGGCCATGAGCTCGCGAAACCGTCCTGCCGCCTGTTTATGTTCGGGCGTGACGACGGCATTCATGACGCGACTGGTTGAGGCCAGGATGTCGATGGCCGGATAGTGGTTGGAGGCGGCCAACTTGCGTGACAGCACAATGTGGCCGTCAAGAATCGAGCGCGTTTCGTCAGCGATGGGTTCGGTCATGTCATCGCCTTCCACAAGCACGGTATACAGTGCGGTAATCGACCCGTGTTCGTTCATGCCCACTCGCTCCATTAGCTTGGGCAACGTGGCAAAGACCGACGGCGGATAGCCACGACGCGTGGGGGGTTCGCCGGCGGCCAGGCCGATTTCGCGCTGCGCCCGGGCAAAGCGGGTGACGGAGTCCATCAAGAAAAGCACTTTCATGCCCTGGTCGCGGAAGTATTCGGCAATGGCCGTCGCGACATAAGCGGCCTTGGCACGTTCCATGGAAGAGCGATCGCTGGTGGCGCAGACAATCACACTTTTGCGTCGTCCTTCTTCACCCAGCTCGTGTTCAAGAAATTCGCGCACTTCGCGGCCACGTTCGCCGATCAGGGCGACAACCGTAACATCCACTGCCGCGCCTTTGACCAGCATCCCCATCAACGTGGATTTTCCGCCCCCGGCCGCGGCAAAAATGCCCATGCGCTGGCCTTCGCCGCAGGTTAGTAGCCCGTCCAGCGCACGTACGCGGAGCTCAAGGGGTTTTTCGATAATGCGGCGCTTCAGCGGATCCGGCGCATCGGCGAATACGGGGTAGAACTTGCTGGCCTCAAGCGGGCCGCGTTCGTCAACATCGAGAGGCCGCCCCAGACCGTCCAGCACACGTCCCAGCAAGCCCATGCCGACGGCGACGCGGTGGGCGCTGCCGGTCGGGATGACTTCAGTGGCAGATGAGATGCCGTACATGTCACCCAAGGGAGTTAACAATGCGGCATCGCGCGCAAAGCCGACGACTTCAGCTTTCATTTCGAAGTCTTCGCCGGGGTTGCGTAACAGGCAGACTTCACCGATTTTCACGGCAGGAACCACCGCCTTGATAATGGTGCCAATAACTTGAGTGACGCGCCCTTTGATACGCAGCGTGGGCGTATCGTGGAGCGCCAGCTCCATCATGTCGGTAATGTAGTTGAATTGATGCCCGCTCATGTCTTGACCGCTCGTTTAGACCCGGCTGCCCAGGATGCGCTGAAATGCCGCTCGTAAGGCCTCGATCTGGCCCTCAAGGCTGGCTTCAATCATGCCGACCTCGCTTTCCAGAATGCATGCACCCGTGGCCACACGTGTGTCTGGCACGATATCGATGTAGCCCACCACCGGGAAAGCAGCGAGCAGTTCGTCGACACGATGGCGTACGCCGTCCACCTGGTCAGGATTTAGCCGTAGGGTGATTTGCTTTTGGTTGCGCACAATAGCCAGTGCGTTGCGCGTCACCGCCATGATTTTTTCTTCGTCATCGAAACCGTCGATGACCTTGCGCACGGCCCCCATGACAAGATCAACAATTTCATGTTCAAAGCGCGCGAGGTAATCGACCGTGACCCCGACGGTTTCCATGATGCGTTCGGCCTGGCGCAGGCGGGCCTCTTGTTCGCCCTCTTCGTAGCCACGCTGCTTTTCTTGCTGGTATACCGCTTTGGCGTCGGCCAGAATGGCGTCGGCTTGTTGACGGGCGGCATCAATGGCCTCGCGCGCGTCGCACCAGGCCAGATAATCAGCGCGTTGCAGCACCCGCTGGCCGGGGTCGGGAGTGAGCCGCAGGGGGCGTGGCTGTAAAGGGTCAAGGGGTTTAAGAAACGTCATGGCGGCTGTGTTTATTTAAAAACTCAAGACAGGCATGCAACAGCAAGTCGGCGTCGGGCAGGTCGGGCCATGGCGTCGTTTCGGGCAGCTTGAGTGCAAGTAGCCGGTAAAGCGCTGATTCGGGCCCGCTGCTATCGCAGGCGTGAAGCACTGCGCAAGCACCCAGGTCGACATAGTGAGTGGCGATTTGTTTGGCGCTCCACTGGGTAGACGCAGGGTAGTGCACCGCGGCACCCATTTGACGTGCCTGAACGACCAGATCGCGGCAGGGCAGCTGGAGGAGAGGCTCAAGTTCTGATTTGCTGATCATGGTGCGCAAGCGCGAAGCGCATAGTTGCAGGCCCAGCCAGGCGGCCAGCGCGTTGATTTGGTTAACGGGCAGCAGAGCCACCGGCAGAGCGGCCGCGCGGGGCATGACTTGGGCGCTGTCGCGGATGGCCAACTGTTTCAAAACGGCTTGCGACCAGTGTCGGTGAATGGGCGCTGGATGGGTGCTTTGGGCAAGCAAGCCGCGCCAGTGGCCGGAAGGGTCAAATTGGTCAAGGCGCGAGGCGTGCAAAATCCGGCTGGGCAGCAGACGAAGCTCGGACAACGCCTGGAGTTGCACCAGCGTCAGGGAGCCAGGCTCGTGCGTATCGGGGACGGCGGCCGGCATCGTCGTCATGATTCTTGCCCTTGCGTAGATGTGCGGGTGGGCAATACGCCGTTACGCAGCCGACCCCAGACCAAAGCCCCGCTTAGTACGATGCCCAACGCGGCCAATGCGGCCAGCACCAGCAAGCCCACGCGTGCCACTGGCCCGGCTTGCTGAATCACCTGTTGCAACGATGCGCCGGCCGAATCCAAGCTGTTGGCGGATGAGCGGTCGGCCAAAACGGGCTGTGCTGGAAACAGGACGACCGTGACTTGCTCTTCGTTAAGCCCTGGGATGCTGTGGGTGACGAGGCGACGAATTTGGGGTTGCAGGGCGTCGAGCGTGATATCGCGACGATGCCGGATGAAAACCGCCGCGGTGGAAGGTAGCGCTGTTTCGCCCACGCTGCCACGTTCGGGCAGTACCACGTGTACTCGAGCAGTCAGCACGCCATCAACTTGTGTCAGCGTGTTGGCAAGTTCTTGTGACAACGCGTAGATGTATCGCGCGCGTTCTTCGAGCGGCGATGAAACTAGCCCTTCCTTGCGGAAAATTTCGCCCATGCCATCGAAGCGCTCGCGTGGCAGGCCCAACGCGGAGAGCGTGTCGAGGGCGCGCCCAACCTCGGTGGCGGGTACGCGAACAATGGTGCCGTCTTTCGTGACTTGTTTGTCGGCGTTAATGCCCACATCGAGCAAGGCGGACAAAGCCTCGTTTCCTTCGGGCTCGGTAATGCCGGTGAGCAAGTCGACTTTGCCCGTGCAGGCGGCCAGAAAGGCAAGGCCACAAAGCGACAGCATTGCCACAGCGCGTTGCAACCATCGCGCGATTGACGGTGCGGCGGGACGACGGCGTTCAAGGGTGATCCGATTGTGCTCCATCTACTGCATCCTGACCATGGTGTCGATGTTTTGTGTTGACTTGGAAATGGCTTTGCCCACCAGCTCGTATTGCACCGACACTTGCAACAGCTGGGTTTGTACCTGCAGCAGGTCGGCGATGTTGGGTGTGGCCGTTGAGGCTTTGCCGAGTTGCTCTGTGATGGATGTCCACTGTCCGCTGACTTCGCCGGCGGTTTTTTGCAGACCGCCTAAAATTTGCGTACCCAGGCTAAGTGGGCCCGGTGGGGTGGCAGCAGCGGCTGCTTCGGTTGCGCCGGCGGGAATCGCGGCGGTTGCTTGCTGGGCCGTGTCGGCCTGCATAATGGCATTGAAGCGTTCCATCGCCTGAGGGGATGCCGGCGCTGGACCGGGCGCCGCCACCGCTTGGGCCACATCCTTCAAGTCCAGGGCTATCGGGGGCGTTATCGTCATGTGTGGTCTCCGGGTGTCGTCGTGAGCGACGCTGTGGCGGCGCCGATGTTTGGGCGTGCCATGTCGCCGGCATTGCGTTGCAATAGTGCTTGCGCCAGCGCCAAGGCGTCGGCCGAGGGCCGGCCGGGCGCATCGGATGGGGCCTGGCCGGCGGCGACTACCGCCTGAAGCAATGTGTGGGCGGCATGCTGGTGTCCGGCTTGTTGCAGGGCGAAGCCTCGCCACGTGTTGCATACGGCTTGTTCTGCCGGGTCGGTCAATTGGGTGTTTTCGAGCAAGGCCACGGCTTGCGTGGTGTGTCCGGCGTTCAGGTGTGCCACCGCCAGTCCAACCAACGGAAACGCGCGGTCTGGCCGAATCAGTTTGAGCGCGTTGAAGATGCGGCAAGCTTCGTCAAAAAACCCGTTGCCGGCGGCCAGAAAACCGATTTCCGTCAGGGTGCGAACCTCGTCAGTTTCTAACACCAAAGCCGTCTGCAATGAGACGGCTTGTTTGGCGTGCTTTGCGCCAGAAGGCGCCAAGCTTGATGCATGAGGGCTCATGCCGTTGATCCCTGCAGCAGTTTTTGCAGTGCCATCACCTTGGCGAGCCAGGGTGCTTGTTCGGGTGCGGCTTGGCCCACTTCGTACAGAAGGTCCAGTGTGATCAACGCCGCATCGAGTTGTTCGTTGGCCAGCTGGCATTCAGCAATGCGCAGGGCCGCATCGTAGTGATCGGGATAAAGCGTGAGTACCAGCGCATAGATGTCGATAGCCTCTTCATAGCGCTGGCACATTTGCAGGCACAGTGCCAGTCCGACCAGATAATGCTTGCGTGTGGGCCCATAGAGGCAAAGAAACGAGAAAATCGGCATCGCCTGTTCGTATTGGTGCTGGGCGACGTGGCTGTAGGCCAGTGCATATACGACCTCGAGCTGCTCACTACTAAGGCGAGATGACGATGGCAGAGCGTCAAGCTGCTCGCGCAGAAGGTCGCCTGGGTGGACGTCTGCCGCAGTGTTTTGGGGTGTTGTGGCTGATTGCATGATGATTTCCTTGTCTACACAGCGCCTTGCCCGCGCAAGTTGCGCGTGACCTGACCCATGCTGTCGGCCGCATCGTTGATCATTTGCGTGACGATGCGATTGCCTTCTTCAATTTCTTTGATGACTTTTTCGAGTTCTTCGCGGTTCTCTTCCATGTTTTGTTGCAGCAGAAGCATCATGGCGCTCAGTTTTTCCTTGTCGGCAATGGCGTTTTCTGCCCTGTGTTGATGTTTTGCCTGATCAATGCTGGCAGCACCTTGGCCGACATCCGCTGCCCCGGATGCGATTTGGGCGCCAAACTGCATGACTTTGCCAGCTTGGGCCGCTGCGCCTACCGCGCCGGACCCGCCCGACATGGCGATCATGGCGATGGAGGCGAGCACGCTGGTTACGACGGAGGTAACGGTGTGTATGATGCCCGCCGTTTTTTCGTCGACGCCAGCCAGACCGCAGATCCCGGCGACGAAATCACCCATCAGGGAAGGCTCGATAAGCAGCAACACGGGCAGCGCCAACGCGGCGGCGCCGGCGACGGTACGCCCAATTTTGTTGGCGGTTTCTTCGTCCACGCCGAAGGCCTGTAGCAGTTTGCCAACAACGGTGCCGATCAGGTTGCCGAAGCTGATTTCAGGCCCGCCGAGTTCTTGTGAAATATGACTGGCAAGGGACATGGTGCTGGCGACCAAGCCGATGGAGGCGACAACAAGCAGGGGCGCGGCCGTGCCGCCGGAGACCACCGTGGCGACGCCCGCGGCCACGACGGCAGCCAACGACGCAACCACCGCCGCAATTTTTCCGATCCAGCCGAAAATCTTGCCAAATAGGCCGGATTTCTCTGCCTTTCGACTTTCCTCGACCCATTTGTCAATTTTTTCCATTTGCTGGGCGTGGTTCTGCTTGGCGTCAATCTGCGATGTTTCGACTTGCTTCTTGGCGCTCTCGATCTGCGAAGACTGCGTCTTTTCTTGCAATGTGCGCAGCAGCGCTACCATTTCGTCAGTTGAGAAAGTTTTGTCGGGCGGCGGCAGAGCGGGGCCCGAGGTGCGCGTACTGCCGCCTGTTTCTGCACTGTCGCGCGTGCCGGCGTGGTTGGAGAGCTCGTTGAGTACCGCATCATGATTGATGGGCCGCGCCGTAGCCCCCGTTGCGCCCGGGTTAGTGGTTGCCGTTTTGGCCGCCGTTCCGGACGCATCAGATGGCGTTGAGGCAACGTCCGGGCGCGTCGTCTCGGACGGTGTGTCCATGCGGATGTTCGAAGCGTTAATGCTGGTCATGACGGTGTCCCCGTGTATAGACTGATATTAGATATTGCGGGCAATATCCCGGTTGGTGGCCGCGCGCGATTGTTCGATGGAGTCCATCCGGCTGCGTGTGTCTCGGATCACTTCCAGCATTTGGTTGGCAAGTTCTTTCTCGCCTTCTGCCTGATTACGCAGGACTTGCGCCTCGGCTTCAAGTTTTGCGCGTTCGGCGTCTTTTTCGCTGGCGGTGCGCTCAAAGATGCCCTGTGCGATGGCGCCGGCACCACCCATGATTCCGCTGGCACCATCGCCGGCGCCGGCAATATGGTTAAGGCGAGAAACTTGCGCATTGGTGGTGGCACCGCCCATTTTGGCTGCCGCGAAGCCGGCGCTGCCCATTTTGCCGAGTCCGCCCAGGATTTGGGCGCTGCCACCGATGATGGCTCCAATCATGCGCTGCGTAGCCGCTTCGCGGATCTTTTCGGCAGCGCTGAACAAGGCCTGCGCTTCCGCTTGCCCGGCCGCCGTCGCGCTTTCCCGTGCGGATGTGCGCATTTCTTGGGCACATTTTTGAAAGAGCGCCATAAGTGCGTGGATATCGGTGGACACCTGGGCGGGTGTTAGTGCGTCGAGCCCCGCTTTGGTGGTGGCCACGGATCCGGCATTGACGTCGGGCAGCGGCAGGGTGTCGACGGGCTGTCGACCCTTGTCTTGCAGCACTGTGCTGAGCTGTTGCTCGATGGTTCGGCTGCGTAGCGAGTCGGGCGCGGCGATGCGCGTATCGATGGCGGTGGTATCGTCGCTTCCGGGCACAGCTTGCGGAATGTTGTGGCCGGATGGAGGTGGGATGTGCATGGTGTGCTCCAGCTGTGTCAGTGTGATGATTCGGGGCCGGCTTGCGTCTGGCCGGCGCGTTGTCGAAGAATGGGCAACAGCGTGCGGGCGCGGCGTATGTAATCGTTCTTGGTGTCCGGGTCAGGGTCGAATTCGAGAACCAGCTCAAGCGAATCAATGGCGTCTGCCAGGCGCGACATGGCGAGGAGGCATTCAGCGCTATGGAAAACCGGTGCCGGGTCGTTCAGCCGCATCACGGTGACCGTGGCGTAATGTTGCAGGGCGTCTTCATAGCGGCCAAGCTGCTGGGCTGCCCCGGCCAGCGCCATGACGTAGCGGTCGTCCATGTGGTTGATCATGACCAGCCGTGAGAACACCTTGAAGGCATCTGAATAAAGCCCCTGCTGGTACAGGCTGTGGCCGTGTGCGTACAGTGCTTCGCATTCGTCGGGCGTAACGTTAAGGAGCTGGCCGATAGTGCCCCCCTGACGAAGCGTGGCGGAGAGCTGCTGAAACTGGTCGTACAACTGCTCGACCTCGGGGATTTGAGGTTCGCTCATGGTCGGTCCTTTCAAATTAGCGCATGTTGCTGATGATGCTTGCGCGGCTCTCGTGCAGTTTCTTGACGAAGTTGGTCATCACGTCAAAGGATTCGTTGCGCTTGCTGGACAGCGCCTGTAGCCGAAGCATGTCGAGCTGCTGTGAGTTGGTCTGTTCGTCGATGGCCGCTTTCGTTTCCTGGATCAGGGATTCGACCTCGTGTTTTTTTAGACCGCTGACGCTGACTCGTGTGCTCATGCCGGCGTCTTCGAAGGCCTTGTTGATTTCATCGACAATTGCCTTGTGCTCGGCGGTATCCTTCTTGTCGTTGATTTTGGTGTCTTTGAACTTCGCGTCGGGCTTGTCATCAGCACTGAAAAGCTGCTTGGCCTTGTTCAGGGCCGTTTGTGCCTTATTCAAGTGGGCGACCTGGTTGTTGCGTGCTAACACCGCATCCACTTGCATGGCGAGCTGCTGGTCAAGCAACCTTACGCGCTCATTTTGCACCATCATCAGCAATGTTTCTAAGTCTGAAACGTCCAGGTGATAGGAAGGTAGCGAAAGATTCGGCGTTGGATGAATGGCCATGGTGTATTTCCAGTAATGAACGAAGAGGAACATCAGGTGTGCCGGCGAATACTGTTTAGTCCGGGGTATCGCCGCCTGACTGCGATGCTGCAGTGAAACGTGCCTTACACCATCATGTTGATGTCTGGTGACCCTGATGGCGGCGTGGACGAGTTCTGGAACGAACGGCGGGCAGCTTCTTCGGCGACTTCCCGTTCTACGGCTTCCATGTCGGCGTCAAATTCTTGCTGAGCCTTGGCGCGAATTTCGTCTGTCATCGATTGCTCGAGGATGTGGTTGACCTTCTCGGGATCCAGGTTTTCAGCCCGGTAGAACGCATCGATGTCGTCCTGGCCTTGTTGTACTTTTTCGATCAAGGCGTTTGCGGCATCAATTACTGCTTGAGGGTCGTTCATGTTTTCCATGTTGTTCTCCGTCGGAAAGTATCCAGATTGATGTTGCGATGCGTGCAGCTTGCTTCCGGTGTGTGGGTAACGCTACAGACCCTGCGGTTCCCCCTTGCGCAATTCCGCGACCAAGGCTGCATCGTTTTCCTTAATCTTCGTACGCGCATGCGAAGGGGCGTGGCCGTGTACTGAAATGTCCGTTCAATGCTGGCCACTGAATTGTCGGGATATCAGTAACGACACGCGCGCCAAGGTTCCGCTTTTTCTTGTGGTACCCGGGATGGAACCGGCCCGACCGTTTGGTTACTCAAACTGCTTGATTGTTGGATTAGCACCGCCCGCGCGCATTCGCGGGGTATTGATACCGTTATCCGGAGACCAGCATGTCCAGCGTGCTCCCCCTTCCCGCCCATCACGATGCGGTCTACGTGCCTGACACGTCACAGCCGCAGTCCCACAGCCCGCATGAAGGCGACAGCCGTATGGCGGCTTTGCCGTCAGTGTCATTCTTGTCGGCCGCCATGGGTGGGCTTGACAGCTATCTGGAGCGCACATTGCGCCCGGTATCTCTGCCTCCTGATGTGCAGACGTCGTCCGGATTTTCCGTGCAGCTCGAACAGGCGGCCCAATTGTTGGACGCCAAGGGGCAACAACAGTCCGACGGCGCCACGGCGCTTAATCGGGCGGCCCGTTTGCTTCACGACGAGCTCTCACTGCGCGGCCTTGCGCACATGTATCGGGGCGCATTGTTGCAAGGCTGATGGCATCTACAAACAACCACTCCGACAGCGCCTGCCGGCTGATGCACCACTTGGCCTATACCTACCTGGCGCATCACCGGGCGGAAAAAGCCGTTGTTTTGCTACAAGCCATCGAGGCGCTGGGTCAGGCGGATGGCAGGGTGCTTGCGTTGCTGGCGTTGGCCCAGCGCAAAGCCAAGCAGCCCCAACAGGCTCTGCTTACGTTAGACCGCATCGCACCCGATACGGTTGATGCACCCTTGGCAACGGCCGTGCATCTGATACGTGCGCAAGCGCTCCAGGCGTTGGGGCGCTCTGACGATGCGTATCAGGCGATGCAGAAATATATTGCCGGGCGGCAACGCTTGCCGGCAACAAGCTATAAGGAAGCCCTCTAACCATGCAGGCATTATTGCGCTCTGTTACCTGGCTCACCAGCCGCAATGACATTGTCCTTGCCGTGCTGATTGTTTCGATCATCTTCATGATGATCCTCCCCTTGCCCACGGCGCTCATCGATGTCCTGATCGGTACCAACATGACCCTGTCGGCCGTTTTGTTGATGGTCGCCATGTATCTGCCTTCGCCTCTGGCGTTTTCGTCTTTTCCCTCGGTACTGCTTATTACGACGTTGTTCCGCCTGGGTATTTCCATTGCCACCACGCGGCTCATTCTTCTCCAGGCAGATGCCGGCCACATCATCGAAACTTTTGGCAACTTTGTCGTGGGCGGCAACTTGGTGGTGGGACTGGTTGTCTTCCTCATTCTCACCATTGTCCAGTTTGTGGTGATCACCAAAGGGGCCGAACGTGTGGCCGAGGTGGCCGCGCGCTTCTCGCTGGATGCCATGCCCGGCAAGCAAATGGCCATTGATGCCGATTTGCGCGCCGGTGCCATCGATATGGATGAGGCGCGTACGCGCCGTCTGCTTATCGAAAAAGAAAGCCAGTTATACGGCGCCATGGACGGGGCCATGAAGTTTGTCAAGGGCGACGCCATTGCGGGGCTTATCATTGTGGCGGTCAACTTGCTGGGGGGCATTCTGATCGGCACCATGCAACGCGGCATGACGGCGGCCGAATCCGTTCAGGTGTATTCCATACTGACTATTGGCGACGGCCTGATCACGCAAATTCCCGCATTGTTCATCGCCATTTGTGCGGGCATTATCGTCACGCGGGTGCAGGCGGGCACCGAGCCCTCCAACGTGGGTAAAGACATCGGCAGCCAAGTGTTGGCGCAGCCCAAGGCATTGCTGATCGCCGCGGCAATTGCCGCCGGAATGGGGTTGATCCCCGGCATGCCTACACTCACGTTTTTCGTGTTGGGCGCGGTAGTCAGCACCGTGGGTTATGTGTTGCTGCGTGCAAGCCGCAAGAGTAAAGCGGGTGGGCCCGGTGCGCCCGATGACACCGGCGACGAGGCCGATATCGAGGGTGCTTCCGATGCGCCACAGTTTGCGCCCACCTTGCCGGTTATTGTGGACATCGCCAGCAACCTGCGTGACGCCTTCGACCCCGACGAGCTGAAAAACGAGTTCGCGCGCTTGCGACGCGGGCTGTACTTTGAACTGGGCGTGCCGTTTCCGGAAATTCAATTGCGCTTTAACGCGGCGCTTCCCGACGGGGCGTATCAATTGCTGCTGTTCGAGGTGCCCGTGGCTAGTGGCCAGTTACGTGCCGGGCATATTCTGGTGCGCGACAGCACGCAAAATTTGCAGGCGCTGCAGGTGCCGTTCGACACGGCGCCCAACTTTCTGCCGCACATTCCCACCGTTTGGGCGGACGAAACACTGCGCGATACGCTGGAGGCGGCCAGTATGTCGTTCATGACGCCCGTCCAAATTCTGGTGTGGCACCAGGGGTATGTGCTTAAGAAGCATGCAGCCGACTTCCTTGGCATTCAGGAAACCCGTTATCTTATGACCTCGATGGAGTCCGAGTTTCCGGATTTGGTCAAAGAAGTGCTCCGGGTAATGCCGGTTCAGAAAATTGCTGAAATCATGCAACGTCTGGTGGCCGAAGACATTTCTGTGCGTAATCTGCGCAGCGTCCTGGGCGCCTTGACCGAATGGGGGCAAAAAGAAAAAGATACGGTACTTCTGACTGAATACGTGCGCGTGTCATTGAAGGGGCATATCAGCCATAAATATTCCAACGCACAAGGGTTATTGCCCGCCTATTTGCTTGCGCCGGCAGTTGAAGAAGCGATACGCGGTGCCATCCGCCAGACGTCGGCCGGCAGTTATCTTGCCCTGGAACCCGAACTTGGCAAACGTCTGCTGGACAATATCCGCAACACTGTCGGACAGGTCAGTCCGGTCAACAAACCGGTGCTGTTGACGTCCATGGACATCCGTCGATATGTTCGCAAAATGGTCGAAACCGACTTGTACGAATTGCCGGTTTTGTCCTATCAAGAGCTTACGGCGGATGTCAATGTACAACCTCTGGCGCGCATTGAATTGCCGCGCGCTGCGTAGCCCGGGTGTCCATTGCCATGAACCAGAGCCAAGAACAATTTGAGTTTCGCGTTCTTACTGGTTGCCATGCTGGTGTCAGTGCGCCGGCGCAGGCGGGTATGCAGGTCGGTGCTGATCTGGAAAGTGACATCATCTTGGCCGACCCCGGCTTGCCGGAGATACCTGTGCGTCTCAATATGGACGGCGAACAATGGGGCTTTAACGGCACACCGTCGTGCGCACTGAACGAGCCCCATCGGCTGGGTCCGATCTGGGTAACGCTGGCACGGGCCGAACAGCCATGGCCCTCGCCGCCGGCGCAAACGACCGAACCGTCGTCAGAAGCCGATACCCACGGCGATGGGCACGGCGTTGATGACAGTGACGACTCCGCAGACGAGCCGGTGTCCGGTGTTGGTGCTGATTCCCACGCCTCTTCCGTTAGTGACGAAGCAAGCCAGGAAACCGCGGTCATGGTGTCGCCCCACGAGCGGCCCATCGGGTCCGCCGACACACGTCCGGATTCGCCGACAAAACGGTGGCGCCGCAGGCTGGTGTATGTGCTCGTGTTGCTGATGTGTGTGCTGGCACTGGCCGTGGCGCTGGGTGTTTGGCGTCCGGGTGTCAGCACGGCGCATATCGAGGGCTCGGGTTCTAGCGAGCCGTCTCGTAACGTGGCCCAAATCCGGCAGGTGCTGCAGCAGCTCGGTTATGCAGATCGCGTCGACGTTGTGGAAACCAGCTCGGGGCAGTTGCGCGTGCAGGGGTGGGTCGATGGACCCGCCGATCAGGATGCCATTGCCCAGGCAATGACGCGTGTGTGGCCTATGCCGGCATTGCGGCTGCGGGTGGCGGCGCAGGTGCTCGACGACGTGCGACACGCCTTATCGGACGTGATGGTTTATGTTGAGGTGTCGCTGCTTGACGGCACAATTCACGTGGAAGGCGTGGCGTCCGACCATGACGGCATCTCTGGTATTTCGCAACGTGTAGCGCAACGGTATCCCGATGTGCCGGTGCTGACAGGCGCGGTGGTGACGCCGTCGGAGCTCGTTCTCCAACTCACTGAGGCACTGGGCAAGGTGGTACCGGCCGATGGCGTCCAAATGGCCTGGCGACAAGGGTATCTTGAGGTTGATGTCGACGCGCTTGATCTTCAAGTGCAACAGGCCGTGCAATCACTGGCCGCTGAATTCAACCGGCAATATTGGGGTCGGGTAACGCTGACGGGGTTGATTGTGCAAGGCCCAGAATTGCCGTTCGCCATTCGCAGTGTGGTTAGCGGGCCGCAACCTTATGTGGTATTGCCTGATGGTGGCAAAATTTTATTGGGCGGTAGCCACCACGGCTTTCGATTGGTTTCAGTTGAGCCTGGGCGCGTCATTTTTGAAGGGAACGATAACGTCGTGCTGCCACGCTAATGGTATTTCCATGCCCTGCGATGGGCATCCCTGGGCGTGCCGGCGTTAAACCCGTTCGGAACTTTGCTGGCGGCGATGTTACTTAAACATCCGGCTGACTCACCTTTGGAGCAAACCTGATGGTCGTCACAGATCTTGAGCAACAGTTGCAAGGGCCACAGGCCCCGCAGGTGCGCCAACGGCTGCTTGGCAGCCTGCAGGCTATCGAACATCGTTTGCAAGCACAAGTACGCGGTGGTTTACAACCGGACAAGTTTGAGCAAATCCGGGCCTGTGCCCAGGCTTGTGCCGATGCACAGCATGTGGTGCGTCACTATGGGCAACCCGCCCGTGGCCGCTAAGTGTCGGTATTATTTTTTAGGGGACAGTCATGGCAATCAATATGTTGCACAACAACGGTTCGGGCCTTAGCCTAAACCAAATCAACCGTACCATTTACCAGGGTCTTAGCACACAAGAATCTCGTCTGCGCGACACTTTGTCGCGTATTGGCGGTGCAGATGGTTCTGTCAGCCAAACAGACATGCTGCGTATGCAGCAAGAAATCCAGCAATGGTCAATTTTGGTGGACATTCAGGCCACTATTACCAAGCAATTGTCCGACTCCATCAAAAGCGTCATTCAAAAAGCGGCGTAATTTGATGTCTTGTCGGCGCGCTCCGGTCGTGCTTGCTGATCTGCAACCGACGTGTCCGGTTGCGTGACGGCGCTTGGTTGTCTGCACGAGTTGTACCCGGTTGCGCGGCGGCGCTGATTTATAACCGGAAGCGTGTCTGCCATGCTGTAGCTACAGCATGGCAGAGTTTTTGGTCAGCCTTGGATCGCCTCGTGCGAGAAGATGTTCAGATGGACTTCGGCACCACGGCGCTCAATGCCGTGTTCGGTACCGCCCAGCTTTTGTTTCTCGGCCTCAATGTTTTGCAGCAACGCAGTGGCCATGTCCGAAATTCGCTGATCAGGTTTGTTTCCGTTCACGGGCCAGCTCTTCAAGGCCATGGCCGTGCTTTCAATAAACGGCAGTCCCCATTTTTTAACCAGACTGCTGTCGCATTCTTTGCCCAGCATTTCCTTGTAGTCGGGGTGTATCTCGCGGGCGGTGTTTAGCAGTTCTTTAAAAGGTGTGTAAATGGGGGCTTCAAGCCGCCCTTTGTAAACGTGCTCCTGACGCCGGCCTTCTACCTCGCCGCCGCCACTGCGCGTTTGCGCAAAATTGAAAGCATGCTTGATGTTACGGCCCAGCGCGTGGAAGAAGCGCCCCAGCGCGGTACCTTCTTCGTGACGCTCAGATTTGCCAAAGTATGCCGGGCAGCCCACGCTTTCAAATTTGACGTAAAGCTCCTGGTTTTTGAGCTTGTCGAACAACAGTGAACCACCTTGGCCGGGCAGGCAATTTCGGTAGTCTTCAATACCTTTCTGCGCGACTTTGCCCGACGGAATGAGACCCCCAATCCGGTGCGTCTCAGTGGTGGCGGTACGTTCGGCCACGTGGCTGGACATGCGCGACGTACATGTCGGTGCCTGGCTCAGAAACGTGTAGAGGCGGTTGTCGGGGTCTTTTAGAATGAACGCGCCGTTGCTGGGCAAGCTGCTGTACGCGTCTGCCGGACGCCCCGGAGCCACGTCTTGCGCAGCGGCATTGGCCGCCATATACCAGCTAAGTGCCCGCGTGGTGTATAGGTTGCTTTGGATCAAGAACTCGCCGTCGTCGTTTTCCCAAACGATCCCGTGCCCTTGTTCGAGCTGGCGCAATTCGTCGGGGGAGGCATGGTGCAATGCGCGAGCAATATTTTCGCCCGTTGCCACCATCTTCTGGATATCGTCCCGATGAAGCGGGCGCCCCATGGTAGTGGCGTGTTGTTCCAGCCTATCCAGCACCTGGGCGTTTTGCGCCAGGCTGTTTTCTGAAGACGGGCGGGCCAGCGCGTCAATCAGGTGGCTGTGCCGGGCACTGAAAATACGTTCGTTGCGCAGTTCGCGGGATTCTGTAGCGACAATACCAGCAATGGCGTGGTACAGCTTGCGAAACGCATTGCCAATAGACGAAAAGAAACCACGTTGCCGGTCAGCGTCTTGCACAATCTGATTGCGTTGTTCGCCGTCGCCAAGCGCGATATTGTTGTTGGCCAGCGGGTTACCTTGCGGGGGCTGCACCGTGGCATATAGTGCGGGATGCTGCCGTACATTCTGGTTGACATCGGGTGCGTTGCCCTGCGGCGCATTGTTATGCTGCGGCAGCGGCAAATTTGGCGCGATATTCAGGTTGTTTGACATGGTGTTGTCCTTGTATCGGGTTCAGACGCGCAAGCTGACGTCGGATTGGCTTTGGACAATATGGTCGCCCTTTAATGCCCCGGCCCAGAAGTCGGCCGTGTCGGCAAAGGCGCTAAGCACTTCCGCGAAGTGCGACGGTTGCAGGCCTTCCAAGGGCAGGCGCGCAGCAAGCGTGACCATGCCGGTGTCGCGCTGCATGCCCAGTACGGCGCCGCCCGTGCCGCTCCACAGGTTGTTGGCTTCAAGCAGAAGGCGGTATGTGGCCGTTTCGCGCGCGGCGTCGATGTGGCCCAGCGTACAGAAAAATAAAATATCGCCGGCAACGGGCTCGTTGACGTCATGCGCGTCGAAGGCGAAGCCGATGTGGTGATCGCCAATCACGAGCTCTTGGGTATCGGGCAGAAGTTCGGGGTGGGGCAGGCCAATAAATTCGGCCAAGTCTTGCAGCGCGTGTTCGTAGATGGTTGCCATAGTGCTTCGCCTTTAAGTATTTAAATATGACATCGGGGATGAAGAAGACCGTAACGCAACCCGAAAAGGGTCGCGCAGCTATGCGAGGGTGCAGCAATGATGTCGGTTCTGTGGCGGAGCCGGTGGGAAAGTTCCCGTGCAATGGGGAGGCAGGAGGCGCGTAGAGCCGGCCGTTTAGACAGTTTGTACGAGCAGCCGAGCCGTTGGCGAGGAGGGTCGAGGATTTTGCTGCGCCTGTGCGAAGTGAGCATTCCAACGCTCGGCTTCGTGCAGAAGGGCTTCAAGGCAGTGCAGCATGTCGGGACAGGCGGTGTCGCTGCAGCGCAAGGCGAGCTGTACGCAAACCGTTTCGTCGGGAGACAGTGCCATCACAATGCCCCCGGCCGCCTGGCCGAAATTGGCTTTTAGCAGTTGGGACAGTTGCGAGGGGTCAGACGATTTGATCGCCAACGGGCACGACATGAGGATGTAGTCATGCCGATGTAAAACCAGTTGCACCCAGTGCTGTCTGTCTATCAGCAAATGGCATTGGCCGGCTTCATTAAAAGCCAGCTCTGGCATGCCCAGGGCGTTGCCAAACTGTGCCAGTATCTGACCGGCAGGCGTGTTAAGCACGGTTGTCCCCTTTGTGGATCAAATGGCGTATTGAACAAAAAATAGGCCAAACATCCCCTTAACGGATTTGTGTACTTGTTATAGTTGTCAAGAATTTGTGTTCAATTTTGCCAGAATGTGTGGCGCTCTACAACCGTTGGGTCGGTAACAGTGCGATGGCAAGTGACAATAAAAAACATTCAGCCCATTATTTCGCAGGTACCCGCCTGGGGCTTGAAATGGAAATGGCCGTGGCCGATGCCCGCACGGGGCGCAGCGCGCCGGTACGCAGCTACTTTAAGGCGTTGGCCGCATTAAAAGCACAGCGTGGCGTGCCCAGCCGGCCCGTATACACCGGCCACCGTTGCACCGCCCTCATCACGCCCGACGCCGAGTGCGGTCTCGACAACGGCTTCAACCTGCTCGAAACGGCCCTGGCACCTGTTAAGGGTGGAGCCAGCGGGCTGAAGCGTCTGGCCACGATCGCGCATCGCGAATTAAGTGACACCCTTCATGCGTTGCGGCATGATGGCTTGTGCGTGATCAATGGCGCCCAGCACCCCGCCTGCCCCCGCGATCCCGCGTTCTATGCCCAAATGTGCGTGCCGCGCCCGATTTATCGCGAACTGGTCGAGTACCGTGGTTGGTATCATCGTGAAGGCATCGATGCAAAAGCGCAAAATGGCACCAACACTGCGGTACCCGTGCATCAGGCCGCGCGTGCTCTTAATGCGCTGATTGGGCTGGCTCCGGCTGTCATTGCTATGTATGCCAATAGTCCGCTAGAGTCGGGGCGTATCACTGGTCTGCATGAAAACCGGCTGACATTGTGGCCCCGTGTGTTTAGCCCCGCTCGCTTTGCGGGTGACTTCATGCTGGCATGCTACCCAAAACGGCCGTTTCACGACTTGGGTGATTATTTTCGGTGGATGTTCGGTAACGGAACGGTAAGCCGCAGTCTGCCGCTGGCCGGTGACATGCATTACAAAACGGCGGATACGGCCATTTTAGATGGCGCCCCTTGCCTGCATGACTTTCTCTATGCCCATCAATGGCCCGCTCGAATGTTGGCCGACCGCCAACGCGTTGTCGTGCGTCCGCATGCCGGTCATTTTGTGTATTCGCAAATCGCGTGCTTTTTAGATGCGCGTTTTCGTTACCACCTGCAGCAGCTGCCGTCGTTATCCACGTTGCTGGCCGCCTGGAAATCCGAGGGAGGGCTGGAAGCGCTGTTTGCCGAGTGTGGCATTGACGCTTACATAGAAGGGCGTGCCCCGGGCGCCAATTTTGCCGATGCGGCGTTGCTCGACGAAGCCGGTTCGGAGGTTGCGGGCAGTGTGCTGGTGTCGGCCAGTGCCCTGCAGTTGGGGCTGTTATGCAACCTTGATCAGGCATTGGACTTGGTACACGACATGGGCTGGGCTGCGTTGGGCCAGCTACGTGAGGTGGCTATCCGCGAAGGCGTGCAAAACGACGCGGTACGCGCCTTGTGCACCCAAGTGCTGGATGTGGCCCGTGGCGGGCTGGACCGCAACGATCAGCAGTGGCTGGCCTACCCGGACTATGTGGTCAGTACACGGCGCTGCGGTGCCACGCGTTTACTGGAAACCTGGTGTCAAGCAGAGGATGACACGCTGGAGACCAAGTTGCAGCGTGTTATACGGCGCCACGCCGCGCTCGAACCCATCCAGTTTATTCGTACACCTCATCGGCCGCCAAAAGAATGTCGATCGGTGGGTCAAAACCAATAATCCGCGCGGTTTCGAGGTTCAGGGCAATTTTGGCCGGATCAATCCACACCTGATCAAGCTGGCGTGGCAAGGCGCCATTGAAGATGCGCGCAATGGCTTCGGCATGAAACAGCCCCACATAAGAAACATTCGCCTGGGCCAGGCTCAGCAACACGCCACGTTGTACGTCGTCAGCGCCACTCATTGAAAAACTGGGGATACCCGCCTCGCGCAAGATGCGGGCGATTTCCACCACTGATTCTTGGGTGACGCCCTGATGTGAGGTGATATAGACCGCATCTACATGTTGGTCGGCCAGTTCCTGATAGCAGCCCAGGGCGTTTTGAACGGCTTGTTCCGCGGTGATGTTGCTGGAAACGGCATGACAGTGCACCACCTTGAAGCCCAGCTCTTGGCTGGTTTGCGTTATGGCGTCAAGGGCAACATAGGTGCGGCCTGCGTCACTGTTTTCGTAGACGATACCCAGGCTTTCAAATGGCGCGATGTCATGAAATAGCCGCAACTGTCGCTGGTACCGCTCGGGTTCGACACGGGCATGAAGATTGTCGAGACCGCTGTCGTGGATGCTGTCGACAATGCCGGCCGAGAGCGCGTCGCTGGTTGATGTCACCACGGTAGGAATGGGCGGGCCAATGGCGCGCATATCTTGCCCGGCCCACGTCCCCATGGCAATCATCAAGTCCAGATCGTTTTGTGTTGAGATGCGTTCCAGGACATTATTGCGCACGGGTTCGCGTTGCTCACTGTCGAAGTTACCGGGACGCCAGTACGCGTCCGTCACAAACTGGAGGTAGTCGCTTTGTGCGTTCTGGCCCAGCCAATGCCACAGGGCTTCGCCACCGAGTTCGCCGGGCATGGGCGCAGGAAGCTGGAGCCAGCCCAGGTGCTCCAGGCCGTCGATCACCGCGCGCAGGGTAAGCGGATATTCGCTGTAGACGCCGCTTTCGATGTAACCAATACGCCAACGCTGTCCGTCCGTTTTGGTGCGCGGTTGCGTTGACCATATTGCTTCCGCGTCAGTGGGGCTGTCCGCCTGAACCGGAGCGCCTGTGTTTTGATGGGGGCCCGGTTCGGAATTGGCGGGCTGTACGCCGGCCGCCAGCATAACGCACAGGGCGACACGCAACAGCAGGCCGTACAGATCAAGCCGTCCCCCGGCAACCCGCGATATAAGACCGTTCAGGCCAAGTCGTGCCAAAGCAGAAGGAAGTTGAGGGCAAATCACGGCGTTAACCTCTTGATGATAAGCAGGGTAATGTCGTCAGATTGTTCGCTGCCCTGTGCAAACTCCCGCACGTGCTCTACCATGGCATCGGCGACCTCCCGGGAAGACTTTGTTGCGGTGTCAACGCCATTTAGCTGCGCGTACATGGCGTCTTCACCATATTGTTCTTGTTGCGGGTTCATGGCCTCGGGGATGCCGTCGGTAAAACTAAACATGATTTCGCCAGGCAGCAGCTGTGTGGAAAAGCCGCGATACGGCAGGTTGGGTTGTACACCGCACGCGGGGCCGCTACGGCCTTCCAGTACGCGCAGTCTGCCATCAGGACCCACCACGCTGGGGGGCGGGTGGCCGGCATTGGCCCAAAGCAGGTGCCCGTCGTGCAGATCAAGCACGCCGATAATCAACGTGACAAACATCATATTGGGGTTGTTGGTAGAAAGCCGTGTGTTGACGCGTTCCATTATTGACGCCGGGTCGTTTAGTTCTTCCGCGCAGGCACGGATCAGGGTGCGGGTGACGGCCATGAAGAGCGCGGCAGGAACCCCTTTGTCGGATACATCGCCAATCGCAAAACACAGTCGTCCGTCAGGAAGCAGGAAATAATCGTACAGATCGCCGCCCACCTCCTTGGCCGGTAGCATGGTGGCATGCAAGTCTATGTGTTCAAGCACGGTGTCTGCCAAAGCCACGGGCAAAAGGCCCATCTGAATATCGCGAGCGATGTTGAGCTCGCTTTCGAAGCGTTGGCGCCGCGAGGTTTCGTCAAGCAGGCTCTGCACTTTCTCGCGAAGCTGGGCGTCCATGTGAATGATGGCAGCGGCCAGCCCGCCCACTTCATCGTGGTGTTTTTTTGGCAAGGTGCTGATGTGTGCCGGCAGGGGCTCGGACAATGTGAGGTTGCGTTCGGGCAGCCGCCGTGCAAAGTCGCCCAGTTGTTGAAGTGGGCCGGTGATGCGTGCCGATAATAGCCACGCCACGGCCAGTGCCGCCAGCAGGCCGGCGGCAAACAACATACCGATGTGGTTTCGTAGCTGCATGGCGGGTCGGGCAAGCTCGGCGGCGGGTACGGCGGCCACGACGGTCCAATTCAGGGGCTTGACATAGGCCGTCTTCACAATCCAGCGGTCGGCTGCGGCATTGTCGGATGATGGGAGGTGAAGGCTAAATTGCGCCGAGCCGGTGGCCGCATCGGCTTGCGCCAAGCGTTGAACAAGAGGAAGGTTGTGTTGGGTGTCGTGCGCCTGCAGGAGGTGTGCGCGTTGCGGGGGCACGGGGGTAACGGCACGGCCGTCGTGATCAACAATGAATACAAAACCGCTGCCTGCAAGCTGAATCGATCGAATGGTTTCCGCCACGGCGGCTTCCATGTTGACGCGTTGTTGCTCGAACTGGTCAAGCATGGGTTGAGCACTGTCGCTAATGGCAATAATCCAGTCCCACGCTGGATAGTGGGCGAAGGTGGCATAACGCAGTTCTGTGGATCCCGCTTCCGAGGCGTCGGCCTGTTGTCGATAGATAATAAAGCTATGGGTGCCGGTGCCTAGTTCTTGTTGGGCGATGTCGGCAAAACGCCGTCCCTTGATGTCTTCAAGTTGTGCCAACGATTGCCCGGTATGTAGCTGGCGGCTGTCGCCCAACACGGTAAGCCGCCGATCCAGAATCAGCGCATGGCGCTGAGTGCCAAACTGTAAACTGCCAACCCATTCAAGCGCGCGCTGCCGGGCGTCGTCGGGGTCGAGCAGACCGCTGATTTGTTGCTGGTGGAAGGTGTCGAGAACCGAGGCGATCAGGGCGCCAAACTGGATAAGTGGCTGGCGAGCCTGGCGCGCCATGCTGGTTTTTTCATTAAGCAACGCCCCCCAACGCGCCACGCTGTCGCGAGCGACCAGGTGAAGAATGTTGTCGACTGCGCGTTCTTCGGTGGTGGTGACGGTTCGCGTTACGTTGTGTTGGGTAAAGACCATGATCAGGCTTGCACCCGCGACCAGCAGAAGAACAATGAACAAGAAAATTTTGCTGCGCAGCGATTTGAATCGCATTATTGGAATTCCTTGGGCGAAACCGTTACCTATGGCAGGTAAGTGTAAGTTCCCCGCAACAAGTTCCCCCAAGGTGCAATAAGTGACGGAAGAATCCAGATGCACGACCTCGTCATTCGCGACGGTCCACGCTGTGCCACGCCAGTCGCTGGGGCGTGTCCTGTTGGCAAGCCTGTTCATTCTGGTGTTGGCGCAGCTGCTTACGGGGGCGCTCAGTCTGTCCGCGCTGAACCGCCTTGCGGCCAACAATACAGCCGACCGTGTCGAGCTTGCTACTCGTCAGGGGGCTGCAAATATTCAGAATGGCCTTAACCTGGGTAAGCCATTGGCCCAGTACTTCGGGCTTGAGCGGGTACTGGAGGGCTTGGCGCAGCAACTGCCCGGGTTGCAGGGTGCGGGTGTGGTGTTGCCCGATGGACAGGTCTTGGCATCGGTGGGCAAGGCGCCCCAGGCGCTTGAGGTGCTATTGGCGCTGAACGGCCAACCGCAGGTGGCCGATCGGCAAATCGTATTGGCGTCAGCTGACGCGGCACGCCAGTTTTCCCGCGACCAGGTGCGGCTTGCCATTGCACTGGCCGAGCCGGGCAAGCACGCCCTGGGGGCCTTGGTGGTTGATATCCAGAATACCGACGCCGGTCGCCGCGGCATGCTGACCGCCAATGCGGCCGTGCTGGCCGTGACGACATTGGCGGCCGCCCTGGTGCTTGTTGTGGTGCTGCGTTTTCTGCTGTCACCGTCGCTGGTGGCGCGCCGGCCTGTTGTACTGAAGGCGGTGCCATTGGCTGTACTGCTGCTGGCGCAATCTGTGTATGCCTCATATACCATCAACACGTTCAGAACCGTATGGCTGGACGTAACCCACGCCAATGCCCGGTGGGTGGTGCAAGGCGTTCAGCACGATTTTGAGCGCGTGCTGGCCTATGGCATAGCGCCTGACCGGTTTGTGGGAGCCGAGTCCTATTTCGCGCGAGTCGTCGACGCGTTTCCCGTTATTCGCGAACTTTCGCTTTACGATGCCGATCGTCAGCCGTTGGTACGCGCTGACGCAAACGGTGCCCTCGAGGTCAACCCGTCAACGCCCTTGGCAGCGCACGATATCCGTCCGCAGCCCTCGTTGAATTTGACCGGTCCCTTGTCCATCGTCATGCCTTTGTATGCACACGGGTCTGACCCTATGGCGTGGCTTCATGCGCGGCTTGACCCAGCTCAGCTGAGGTCCGGTGTGTGGGCGCGCGTTCTGGATGCTGGCACGGTGGCGGTGATCGCCTTGGTGGCTGCTCTCGAGTTGCTGCTGTTGTTAGAGCTGGTGCTGGGTGGGCATTTGTTTGCGGCGTCCAGGGGGGCGGGCCGAACCCGTAGGTCGGCGCGCCCACACGAACCGGAAAGTACGGTACCTCTCTCCGCCAACATGCACCAGGGCGCTCTGGATCATCGTGTGGCGCTGTTGGCGCGCCCGTTGATGTTTGGTTTCCTGTTTGCGTGGGCCATGCCGCTGGGTTACTTGCCGGTGTATGCCCGGTCATTGGTGCCTGCCGACACCGCGACCGAACAACTGCAACTTTTGATGGCCTTGCCTATTGCAGCCGAGATGGGGTGGGGACTGTTGATGGCCTTGTTGGCGGGCCGTCTGATCGACCGGCGCGGGTGGCAGACACCGGTCTTTGCCGGTTTGCTGCTGTCCGTGGGGGGTAGTTTGGCGTGTGCCGGTGTGACATCCATTGGCGGGCTGGTGCTGGCCCGAAGCTTGGTGGGGCTGGGTTACGGCCTGACGTGGATGGGCCTGCAAGGTTTTGTAGTGCTGTACAGCCCGGCATCATCACGCGGTCGCAACATGGCCAGCGTTATCGCCGGACTGTTTGCCGGTCATATGTCGGGGGCGGCCGTAGGAGCCATGGTGATGGAACAATTGGGGGCCACAGCTGTGTTCTATGCCGGAGCGCTCTTGTTCGCCTTGCCGCTGGCCGGCGCGGTGTTTGTCGCGGCCTTGTTGACGCGTTCAGCCGTTGGTTTGCGCGCAGATCAATCCACACGCAGTGTTCCGGGGCCAATACCGGCACCGCGCGCATCGTCGTCCAGCCCATCGGCACGGCAACTTGGCACGATGACGACGCCCGTTACTTCCGACTCATCCGCCAGCACGACGGCGGCTATCGGGGCGTCGCGCGGACGTATCCGGCAGCTCCTGTTCAGCCGCGACTTCGGCTTGCTTCTGCTGGCCAGCATTGTGCCTTTCTCCGTCGCACAAGTCGGTTTGCTTAGTTTTGCCTTACCTTTGTATCTTGAGGCCGATGGCTATCCGGCGTCCAGTGTGGGGCGTGTGTTGATGCTTTACGGCTTGTGCGTCATTTACCTGGGGCCTCTGATGGGGCGCCTGGCCGACCGCAGTGCAGACAAGAAAGGCTGGATTGTGGCTGCCGGGTTGACAGGCAGTGCGGGCTTACTGTCGTTTGCCTTGTTTGATGGCGTCGCGGCGGCAGTAATTGCGGTGTTGTGTCTGGCCCTGGCCGGCTGCTTGGCGGGCGGCGCACAAAGCGCGTATATGCTCGCCCTGAAAAATGTGGAGCGTTACGGCGCCGTGGGTGCGACCAGTGTTATGCGCGGCGCCGACAAGGTGGGGCAAATGCTGGGGCCGCTGGTGGTGGCGGCGTTGTTTGCGGTCACTAGCATGCGTCAAGGCCTGGCAGTGACCGGCGCACTGTACCTGCTGGCCAGCTTGGTGTTTATGCTGTGGGCTCCTGGTAGCCGGGGTCGCCAGGGTAGTAGCGCCGTACCCGGGGAGTGATGGCGGTGAAGAGCTGCGCGGGGATGGTGTCCGCCGCTTGCGCCACGTGATCCACCGGCACGGTGTGGTCGCCCCATAGTGTTACAACATCGCCGGGCTGTATGTCTGGCTGGGCGGTGATGTCGATCGTAAGCGTGTCCATCGAAACACGGCCAAACAGATGGGCCTTGCGGCCCCGGATACTGCACGGAGCGGGTGTGGACAACGTGCGTGGGTAGCCGTGGCCGTACCCGCAATGTACCAGGCCCACACGCATGGGCCCGCGGGCGCGCGCCGTACAGCCGTATCCAATGGCTTCGCCGGGTTCAAGTTGCTGTATGGCATGGATGCGTGCTTTCAGTGTCATGGCCGGGCGTAGTGCCAACCCTGGCTTATGGTGCCTTCCCAGGGGGTTGACCCCATATAAGATGATGCCACTGCGCACCCACTGTGTGGTGGCCGCCACGTCGGGGCCGTTAAGGGTGGCCGCTGAGTTTTCGCTGCACACCGGGCCGGACAAGCCAAAGATGGTTTGCCGAAATTGCCGTCGTTCGGCCAATAGATGGGCGGCGTCTTCGGCGTATGCGTAATGCTGAAAGTGCCCCAGCCCGGCAATTCGGCCTTTGGCATGCAAGGCGGCCAGTCGATGCCACGTGGGGGCGTAGTCAGCAGGCTTGAAGCCGGCGTGGTTTAATGAGCCGGCATAACGCAGCCATATATAGAGGCCGGGTAGTTTGGAGTTGTGTTCCAGCTGGTTTACCTGTTCGGGGTTTGAGACAACAACATGTAAAGGGCCCGGGCCGGCGCCGCTAAGCGTTGTAAGGTCAAGCCCGGCGCCAAGCAAAAGTATGGGCTTATGCCACCCCGCTGCGCGGCACGCCGCGGCGTCGTCGGCGGAACTGACGGCCAGGCCATCGGCCGCGTCAAACGCACGCAGTGTGGGGATAAGCCCGTGACCATAAGCGTCGGACTTGGCGACCGCCCAGATGCGCGCCGGCGTTTGGCCCACAGCATACGACTTCAGGTGGTGACGCAACACGCTTAGATTGTGCCGGATGGCGTCAGGGTGAATGTGCAGTTCGGGACCGGCGTGGGTCATGGCTTTTGCGGGTTTAACAGAACGACCATGCGCACATGGTTTTCGCCGTTGGCGTTGGTGTATTGGAAATCATGCAAGTAATGCTGCATAAGCCGTATGCCGTGCCCACCGGGTGTGGCCTTGTCCAGTGAAGTGGCCAAATCGGCCGGTTGCCGACGGGTAGGGTCAAAGGCCGGGCCGTTATCCGTAATGTCCAGTGCCAAAACCTGATTGTCTGCATGAAGGCTTAGGGCAATACGCGGGGAAGGGATGGCAGCGTTCGCAAACCCGTGCATGACCGTATTGGTAAGGGCTTCGTCCAGGCACAATTGCAATGCAAACACGGTGCGCTGTGGCCAGTGGCGTCCCCAGGCCACCTGTTCAAGCCAGGTAAGCGCCTGTGCCACCGTGTCGGGGCCGGGGGTAAGTGTGAGAGTTGCAAGTGTCAGCATGGCCAGGATCCTGCTGCATAGGTGGCGTTGCCGTGCAATTAGTTCCCGGGCGCGGTTGCTCGCCAGCGTCAGTCCGTATCATCCCCCGTTGGGTCGGCTTGTTGTATTATTTTGGGTTGGTCCCTATGGGCTTGCGAGCGTTTTATTTATTGGCCTCTGAAGAAAATCATGATACTTACAAACGAAAAAATCGGGTCAACCCTGGTCGCGTCTATTGCGGGGCAAGTCAACAGCGCCAACGCCTCGGGGCTTGAGTCCCAATTGCTTGCACTGGTTGATAATGGCGAACACCAGTGGGTGCTTGATCTCGGCCGCCTTGAGTACATTTCCAGCGCCGGCTTGCGTGTGGTGCTGATGTTGGCCAAGCGTATCCGCGAAAACCAGGGGCAGCTGGTACTTTGCGGCATGCATCCACACGTTCGCGAGGTCTTCGATATTAGTGGGTTTTTGGCGATACTGACCGTCGTGGATACGCGTGAACAGGCGCTTGCCGAAACCAACCTGAAGGAATAATCTATGTTTGAGCACGTCCCGGGCTACGCGGGAGATCCGATTTTTCATTTGAATGAAATGTTCCACAAGGATCCGCGTCAGCAGAAGGTGAACCTGACCATTGGCCTGTATTACGACGACGATGGCCAAATCCCGGTGCTTAACACCGTGCAACGTGCCGAACAGCAACTGGCGGCATCCACACGTCCGCGCGCATACCTGCCCATCGAAGGCGATCACGCATACCGCCAGCGGGTGCAAGCGATGGTGTTTGGCGAAAACCATCCTGTGGTCAAACAGGGACGTGTCGCCACTATTCAAAGCGTGGGTGGCACCGGCGCGCTTAAGGTGGGCGGCGAATTCCTGCACGATGCCTACCCCGACAGCCAGCTATGGATGAGCGACCCCGCCTGGGAAAACCATCACGACATTTTCCGGGGCTGCGGTATCCCCACCCATTCTTACCCTTATTACGATCCGACCACGCGGGCGCTGGATTTCAATCGTATGGTCGCCAGTATTCGTTCACTACCGCCCAAAAGCATCGTGTTGTTGCATGCGTGCTGCCACAACCCCACGGGGGTCGATCCCACCCCCGAGCAGTGGCAAACCCTTATTACTGTCATGAAAGAGGGCGACTTGATCCCCTTCTTCGACATGGCATACCAGGGGTTTGGGTCGGGAATGGACGAAGACGCCTTCGCCGTGCGTGCGGCGGCGGATGCCGGGCTCAGTTTCCTGGTGGCCAATTCTTTCTCCAAGAACTTGTCGCTGTATTCCGAACGTTGCGGTGGCTTATCGGTGGTTTGCGCAACGGCTGAAGAGGCCGATCGCGTACTAGGGCAGTTGATGGCCGTGGTACGCCGCACTTATTCAACACCGCCTTCCCACGGGGGCGTGGTAACTGCCCGGGTGCTTTCCGATCCCGACTTGTACCGCGACTGGCAAGGCGAAGTGGCCGAAATGCGAAATCGGATTTTGCAAATGCGCGAACGCGTGCATAGCCTGTTGGCCCAGCGCGTACCCGATTACGATGCTTCGCATTTTGTGAATCAGGTGGGCATGTTCAGCTATACCGGCTTCAGCACCCAGGTTATCCAGCGTTTACGCAATGATCACGGCGTGTACGTACTCGATTCTGGGCGTATCAGCGTTCCGGGCCTGAACTCGCGCAATGTGGAGTACTTCTGTGATGCGGTGGCGGCCAGCTTGCGCTAAATCATTTTGTTGTCGGGCCACGTGATGTCGTAATGCCAGTTGATGCG
>JAJUIY010000235.1 GCA_029267415.1 Alcaligenaceae bacterium
CGCATGACGCCATCCTGATCACACACGGGCACCGCCACCGCCACCATTCCGGCCACAAATTCCTCGTCGTCAATACCCAGCTTTTGTGCGCGTGTGGTTCGTAAGGCGGTTTCAAGGCTTGGAAGCTCGGTGATGGTTTTTGGCGTCAAAGGTTTCAGGTCCAGGCGCTTAAGCAGCGGTCGCAAGGCCGGCTCCGGCATCATCGCCATAAACAATTTGCCGCTGGCCGTGCAGTGCAACGGCACATGCGTGCCCACGGGAAGACGCAACTGCAGACGCAGGTAGCCTGGGCTTTCTTCGCGCGCCAGGTATTTCACCGTGTCGCCGACCATCACGTTCAGGTTGCAGGTTTCGCCGGTTTGTCCAACCAGACGAATCAGCACGTCGCGGCAGGCGCGCAACAGCTCGGGCGCCTGCAGGGTGGCAATGGCCAGGTGGTGCGCCTTGTGACCGGGAACATAGCCGCCCTTGCCCGGCACACGAATGACATATTGGTGATGCTCAAGGTCGTCAAGCATACGCATAAGGCTGCTTTTTGGCACCCCGGAACGGTATGCAAGCTGAGACAGCGTTTGCGGGTGACCGGCGGTAGACAATATCTCCAACACCTTCAACACGCGCAAGGACCTTCTGATGGGTTCCGTCATCTATGTCTCGCCATCGATGTTCAGTATTGAAACTTAAACAATACTTTCTGTTTCAGCATTGGCGTTCATAGTATTAACCCTATTGAACGCCAATTTAAGGCCCGCCAGACTCAAGCTTATAAGCACACGACGTCGTGAGAACGGCAAAGGAGCAAGCAGCTCATGCAGCGGGCCTTTGACTACATCGTGGTTGGCGCAGGGTCAGCCGGCTGTGTATTGGCCAACCGGCTCAGTGCCAATGGCCTGTACTCGGTGTGTTTGCTGGAGGCCGGGCCGCCTGATACCAATTTCTGGATTCATATCCCGATTGGTTACGGCAAGACCATGTTCAACAAAGACGTGAACTGGTGCTTTTATACTGATCCCGACCCCAACATGCTGAACCGGCGCATTTATTGGCCTCGCGGTAAAACGCTGGGTGGCAGCAGCGCTATTAACGGACTCATTTACATCCGCGGCCAGAAGGACGATTACGACCGCTGGGAACAACAAGGCAACCCGGGGTGGAGCTGGGAAGACTGCCTGCCGTATTTCCGCAAACTTGAGCATAATGACTTGGGGCCGGGGCCAACGCATGGCACTGACGGTCCGCTATGGGCGTCGTCCATAAAGGCGCGCCACGAACTGGTGGATGCTTTTATTGAAGCCGCACAAGCCCACGGCATCCGTAAAACCACAGACTTCAATACGGGTGACCAGGAAGGCGTTGGCTACTACCAGCTGACCACGCACCACGGCCGGCGTTGTTCTGCGGCAGTGGCTTACCTCAACCCCGCTCGAAAACGTTCTAATTTACGTATCATCACCCGGGCTCATGTAACGCGCATTCTGCTGAAAGGAAAGCGTGCCGTCGGGGTGGAATATCGCCATGCCGGAAAAACGGAAACCTTGCGTGCCAACAAGGAAGTACTGTTATGTGCGGGCGCGCTGCAATCACCCCAGCTACTGCAGCTTTCTGGTATTGGCCCCGGGTGGCTGCTGCAAGAGCACGGAATACCCGTACATCATGACCTTCCCGGTGTTGGCGAAAACCTGCAAGACCACCTGCAACTGCGCCTGATCTATGAAGTCGCCCGCCCCATCACCACCAACGACCAATTGCACAGTCTGATCGGTCGTGCACGCATGGGGCTGGAATGGATGCTGTTTCGTGGTGGGCCACTGGCAATTGGTATTAACCAGGGCGGCTTGTTTTGCCGCGTCATGCCCGATGCCAAGACACCGGACATCCAGTTTCATCTGGCTACATTGTCTGCCGACTTGGCCGGCGGTGAGGTGCATGATTTTTCCGGCTGTACTTATTCGGTGTGCCAGCTGCGCCCTGAATCGCGCGGCTATGTGCGCATCAAATCGACCGACCCTTTTGAGCCGCCCTCCATGCAGCCCAATTACCTATCGACGCAAAGCGACCGCGACACCGCCATCGCGGCCATACGCATGGCGCGTCGCATTGCCGCCACGGAACCACTGAAGAGCCTGATGAAACGCGAATTCCGGCCCGGTCTTGATGCACAGGCGGACGATGAGATCCTTCACTTTTGCAAACAATACGGCGCCACGATTTTTCATCCCTCCGGCACGGCAAAGATGGGCCCAAAGGAGGATCCCATGGCCGTTGTGGATGCCAAGTTGCGCGTGTACGGTATTGAGGGGCTGCGTGTTGTGGACGGCTCGGTAATGCCGACGCTGGTATCGGGAAACACCAATGTGCCCATCATAATGATTGCCGAAAAGTGCGCTGACTTTATTCTGAGCGACGCGTCGCAAACGCCTCTGCCGCTGCACGCGGGGCACCCCACCCACACAGAGGAAAAACATGCATCAACACCATGAGCCGACTGGACCATTGGCGCGGATCATTGCCGTGCTGGAATTTCCCGCCGTGCTGATAGGCAAGGCGGCCAGCTGGCTAATTATTCCATTGGTTGTGGCCCTAGCATACGAGGTGGTCTCGCGATACATATTTAACCGCCCCACCATCTGGGCGTACGACATGACCTATATGCTCGCCGGGTCTCTGTTCATGCTGGGTACGGCCTACGCGCTGCACCGGGGCAGTCACGTCCGGGTTGATTTTCTGCTCGGTTCACTGCGGCCGCGGTGGCAAGCCATGCTGGATATTGTGCTGTACCTGGGCCTGTACTTTCCGGCCATGATCCTGTTTTTTAATGCGGCGCTGCGCTTTGCCTCGCAGTCTTGGGCGCAGCAGGAACTGTTTCCACAAAGCCCATGGATGCCGCCTATTTACCCGTTCAAAACAGTTATCCCGATCACGATCGGATTGCTTTTGCTTCAAGGCGTAGCCGAACTCCTGAAAGCAGTCTGGGTTATCCGGCACAACATTCCATACAAAAAAAATGAGCACCAA
>JAJUIY010000058.1 GCA_029267415.1 Alcaligenaceae bacterium
CGAGCCCAAACGCATTCGTGAAGCCCTGACGGCGGCGCACGAGCGCTTCATGACGGTACTGGAAGGTCTGGACGACGCGATCTCGGTCGTGGCCGACACCCCCGAGGGCCCCGAGCTGCTTTTTGCCAACCGCACCTATCGCCGTTTTTTTGGTGCGCAGTCCAGCGGTCATGAAGAATTGCTGGGTGGCCGTCTGGGCCGCTTCAGTGACGAAACGGTGGAACTGTTCTCGGAGTCCGCCCAGCGCTGGTTTGAGGTACACCACCGCATGCTGGCCTGGACTGATGGTCGCCGCGTACGCATGCAAGTGGCCCGCGACATCACCGAGCGCCGCATGCACGAAGAGGCCTCGCGCGTGCAGCAAGAGAAAATACAACTTACCAGCCGCCTCACTACCATGGGCGAGATGGCCTCGTCCCTGGCGCACGAACTCAACCAGCCTCTTACCGCGATTGCCAACTACAGCATGGGTGCGGTTGCCATGTTGCGCGCCGGTAATGCCGACCCGGAAAAACTGCTCGACGCCCTCGAAAAGGCCGCACAACAGGCCGAACGGGCCGGCAAAATCATTAGCCGCATCCGCGAATTCGTCAAACGCAGCGAACCGCGCCGTCAAAAGGTGGCCGTCAAACAGATTCTGGACAACGCCGTCGCCTTTGCCGACATCGATGCCCGCAAGCGGCAAATCACCATCCAGCAGCAGCTGCCCGACCAGCTCCCGGATGTCATCGCCGACCCCATCCTGATCGAACAGGTATTATTGAATCTATTGAAGAACGGCGTTGAAGCCATGGAAGGCAGCGACTACCCGACACTGCACGTCGTGGTCACTGACCGGGGCGCGCTAATTGAAATTTCGGTGCATGACCGTGGTCACGGTCTGCGCGACCCCGAACGTCTTTTCGAGCCCTTCTACAGCACCAAGTCAGAAGGGCTTGGCATGGGGCTCAATATTTGCCGTACTATCATTGAGTCTCACCATGGTCGTCTGTGGGCCGACCCCAACCCTGACGGCGGCACCATCTTTCGCTTTACATTACCCAGCGCCAAAGACGTGGTGGAAACCATTACCCCGGATACGCAGGAGTTTGAAGCATGACTACACCCCAGGCTCAAAGTGTTATTTATATTGTGGACGACGACGAAGCCGTCCGCGATTCGCTACGATGGCTCCTAGAGGCCAATGGCTACCGCGTCAAATGCTACGCGGGCGCCGAACAGTTCCTGGAGGCCTACGACCCTGAGCAAGTGGGCGTACTGATTGCCGATGTCCGCATGCCAGGCATGAGCGGGCTCGAGCTCCAAGAAGCCCTCATCGAGCGCAAAGCACCTCTGCCCATCGTATTCATTACCGGACACGGCGATGTGCCCATGGCGGTCTCCACCATGAAAAAAGGCGCGGTCGACTTCCTTGAAAAACCCTTCAACGAAACCGAACTACGCCGTATTGTCGCGCGTATGCTTGAAGACGCCGTCGAGCGTGTCGAACAGGCTCGCGTGCAAAAATCACAGGAAGCCATCTTGGCGCGGCTCACAGCGCGCGAACAGCAAGTGCTTGAGCGCATTGTGGCAGGCCGCCTGAACAAACAAATTGCGGGCGACCTGAACATCAGCATCAAAACCGTCGAAGCTCACCGCGCCAACATCATGGAAAAACTGGAAGTCACCACCGTTGCCGATTTGATGAAGATTGCCCTCAATCAGCCGGAGCTTTCCGCATGAGCGCCCGCCTCATCGACGGCAAGGCGCTGGCCGCACAAGTGCGTGCCCAGGTTGCCCAGGATGTCGCCACCCTGAAGGCAGCCGGCACCACACCCGGGCTGGCCGTAGTATTGGTTGGCGGCGACCCGGCCTCGCAGGTTTATGTGCGCAACAAGGCCGCCGCCTGCGAGAAAGCCGGCATGCATTCGCAGGTCATTCGCCTGGCCGAAACTACCACGCAAAGCGAACTCCTGGACGTAATCAATACGCTCAACCACGACGCCACCGTCCATGGCATTTTGGTGCAGCTGCCATTGCCCGGTCACCTCGACAGCGCCTTGGTCATTGAAGCCATCAGCCCAAACAAAGACGTTGACGGCTTTCATGCCATCAATGCCGGGCTGCTCATGACCGGCGCGCCCCGGTTTCGCCCCTGCACGCCGTACGGCATCATGAAGATGCTCGAATCCGAAGGGGTATCGCTGTGGGGCGCCAATGTGGTGATTGTGGGCGCCAGCAATATCGTGGGCAAGCCCATGGCCATGCTGGCGCTGGCTGCCGGCGCCACCGTCACCTTGTGCAACTCGAAAACACGCGACCTGGCAAGCCACACCCAGCGTGCCGATGTCTTGGTGGTGGCAACCGGCAGACCCGGCATTGTTACAGGCGACATGGTCAAGCCCGGCGCAACCGTTATTGATGTGGGCATCAACCGCAATGCTGATGGCAAGCTGGTTGGCGACGTCGACTTTGAGTCTGCCCGTCAAGTGGCCGGCGCCATCACGCCTGTGCCCGGCGGCGTCGGCCCCATGACCATTGCGATGCTGCTCATGAACACCTTGCAGGCTGCCCAACGCCTGTCACCCACGGCGGCCGCCCAAACCGAACAGTAAGGAATGCAACTCTGATTATGGCCAACAACCCTTTGCTTTGCCCCGTCAATCAGCCCATCGACTACGCCCAAGTACAACCCGACCACATCGTACAGGCCATTCCGGTCCTGATTGACGACGCGCGTCGTGCCACCGACGAGGCCGCCCGCCCCGACCTGCCCTGCAGCTGGGATGCCATCATCGAACCGCTGCAAGACAAAACCGAAGCGCTTTGGCGCGCATGGTCCGTTGCCGGCCACCTTAATGCCGTGGTCAACACGCCCGAACTTCGCGCGGCCTACAACCAATGCCTGCCGCAAGTCACCGAGTTCGCTACGTGGGTGGGCCTGCACGAAGGGCTATACCAGCAATACAAACGGTTGAAGGCCTCGTCAGAATTCAGTGCTCTGTCTCCGGTTCGCCAACGCATCATTGACCTTGCCCTGCGCGATTTCCGCCTTGGTGGCGCCGAACTGCAAGGCGAGCAACGCGAGCGCTATCGCACTATTTCTGACCAGCAAGCGCAGCTGTCGCAAAAGTTTTCCGAAAACGTACTCGATTCGATAGATCGCTGGGCGCTTTACATCACCGACGAATCGCGGCTTGAAGGCTTGCCGGCCGACGTGATCCATGCGGCACGCCAGGCAGCGCGAGATGAAGGCAAGGATGGCTGGAAGCTGACATTGAAGATGCCTTGCTACATTCCCGTGATGCAGTACGCCCAAGACCGCGAATTGCGCTATGACATGTACCGGGGCTACGCCACCATCGCGTCCGAATTCGGCGACCCTGAGCTCGACAACTCGTCTCTTATCGAGCAGCTCCTGGCCTTGCGCGCTGAAGAAGCGCGGCTGCTGGGCTACCAAACCTTTGCCGATGTACGGCTTGAAACCCGCATGGCCGAATCCGCCCAGCAAGTCCTGGACTTTTTGCGTGAACTGGCGCAAAAAGCTAAACCTTACGCCGAACGCGACTTGGCTGAACTGAAAGAGTTTGCCGCCACCACCTTGGGCATGGACGACGTCCAACCTTGGGATATTGCCTACATCTCTGAACAGCTGCGAGAAAACCGCTACGCCTACTCAGAAGACGAAGTCAAGCAATACTTCACCGAACCGCAAGTGCTGAAAGGCCTGTTCAACGTGGCGAGCCGGCTGTTCGATATCAAGTTCAATCCCGTGCAGGCCAGCACGTGGCACCCCGATGTGCGCACCTTTGCCGTAACGGACAAAAACGACACAATCCTGGGCCACCTTTATCTTGATCTGTATGCGCGTCAAGGGAAACAAAGCGGCGCGTGGGTCAGCTGCGAGCGTGATCGCCGGCGACGGGGTGATGCCTTGCGCACCCCTGTTGTTTACCTTACCTGCAACTTTTCACCGGCACAGTCTGGCAAGCCCGCCATCTTGACCCACGACGACGTTATCACCCTCTTTCACGAAAGTGGCCATGCGCTGCATGCCCTGCTCTCGCGGGTCGACGATCCGGGCGCGTCGGCATTTTCGTCGGTCGAGTGGGATGCCATCGAACTGCCTTCACAGTTTATGGAAAACTTTTGCTGGGAATGGTCGGTGGTTCAGGCCATGTCTTCGCATATCGAGACAGGCAAATCGTTACCACGCGAACTCTACAACAAGTTGCTGGCCGCACGTAACTTCCAAAGCGGCATGCAAATGGTGCGCCAACTGGAATTTGCTTTGTTTGACATGGGTATCCACCAACATGATGCCGGGCTGTCTATCAAAGAAGTGCTCGAGGCCCTTGACCAGGTACGCAAGGAAGTGGCCGTCCTCTTCCCGCCCTCGTGGCACCGCTTTCCGCATAACTTCTCGCATTTGTTCGCGGGGGGCTACAGCGCCGGCTATTACAGCTACAAATGGGCCGAGGTGTTGTCCGCCGACGCCTATGCGGCCTTTGAAGAGAGCGCCGTTATCCAGCCCGACGGTACGCGCGACACCCTTTGCCCAAAAACTGGTCGACGTTTCCTGGACGAAATCCTTGCGGTAGGGGGCGCCCGCCCGGCCGCCGAGTCCTTCCAGGCATTTCGCGGCCGTGAACCTTCCATCGATGCGCTGCTCAAACATAGTGGTATGGCAGAAGCTTAAGGTAGGCACTCATGATCCGACGCACCACACGTACACTACAAGCCGCTTTGGCGGGGCTTTTGTGGGGAGTCGCCGCGACATCACCCGTTGCGGCATCACCCGATGCGTCAACAGCGGTCACTGCTGACACCGCGGCAAACGAAGACGCGGCCCGCGCTACAGCCGTGCACCCGGTGCGTGGTTTTTTGCCGGATCTGCGTTTTAAGCTGGATGGGGCCAACGGTAAAACCTACACCGAAAAGGACTTTCGCGGCAAAACCGTCATGCTGTTCTTTGGCTACGCCAGCTGCCCTGACATCTGCCCCACCACCATGGCGCAATTGTCGCAAGTTATGGAAAAGCTGGGCCCCAAGGCCGACAAGGCACGCATTGTTTTCATCAGCGTCGACCCGCATCGCGATACGGCCGATGTGCTTCAAGCCTACGTCAACATCTTTGACAGCAACGCCATTGGCTTGACAGGCTCCGAGAAACAGATCGCTGACGTCGCGCGGCGTTACCGGGTGTCATACCAAATCGAAAAGCCCGACAGCGATAACCCCGACAGCTATGAAGTGGCCCACAGCCGCGGCATTTATATATTTGATGAGAAGGGCCGAGCCCGTATCCTAGCATCCGACGGTGAATCGGTTGATGCCCTGTACGACGCGGTTATCCGCGTTATGGAGTCATGACAGCCGCCGACACTGGCGCACGGCATCGCGTACGGCGGTACGCAGGCCTTCTTCAATAACAGGGTGGTAATACGGCATGGCCAGCATGTCAAATACCGTCAGCTTTTGCTGAACGGCCCAGCTTAACAAGTGGGCCATATGCTCCATATGGGGGCCCGCCATCTCGGCACCCACAAACAAGCCGCCTTCCTCTTGAGCATACAAGCGCAGCAAGCCTTTATTTTTCAACATGATGCGCGACCGCCCCTGATTGGAAAAACTGACTTCTCCAATGACCATGCCCGTCTCCGGCAGGTCGGGATAGCGCTGTCCCACATACGCCAATTGCGGGTCGGTAAACACAATTGCCACCGGTGCCCGTCGCAGGCCAGGGCCAACATCGGGCCAGGCTGCGGCATTTTTCCCGGCAATGGTACCCTCGTCGGCGGCCTCATGAAGCACGGGCAAGCTGCCCGTGACATCGCCGGCAATAAAGATGGGTGCCGGAGATAATTGCAGCGTTTGGGCGTCAAACACCGGGCGCCGGCGCTCGTCCCACTGTACTGATGTGTTTTCAAGGTCCAGGCCGTGCAAATTCGGCGCGCGTCCCGTGGCAACCAGTATGTAATCGACCACGACGGTGCCGCACGGCGTGCCACCGGCTTGTGGCGCCGACGACGTTGGTGCATCGGATGTGCACAACTCTACGTGTACCTTGCTGCCAACACGACGTGTCGTTTGAATCACGGTATTGGGACGGATGTCGAGCTCGGCGCTGAAAACTTCCGTTGCGCTGGCCCGCACCTGCGGGTCGCGTAGCCCGCCCAAGCTGGCACTGCGGTTGATCAGCGTAGTTTGCACACCAAGGCGACTAAGCGCCTGGCCCAGTTCTAACCCAATGACCCCCGTTCCGACCACAAGAATACTGGTTGGAAGCGTTTCCCAGTCGAAGACGTCATCGTTGACGATGACACGGTCACCCAAGTGAGAGAAATCGCCCGGAATAACGGGTGACGACCCCGCCGCAATGACGACACTGCGCGCTTCTACACGCGTGTCTTCACCCACCTGCAAGGTGGTGTCCGACAGAAATCGTGCATGCCCCGTGAGCTTTTCCGATGCATCGAACCCGTCGATGTCGTCAAGCACGAAGCCCACAAAACGATCGCGTTCGTTGCGAACACGTCGCATCACGGCGGCCCCGTCTATGCGTACGTTGTCGACGTGTACACCGAAGGGCGCGGCATGTCGGGCCGAGTGCGCGACGTCGGCCGCTGCAATCAGCAACTTGGACGGCATGCATCCAACCCGTGCACACGTGGTGCCATAGGGGCCGGATTCGATCAGCAACGCCGATTTGCCCGCGCGCTTCACCGCCCGGTAAGCGGTCATGCCGGCGGTGCCGGCACCAATAATCGCTACATCCGTCGACAAGGTCTTCATGGCATCACTTGGAGCCCGTCCATTCGGACACAAATTCGCGATAGTCGGGTCGCTCTGGCGGCGTCATAGATTGGATGGGGGTACCCAGCACCACATAGCCCATGAAGCGATAATCGAGTGAGTCAAAGCCTAAGGCTTCGTTGACTTCGTCCACATAAGTGCCCAGCCCCGTGCTCCAGTAGGCGGCATAGCCCAGCATGTGGGCGGCATTCAAAATATTAGTAACCGCTGCGCCGGTAGCCAGCAAACGTTCGTCTTCGGGGATCCGCGTGTTGGAATGGTCGATGTGGCAGGCGACGGCCAGCATCAGCGGCACTTCCTTCAGCCAACGCCGGGTGGTTTCTTCCTTTTGCGCGGTCATCTCAATGCCCGCCTCACGCGTGGCGCGAATTGCCAAGTCGGCCAATTTCTGGATGGCGTCGTTACGCAAAATCTTAAAGCGCCACGGCCGCAGTCGCCCATGGTCAGGAGCGCGCATGGCCGTTTGTAAGATCAGCGCCAGCTCGTCATCGTCGGGCCCAGGCGTCTGGACAAACTTTACGGAACGGCGACTGAGCAAATATTGAATAGCAGAATCAGACATACATTTTCCTTCAAGCATTACGACAGGCGGCAATCATGAGCGCTTTCATATCGCGAATGGCTTTCTCCCAGCCGTCAAACACCGCCTGCGACACAATAGCGTGGCCGATGTTGAGTTCGGCAATGCCGGGAATGGCGGCAATGGGTTGGACATTGTCGTAATGAAGACCATGGCCCGCATTGACCCGCATACCGTGTGATACCCCGGCGACCACGCCGTCACGAATGCGTTGCAACTCGGCCTCGCGGGAGGCTTGATCGGTTTTATCGGCGTAGCCTCCGGTGTGCAATTCGATAATTTCGGCCCCGGCGCGGCCGGCTGCTTCGATTTGTTCGGCGCACGGATCTATGAATATAGAAACACGGATTCCGGCGTCATGAAGCCGCGACACAGCGCTTTTTACCGTATCGAAATTACCCAGCACATCAAGCCCGCCCTCGGTGGTGAGCTCTTCGCGGCGCTCGGGCACCAGACAGACGTCATGAGGACGCACGCGGCAGGCGATCTCCAACATTTCGGTGGTGATGGCGCATTCAAGGTTCATGCGGGTACGGAGCATGGGGCGCAGCTTTTCAACGTCGGCGTCCTGAATATGACGGCGATCTTCGCGCAAATGCAGCGTGATCAGGTCGGCGCCAGCGTCTTCGGCTCGCAGTGCGGCCTCGATGGGATCGGGGTACGAGGTAAAGCGTTGTTGTCGCAAGGTAGCCACATGATCAATATTTACACCCAACTCAATCATTCTCAAACCACCTCACTATTGTTTCAACGTTAATTTCAAATTTAAGATGCCTCCCCATTATCCCCTTTTTCATCGTCAGGGTCTTTGGATGCATTTGCCAGCGTATCACGGTGCCAGCCTCCGCCCAACGCCCGATAGAGCTCAATACGGTTAAGCAGCGATTCGAACCCGGTCTGAATCAGCTGCTGCTGCGTAGCATAAAGATTCACTTCGGCTGTCTGCACCTGCAGGAAGCTGTCGATGCCAGTTTCGTAACGCTGCCGTGCCAGCTCAAGTGTGCGAAGACCCGAATCTTGCAAGGCGCGCAAGGCATCAAGCTGGCCCGCATAGGTGGCTTCGCCGGCCAGCGCATCGGCCACTTCGCGAAACGCCACCTGGATAGCGCGCTCGTATTCGGACACCGCTATATTTTTGCGCACTTCAGCCACTTCAAGGTTGCCCCTCAGCGCACCGCCTTCAAAAATAGGTACCTGTATTTGCGGCGCATATTCCCAGTAGCGGTTGCTGCCGCTGAACAAGCCGCCCAGTTCAGGGCTGGCAAAACCCAGCAGCCCCGTAATGGAAATATTGGGGAAAAATGCCGCGCGCGCAGCACCAATATTGGCATTGGCGGCGCGCAGTGCATTTTCTGCAGCCAGAATGTCAGGACGCCGCTCGAGAAGGTCGGACGGCAACCCGGCTGGAATGCGCTCAAGTAGCTGGTCCTTGCCAAATACTGTGGCTTCCGGCAGGTTGTCCGGCATGGGTGTGCCCAGGATAAGCTGCAAGGCATTTTCTGCCTGTGCCTGGATACGCTCAATAGCGGCCAAGTCAGCACGTACGGCGTCCAGCTGCGACTGCGCTTGATGCAAGTCGAGGGCCGATGCCACGCCCGAGTCGTAGCGTGCTTTCACCAAGCGGTACGTATTCTCACGGCTGTTAAGCGTTTTTTGCATCAACCCGACCAATTCAACGGCACTGCGGTAGCGAAAATACGCTTCGGCCACCTGGGCCACCAAGTTGATATGCACCGTTCGCCGCGCCTGCTCGGTAGCCAAAAAGCGCTGATAAGCGGCCTCGCTCAGGTTTTTAATGCGTCCGAAAAAATCCAGTTCGAAGGCAGCCAGCGCCGCGCCAGCCATGTACACCCGAGAAACACTGTCAGCCGCCGCACCGCCCATACGCAGGTCTTCGGGCGTACGCGTAACTTGTGCATTGGCACCAATACCCACTGACGGGAAGCGCTCGCTGCGGGCAATGCCAAACATGGCACGTGCCTCTTCAACGCGGTCGATGGCGATCCGGAGATCGCGGTTGTTTTCCAGCGCCACCGCCACCAGCGCCTGCAGCTGCGGATCTTTGAAAAGCTCGCTCCAACCCAGGTCGGCTGCCGAAGGGGCAGTCAAGTCGTCGGTGGCCGGAGTCAGTTGCGGATAGTTGTCAGGCACAGGCTGCCCCGGCCGCTGGTATTCGGGGGCCAGCGAGCAACCTGCCAAAACGGCGGCAACACTTGCTACAGCCAGCCATGGACGCGCAACAGCAAACCACTTCATGTCAATCTTCCTTTTGCACCGCGGCCCCATTGGCCGGGGTATCCGGGTTGTTGCCCATCACATGATCGGGAAGTGTATGGGCATGCCCACTGCCAAGCACTTTCGGCCGTGTCTTGAAAACGGACAGCACCACCACGAAAAAGGTGGGCACGAAAACCAGCGCCAAAGGCGTTGCCGCCAGCATGCCTCCGAAGACACCCAGCCCTACGGCATTTTGGCTGGCCGAGCTGGCACCCGATGCGATCACCAGAGGAAACACGCCCAGAATAAAGGCGAATGAGGTCATCAAAATAGGACGGAAGCGCAAACGGGCAGCATGCACCGCTGCACCCGTGAGCGTCCCACCCTGGGCGTAGATATCCTTGGCGAATTCGACGATCAGAATGGCGTTTTTTGCCGCCAGACCAATAACGGTCACCATACCCACCGTAAAGTAAACGTCATTGGCCATGCCCATTGCCGAGCTGAGGCCCACGGCGCCCAGCATGCCCAGTGGCACCGCCAGCATCACCGACAGCGGAATTGCCCAGCTTTCGTACAACGCGGCCAGTAGCATAAACACCACCAGTATAGCCAGCCCCATCAGGATAAGTGTCTGGTTGCCCGCCTGGATCTCCTGATACGAAAGGCCCGTCCAGTCGTAGCCAAAACCGGGGGGAAGCTGAGTGATCAGGCGCTCCATTTCAGCCATGGCCTGGCCGGTGGAATACCCCGGCGCAGCGGTACCGCCAATACGTATCGACTCATAGCTGTTATAGCGCACCAGCTGTACCGGGGCCTGGTTCCAATCCAGTGAGACAAACGCTGACAAGGGCACCATTTGCCCCTGATTGTTGCGGGCATAAAGCGAGAGGATGTCATTGGGGTCCATGCGTTGCTCATGATCCGCTTGCACCCAGATGTTTTGCACCCATCCCTGGTTGGTAAATTTGCCGACATACGCGGAACCCATGGCGGTGGAAATCAGCTGCGCAGCTTCGGTGAAGTCAACGCCCAAGGCCGCAGCTTTGTCGCGGTCGATGTGCACGCCCAGTTGCGGCCCGGGCGACAGCCCCACAATACGAGCGTCGGTAATCACGGGGCTTTCGTTGGCAAGTTGCAGCAGCTGCTGCGCACCGGCCAGCAGCGCACCGTGGCCCATGGAGCCACGGTCTTCCAGTCGCAAGTCGAAGCCCGAGGCATTACCCAAAGACGAAATCGCCGGCGGAACAATGGAAAACACCATGGAATCCGGCAAACCGAACAACAGTTTTTGCGTAGCCTGCCCTGCCAGAGCTTGTGCTGAATCTTCCGGATTGCGCCGCTCGGCAAAATCTTTGAGCGAGATAAAGCTGAGCGCAGCGTTCAAGCCATTACCGTTAAAGCTGAACCCTTGAACAGCCACAATGTTTTCAACTTGCGGCAAGGCCATGAAGTGGTCTTCCACCGTTTTGATCACATCGAGTGTCCGGTTTGCTGTTGCCCCGGCGGGCAGTTCACTGTTGGCAATCACAAAGCCCTGGTCTTCTTCGGGCAGAAAACTCGTGGGCAAGCGCATATACAACCAGCCCAGGGCCGCCACCAAGACCAGATACAGCACCATCATGCGGCCGGCACGCTTCAGGCTACGCCCTACCCACCCTTCATAGCGGTCGGCGATCCGGTCGAACGTGCGGTTGAACCAACCAAAAAAGCCTCGCTTTTTGGTGTGTCCGTCCTTGCCCACAGGCTTAAGAATGGTGGCACACAGCGCGGGCGTGAACGTAAGCGCCAGAAAACCGGAAAAAAGGATCGACACCGCCATGGTGATGGCAAACTGACGGTAAATGACGCCAACCGAACCCGACATGAAGGCCAGCGGGAAAAACACCGTGGACAGCACCAGCGTCATGCCCACTACCGCCCCGCTGATCTGAGGCATCGCCTTGGTGGCTGCCTCTTTGGGGGACAGGCCCTCTTCGGACATGATGCGCTCGACGTTTTCAACCACCACAATCGCGTCGTCCACCAAAATACCAATGGCCAAAACCATGGCAAACATGGTGAGCACGTTGATAGAAAAGCCCGCCGTCAGCATCACCGCGACAGCACCCAACAGTGCCACCGGCACAACCAGGGCCGGAATCAGCGTGTAGCGCACGTCCTGCAGGAACAAGTACATCACCAGAAACACCAGCACCATGGCCTCAACCAGCGTGTGCAGCACTTGTTCAATAGAGACCTGCACATACGGTGCCGTGTCGTAGGGGACGTCGTAACGGATGTTGCTGGGGAAAAACTCGCTGAGTTCGTCCATGGCCTGCTTGACGCCGGCCGCGGTGGACAAGGCGTTGGCATCCGGCGTAAGCGAGATGGCGAAGGCCGCCGTCGGGTTGCTATTAAGACGTGCGCCAAACTGATAGGTGTCGGCACCCACCTCAATGCGCGCCACATCGGACAACCTGACAATCGCCCCATCGGGCGTTGCCCGCAAGATGATGTTGCTGAATTCGTCCACGGATTCCAGCTGGCCATTCACGGTAATGGGAACGGCCACCCGCTGCTCTTCCGGGTTGGGCGGCGAGCCCAAAATACCCCCCGAAATAACCACGTTCTGGCGCGCGATAGCCGCATTAACATCCGACATGCTCAGGTTGTAGCCCACCAGTTTGTTAGGATCGACCCAAATGCGCATTGCGCGCGGCGAGGCAAACAATTGGAATTTACCCACGCCTGGCACGCGGGAAACCGGGTTCTGAATATTGCGTGTGATGTAGTCAGCCAATGCCACCTGGTCCAGCGTGCCATCAGTGGACGACAGTGACACCACCATCAAGAAACCGGTGTTGGCTTGCTCGACCGTGAGGCCTTGATCC
>JAJUIY010000272.1 GCA_029267415.1 Alcaligenaceae bacterium
AACCGGCTAGCGACACGCCCATCTCGGGCGGGCTGCTGTTGGCCAAAATTTTCGAGGAAGCGGGCGTGCCCGCCGGCTTGTTCAGCGTGGTGATTGGCGCCGGCAGTGAAATTGGTGATTATTTTGTTGCTCACCCGGTGCCGCGCCTGATCTCCTTTACGGGTTCCACGGATGTGGGCCGCAACGTAGGTCGCATTGCCAGCGGCGGGCAGCACATCAAGCGTGTCGCTCTGGAGCTGGGGGGCAACGCGCCGCTGGTGGTGCTGGGGGACGCCGATGTCGGGCAGGCGGCACACGCTGCCGTGGTGGGACGCTTCTTGCACCAAGGCCAAATCTGCATGAGCACCAACCGTGTCATTGTGGATGCCGGCATCTATGACGATTTTATGGATGCCGTCGCGCACCGTGTGCGCGGCCTGCGCTGGGGCGACCCGGAAAGTCCGGATACTGTGGTCGGCCCGGTGATCAATGCCAGACAGCTGGCCGATATCCAGCGGCGGATTCAACAAGCCAAGGCGGACGGCGCGCAGGCCATTGTGGAAGGGCCAGCCGAAGGCAACGTGCTGCCGCCCCATCTGTTCGGCAATGTGGAGCCGTCGTGGGCCATCGCCAAAGAGGAAAGCTTCGGCCCGGTGCTGCCTGTTATCAAATCGAACGATGAGGACCACGCCCTGGAGTTGGCCAACGACACCGAATATGGCTTGTCCAGTGCCGTCTTTACCGGTGATCTTGAGCGTGGAGTGCGCTTTGCACGCGGCATTGTCGCCGGCATGACGCACATCAACGGCATGTCAGTGGACGACCAGACCAACGCGCCCTTTGGCGGTGAGAAAAACTCCGGCCTGGGCCGCTTCAACGGCGATTGGGCCATCGACGAATTCACGCGTGCCCAGTGGATCACCTTGCAATTCGAGCCGCGCCAGTATCCATTCTGATGCGGGCAAGCCGGATGACTCATTAACTGTCGTCACCCATGTCGGTGACGGCATCTCCGTCTTCAAGTATCTCGTCGGCCTCCGTCGATTCACTGATCTGGTCCAGCTCGGTTTCCAGATCGGCATCATCCTGCTGAGGAAACCCTTGACGCTCGGACCAGAACTCCTTGTATTTATCGGGATCCACACCTTCCGCATGCTCCAGTTCGCGTTCCACACCAGGCGGGTTTTCATCAACGTCGGGCGTTGGGGGTGGCTTCTTCATCGCCGTCTCCTGCAAAAATGATATCAATGGCTTGGGTCACCGTTGGCAGCATGTACCATGCCGCCCATCCGCTTCCAGAACCTGCGATACCATGATGGATGCACCTGTTTCGCTTACCCTTCAGCTTGGAGTTCAGACACATGAAAACCATCGGCTACGCGGCGTACGACGCCGAGTCTCCCTTGCGTCCGTACAAATTCGAGCGCCGCGCCCTGCGCGACAACGATGTCGCCATAGAAATCTTGTACTGTGGGGTCTGCCATTCCGACTTGCATACCGCCCGTAACGACTGGGGCGGCACGGATTATCCCGTTGTGCCCGGCCATGAAATTGTGGGCCGCGTCATTGATGTGGGCGCGCAGGTGACCGCGCATAAGGTGGGTGACTACGTCGCCGTAGGCTGCATGGTCGACAGCTGCAAAGCGTGTGATTCGTGCCACCAAGGTGAAGAGCAGCTGTGCCGGAACGGCATGACGCTGACCTATAACAGCCCGGACCGCATCACCCACGAAATGACGCAAGGCGGCTATTCGCGGCACATCGTGGTACGCGACGATTTTGTATTGCGTGTACCCGACGGGCTGGAACTGTCGCATGTGGGGCCATTGCTGTGTGCCGGCATCACAACGTATTCGCCGCTACGCACCTGGAACGTGGGCCCGGGCAGCCGTGTGGCCGTCGTGGGGCTGGGCGGCCTTGGACACATGGCCGTGAAACTGGCCGTTGGCCTGGGCGCTGACGTGACGGTGCTAAGCCGTAGCCCAAACAAAGAAGCCGACGCGCTGGCGCTGGGGGCTGACCGCCTGCTGGTGTCGTCAGATGCTGCCGCCATGAAAGCGGCACAGTCCAGTTTTGACCTGATCATCGACACCGTGCCGGTAAAGCATGACATCAACCCCTACATGCCGCTGCTGGATTTAGACGGCACCCTGGTTATTGTGGGCCAGCTTGGAGCACTGGATGCGTTGACCAGCACGCCGCTACTGATAGGACGCCGCCGGGTGGCGGGCTCCATCATTGGAGGCATACGCGAAACCCAGGAATTGCTGGACTTTTGCGGCAAGAAAAATATTTTGCCGGAATGCGAAATTATCCGTATGGACCAAATCAACGAGGCCTTCGATCGCATGG
>JAJUIY010000013.1 GCA_029267415.1 Alcaligenaceae bacterium
CTGCTGACCTTCGAATCTGAAGTGGTCAACATTGCCAATAGCGACGAATACAAGGATATGGGCCTTGAGGTTGTGGTGCCCCCCGTTAGTGTTCTGGCTGAATTCCCCGTTGCTGTTGTTGATAAGGTGGTCGACGAACGCGGCACCCGCGAGATCGCAACCGAGTTCCTGAACTTCCAATACACGGAAGAAATCCAGAAGCTGTTAACCACCTTTAACTATCGCGTCCATAACGAAGTGGCCAAGCAAGAAGCGGCCGACCGCTTCCCGCCGGTTGAACTGATCAACCCCGAAAGCGTGCTGGGTTCGTGGCCAGAAATTCAAGAGCGGCACTTTAGCTCCAACGGCATCTTGGACGAATTGCTTGCCAGCAAACGTTAAGGCGAATGCGTAATGCCAAACCCGAAGCAAGCTGTCGCCACGGTAAGCCGTGGCGGCTTGCTTTCTTACCAAGCTTGCAACGCTTGACTGCCAACACGACAACGTCATGACACTAGAAAACACCTTACAGCCCAAATGGACACAAGGCGTACCCGCCAGCCGGGGTGCGTCGGATTCGCGTCGCGAAGGCGTCCAGCCGTCGCACGCACACGCGCCAGCCCAAGCAACCCCAGGTGACGCCGGCCGCCCTTCAACAGCGCGACGCCTGCAGTCGTTGGTGCTGTACCAAAAACCGGTGTTGCCCGGTTTTGGGCTAAGCCTGGGTGTCAGTGTTCTGTTTATCAGCTTGGTAATTTTGTTTCCCCTGTCCGCGCTGTTTGTGTTTATCAGCGACATGGGCATGGCGCAGTTCTGGTCGGCGGTATCTGATCCGCGTGTGGTGGCGGCATATCGCGTAACGCTGAGTGCGGCTTTCTGGTCAACGGCGGCCGCCCTGGTGATTGGTACGTTGCTGGCGTGGGTGCTGGCCCGTTACGACTTTCCCGGCCGGCGTCTGATGGACGCCATGATCGACTTGCCCTTTGCATTGCCCACGGCCGTCGCCGGCCTGACGCTGGCCACCCTGCTAGCGCCGGGCGGCTGGATTGGCCAACTATTTGCCGGCACGGACATACGCCTGGCCTACGCGTGGCCCGGCATCGTCATCGCCATGACCTTCACCAGCCTGCCGTTCATCGTGCGGTCGGTGCAGCCGCTTATTCAAAGCCTGGACGCCTCGATCGAGGAAGCCGCGCAAACCTTGGGGGCCACCCCATGGCAAACGTTTACCCGCGTACTGGTGCCCCTTTTGGCACCGGGGCTAATCGCCGGTACGTCCCAAGCGTTCATCCGCGGGCTGGGCGAATTTGGCGCGGTGGTACTGATTGCCGGCAATACGCCCTTTAAAACCGAGGTGGCATCACTGATGATTTTTGTGCGCCTGGCCGAATACGACTACGCCTCGGCAGCCGCCATCGCATCGGTCGTGCTGTTTGCATCGTTGCTGATGCTGTTTTCAGTGCAACTGCTGCAAAACCGCTGGCTGGCCAAGCGCCGCTAAGCCAAAGCCACTCGTCTGACGGTCGTACCCGCCCTGCGTAATCTAAGGATATAACGGTGAAGAAACCACAAACCTGGCAACAATGGACACTGATTGGCGCGGCATTTGCCATCGTCATTCTGCTGCTTGGCCTGCCTCTTGCGCTGATTTTTGCCAAAGCCCTGGGATCTGGCTGGAATATGCTGGTAGCCCAGTTTGCCGACGGCGACATGCAACACGCCATCAAACTCACGTTACTGGTGGCCGTGCTTACCGTGCCCATCAACGCCATTTTCGGCATCATGCTGGCCTGGTGCGTCACGCACTACCGTTTCCGTGGCCGCAACCTGTTGATTACGCTGATCGACATCCCCTACGCCACCTCGCCGGTGGTGGCGGGGCTGTGCTATCTGGTGGTGTATGGCGCCGAAGGTTTGCTGGGCCCGTGGTTGTCCGAGCGCCAGATACAACTGATGTTTGCATGGCCCGGCCTGGTCATGGTGACGGTGTTTGTCACGTCGCCTTTTGTGGCCCGATTGTTAATTCCGGTAATGGGCGGACAAGGCTCTAATCAAGAGCAAGCCGCCCTCACGCTGGGCGCCCGTGGCTGGCAAATTTTCCGGTATGTAACACTGCCGCGTATCAAATGGGGTGTGCTGTACGCCGCCGTTATTACCAACGCCCGCGCCATTGGCGAGTTTGGCGCCGTGTCAGTGGTGTCCGGCGCCATACGCGGTAAAACGCTTACCCTGCCGCTGCTGGTCGAGCAACTTAACGAAGACCACAAAGTGGTGGGCGCCTTTGCCGCCGCCCTGCTGCTGGCGTGCATGGCATTAGCCACCATTGTGCTTAAAGTGACCATGGAGGCCATCCAGGCCCGACGCCTGCAACAAGGCATCGCCAGCGCCGCTTAACCAGCCAGCTTAACCCTTCACACACAAGACCTGCTTCAACACGGCCACCGTGTCGACCAGGTCTTTTTGCGCTTCCATGACCTGATCAATATCTTTGTAGGCCGCGGGGATCTCGTCGATCACGTTTTTGTCTTTGCGGCACTCTACCCCCGTGGTCTGGCGAATAAGGTCATCGCGTGAAAAACGCTTGCGGGCCGCCGTGCGCGACATGACCCGCCCCGCCCCATGCGCGCACGACTGGTAGGCCATGGGGTTGCCCTTGCCACGCACAATATACGAACGCGCCCCCATACTGCCCGGGATAATGCCCAACTGACCCTTGCGAGCCGACACTGCGCCTTTGCGGGTAATCCACAACCGTCGCCCGAAATGCACTTCGTGTTCGGCATAGTTATGGTGGCAGTTGATGGCATAGTCGGTTGCGCGGAAGCGGTCGCCAAAATGCTGCTTCATCACACGTTTGAGCAAACTCATCATGACGGCCCGGTTATGACGGGCGTAATCCTGCGCCCACGCCAGAGCTTCGGTATAGACATCAAATTCTTTGCTGCCTTCGTCCAGCCAGGCCAGGTTTTTATCGGGCAGATCGCGGTTTTGCCGAGCGGCAATCTCCTTGGCCATGCTGATGGCAACTTCGGCAAACACCTTGCCCACGTTACGCGAACCCGAATGCAGCATAAGCCACACGTCACCTTCTTCGGACAGGCAGACTTCGATGAAATGGTTGCCGCCCCCTAGCGTGCCGGCCTGCAGCCAAACGCGTTCGCGATTGAGCTTGCCCGCATACTGCAATATGCGCAGGGTTTCAAACCGGTCACGCAAGGCAATCGCCTGGCTATAGATGTCGTCACCCAGGTCTCGTGTGACCACCACGCGCTTATGCGCATTAAAACCGACCGGGATGGCGGCTTCAATATCGCGACGCAGCGCATGCAGGCTGTCAGGGAGGTCGTTTTCCGTCAGACTGGTTTTGACGGCATTCATGCCGCACCCGATATCCACCCCCACTGCGGCGGGAATGATGGCACCCCGACTGGCAATAACACTGCCCACGGTTGCCCCCATACCCAGATGCACATCGGGCATTACCGCGACATGCCCCCCCAGTATTGGAAGCCTGGAAATATTCTTGAGCTGTTGCAGGGCCTCGGGTTCGACCGGCACACCCTGCGTCCATCCTTTTACATTTTTGCCAAGCTCAACAAAACCGTACTGCACTTGATTCTCCACATTCATCGCCGGAAAGGCACTGCCTGACGTAACCGACAAGGCTGTCTTCACCATATCAGACATCGCGGAGGATGCAAGTTTCATCCACACGGCGTCCATTTCCTCAGTAGCAATACAAAATCCCGGTGGTTGGGCAGCACACCACCGGGATTTCTTTCTTCGGACGCAGAACCGGCAGACCGGTTCAAACTGCGGCTAATTGCGGCTTAACTGACCGCGTCTTTGGCGTTTTCCGCCAAGAACTCCAGAACGGTTTCTTGCTCTTCCGGTGTCAAGCCGGCACGCGGGAACATACTTTCGGTAATGCCGCGCCACTGGTTAAACGTGAAATCACCCGGTTCACGGGCCACATGGCATAGCGTGCATCGACCATAGAACAGCTGCTCGCCCGGCGACATATCGGCCAGCGTGGCACCGCGCAGCTCGTAGGCGCGGGCAGCCAGATTCATCGCCTTGACATCCAGCCCAAGTTCGCCGCCCTCAATAATCGCCGGCGGCTCGAAGGCCAGATTCTCGGATTCAGGGTCGGTACACTTGCGTACGCTGGCCAGGCACGTGTTGGCACTTGTGGCCTGGCTAAGCCCGCTGGCCGCGATGCTAGGCGTAATCATATTGATAGACCCGCTGTTGCAACGCCCTTTGGCGTCAAGCTGAATCCAACCTCCCTCCTCCAGGCTTACCACGCCTTTCATGATTTGATCAGTTACCCGGGCCCCGCAGATCACCGCGCCGCGCTCGTTGTACAGCTCGACAAGATCGCCATCGTTGATGCCATTGGCTTGCGCATCTTCGACACTGATCAGCACGTGCTGACGGCCCTGAATGTGCTGTTCGTGGCGCAGCTCAGTGTTGGCCATTTGAGAGTGCAGCCGGTTGTAGGGGTGTGGACTGACCACATGCAGCTGGCCCGGCTTGGCATTGCCCAGATACTCGGCCGGCTCCATAAACTTTGGAATGGGTGGGCAATCGGGGATGTCGTAGTCGGCAAACGTTTGGCAATAGAGCTCGATTTTGCCGGATACCGTGTGCAGCGGGTTGTTTTCCGGGTCGTTGTAGAAGTCCCCGTGGCGTACCCATCGCCGCATGTCTTCGGGAATCTCCAGCTGTACGTAGCCCTTTTCCCAGAACTCCTCAAAAGGCACATCGGTTTCGGCATGGGCGTACGCGTTTTCCAGCACTTGCTGCAGCGTCAACCCTTCGGTGAACTGGTAGCCCACGCCCATCAAATCAGCCAATCGCTTGAAGATCTCGAAGTCGCTCAGGCTTTCGCCGACAGGTTCGATAACTTGACGCATGGCGTAGATCTTGTCGTTGCTGTAGGTACCGCCGGTGCTGATGTCGTCGCGCTCCAGCGCACTGGACGCCGGCAACACGATGTCGGCAAAGCGGGCCGACGCGCACCACCATGGATCTTGGCAAATATAGGTTTCCACTTGCTGGTTCATGGCGCGACTCAGCTCGTTGGTATCTTGTTGATGCGAGAACACGTTGTTCCCCGCCGCATATACCAGCTTGACGTCGGGGTAGACGTCTTCGGTGCCGTCACGCGTGTACGTTTTGCCCGGGTTAAGCAGCATTTCGTTGATGCGTGACGCCGGGCAACGCGTGGTAACGGGGTTACGCCCTTGCGACAACCCGATAGGCATCACCTTGGTGGACTGAGGCATGCCGCCGCACCCATAGTGCCAGCTGAAGCCCACCCCCTCACCCGGCTTGCCGATTTTGCCAAGCATGGCGGCGAAGTTAATCACAGCCCAGTGCGACATCTCACCATGATGCGCGCGCTGCAGCGACCAACCCACCGCAAACTGGGTGCGCTTCGACGCAAACAAGTCGGCCATCTCTATGATTTTTTGTGCGGGAATACCGGTAATGGACGCCGCCCACTCGGGCGTTTTGGGTGGAGTGCCGTCGGCGTCTTCACCCAGCAGGTAAGGCAGGAACTTATCGAAGCCCACCGTGTATGTGTCGAGGTAGGCCTTGTCGTGTTTGCCTGTCGTGTAGATGTGGTAGGCCATGGCCAAGAAGAGGGCCGTGTCCGTGTTGGGGACAATTTTTATCCATTCCGACGCCATCTCGACGTCAGTAGGTGTGTATTGCGGGTTAATCGAAATGAAGCGCACACCCCGTTCTTTGATTTTCTTCCAACGCGGGTACATCTGGTGGTCGGCCACTGTAAACTCAACCCGGTTGTTTTTCCAGGGGTCGCAACCCACCAGCACCATCACTTCCGTATGGTCGGCCACCACTTCCCATGACGTTTGCGGCGAATACACCTCCATATCGCCAATAATATGGGGCAGGCTAATTTGCGACGCCCCGCCGGAATAGTCGCCCGTGGTAACGGAATGGCCGCCGATCAGGTTAAACAAACGCCCTTGCAGCACTTGCGGGCGCAACAGGCCGGCGTGCGACCATCCACCATACGACGCGCTGAACAGCGCACTGTTGCCGTGTTTTTCGGCGGTAGTCAAAATGGCATTAGCGGCCAGCGCCAGAGCCTCATCCCACGACACACGAACAAAGGGCTCTTTTCCGCGCAGATGGGGTTTTGTGTCGCCCCCGGGATTTTCCAGATACGATTTGCGCACCATGGGGTATTTGACACGTGTCTTGTGATAGACGCGTTCAAGCAGGGCTTCGGTAAGCATTTTGTTGGGCATGGCGTCCAGCTCGCCCACGGGCTGGATGCCCACCAAAACACCATTTTTCACCACCGCCCGAAACGGTCCCCAATGGCTGGCGCTGGGAATGGTGACAGTATCGGCCGCAAAAGCCTGACCCGGCGCAAACCATGTCAAGCCATTTGCCGCAATGGCCGAGGCAACCCCCGTTTTCAAGAAACGTCGACGACTGAACTGCATGGAAAATCCCCTAGATTCAAAGTAAACGCAGGTGATCAAACCCTGCTACGGGGCAAGCCGGTGAAGGCCTGCTTCGAAAGATCTTCCGGCTACGAACCGCCCATTTATTGGTTATTCGGGACTCGCGGGCCGTTTTGGAACATCTTACGTTACATTACATGTAAACCATTTGATTTCAGACAGGGATTAGCCAAAGAGTTTGTTCACCCTGAAAACCTGATAGACAAATCTGGCCATTCTCATTCAGTTGGCATGCGCTCCTCCCAATTAGATGCGCTTATAACCAAGGGGTGCCGGTGCGGCAATAACCACCGTTCAAAATGAAAAGCCCCCATAGCTTTTACACTATGAGGGCTTTGAATTTGGGTGGCTCCCCGAACTGGACTCGAACCAGTGACCCACGGATTAACAGTCCGTTGCTCTACCGACTGAGCTATCGGGGATCGCCTAAAGAACGTAACTATAGCACACCTTAAAAAAAGAATGCAAGTGGGGGCATGGCCGGGCCGGTTACAGCGCGAAGCGCACTGAAACACGCGCCTTCCGGAAACATTCGACGCCTGTACGGCTTGCCAGTAGAATCGCCACACAAGCTTATTGTCCTCCACACGTCAAGATGAAAACGTCCAACCTTTTTCTGCGCTCGTTTATTTTGTTGCTGGTCCTGGTGTCGGTGGGTTTCATCTGGATTTTGCTGCCGTTTTATGGCGCCATTTTCTGGGGGGCCATCCTCGCCGTTATTTTTACCCCCGTAAACCGCTATTTGCTGGGCCGCTTTCGGGGTCGGCGCAATTTGGCCGCCTTCACAACATTGATGATCATTATCCTGATCGTCATTATTCCGCTGTCACTTATTACCGGCGCGCTGGTACAGGAAGGGATTGCAGTTTACAAACGCATAGAATCGGGTGACTTAAGCCTTGGACTGTATTTTGCGCAAGTGGTGGACGCCTTGCCGCCCTTCGTGCACGACACCTTGGCCCGTTTTGGGCTGGATAATATTTTCAGTATTCGCGAACGGCTTTCGCAAGCGCTGCTGCAAGGTAGCAAGGTACTGGCAACGCAAGCGGTCAGTCTGGGGCAAAACACTTTCGGGTTCCTGATCAGCATGGCCATCATGCTGTATCTACTGTTTTTCTTGCTGCGTGATGGGTCAAAACTCGTGGCCAAAAGTCGCCAGGTTATCCCGCTCAGCAGTGAACACCAGCAACACCTGACACGCAAATTCGCCACGGTGGTACGTGCAACGGTGAAAGGGAATATTGCTGTCGCGGTTATTCAAGGCGCATTGGGCGGGCTTATTTTCTGGTTGCTCAACATCCAGGCCGCGCTATTGTGGGCCGTTATCATGGCCATACTGTCACTGCTGCCAGCAGTGGGTGCCTCGCTGATTTGGGGGCCGGTCGCTATTTATTTTTTGGCAACCGGTGCCATCTGGCAAGGGGTGGTGCTGGCTTTGTTCGGGGTACTTGTTATTGGCCTGATCGATAACCTGTTGCGCCCTATACTGGTCGGAAAAGACACAAAATTGCCCGACTACGTTGTGCTGATATCCACCCTGGGCGGCCTGGCCGTATTTGGTCTGAACGGCTTTGTGATTGGCCCATTATTGGCGGCGTTGTTTATGGCGTGCTGGGATTTGCTGCCTTCTGCTGTACGTATCAGCCAAGACTGGAGTGGTGACGACCCCACCGACACGCCGTGATGCAATCGCAAAAAATTCATGTATAATTCTTCGCTTGATTGATCAGCCAGTACCTTCTTGCAGTAGGTATTTACTGCGCTGATTGGTCGGCGGTGTCTTTGGACACCGCGTATCTCCTTAAGTGTGCCGCTTTAGCTCAGTTGGTAGAGCAGTTCATTCGTAATGAAAAGGTCGCCAGTTCGAATCCGGCAAGCGGCACCAACATCAACAGGGTACATACTCACACCAGTTATGCCGCCCTTCTGCAGCCCCCATTGGTACCCTCAAAAACAGCACGGTCTTCGTGTTTCACGTCCGGATCAATAAGCCGTTCCACCATATCGTGAAGTTTAAGGCGACCGTCCACAAACTCCGGTTAAAACGCACGCCACCGCCGGCAAGCTATGAATAAACAGCAGTTTGACGTGTTGGCCGACATTCTCGGCCTTTCGGCCACCAATAAAGACGCCGTACACCGCGTTATGTTTGATGGGGAAGACGGTGACGCGGTCGCTGCCGACAACGTGACGCGCATGCGCCGCGCCGACGCTGCAATTCGCGCCGCCTATGTCGTGCATAGCCCCATGGAGTTTCGGGTTACTGTGGGCCATCGCGACACGCACCGCATGCCGGGCACCTTGCAACTGAGCGTAGGCGATATCGTCCGCCTGGTGGGCCACTCCACGGAACGCTGGATCCCGGTTCGTGTCACGGCCCTGCCGGATTCACCTGCGGGCTATTACCACGGCGTCATCGTGGAGCAGCTGGTAAAAACAAGCAAGTTTCAGGCAGGAAATGGGGTGCGCTTCAGCGAAGACCAGGTGATGACCGAAGCACCCCGGGCTTCTTCCCGACGGCGTCGAACGGTATTTCTATAAGCGGCCCCCCCTGATTTGCCGGCAATGCCATCGTAGGACGCGCTACACCGCGCAGGTTGCGGCTGCGGCGCACTTCGGCACCGCACGTTAATTTCCTGTAATAGCCACCAGCGCCAATAACACGGCCAGCACAGCGACAATGGCCGACCCATACGCCACGCGCCGCAATACCACGACCTCTTTCTGCAAGCGGGCAGCAGCCGTGTCCAGGCTTTCCATGGTGTCTTTCCACTGCGTGGCCATCAGTTTTACGGATTCCGCGTTTTGTGTGACCGCCGACTGCAATTCTTGAATTTGCTTTGCGACCAGCTCGTCCGATTTGCCATTGGCCGTACGCGACGTGAACATGGGTGCGGCCGCCGTCACAATTTGGGAAATATAGGGGAGCGCCACCTTGAGCGCCGGAAGAAACGATGCCATGAACCAGGCCCTTGAATCGTTAATAAATCTGCTAAATTGAATTCAGTCTAGCACCGGATTCGGGCCTGCGATACCCTGGGTATTATGTTGTATAGCCTGCTTGCCAACCTGGTTTTGATTGTGCACGGTGTGTTCGTTCTGTTCGTGGCAACAGGCGGCTTGCTGGTGCTTAAAATGCCGCGATTGCTGTGGCTGCACCTGCCCGCGCTTGGCTGGGGCGGAACAGTAGTGGGCATGGGTTGGGTATGCCCCCTGACACCACTGGAAAACCACCTTCGCCGGCTGGCCGGCCTCGAGGGCTACGCGGGCGGCTTTATCGAGCATTACCTCACATCAGCGATTTATCCGGACGGGCTCACCCGCGAAATACAAATCCTGCTGGCTGGCTTGCTTATAATCGGCAATCTGGTGGTGTACACCACGCTGTTTCGGCGCCGGAAACGGTTTAGCAAACACCCCACCGAGCCATAAACGCCGCCATGCTGTCGCCGGCCACCGCTTCCCACATTCACGGAGCTGTTAATGATTGAACTCGTGCGTGCCTGGCGCCACGGCCCCACTCATGCACGCGTGTGGGCACTTGCTGTGCCCATGATTCTCTCCAACCTGACCGTTCCCTTGGTTGCGCTTGTTGACAGTGCCGTGGTGGGCCACTTGCCGCACCCACATCAATTGGGCGCCGTGGCGGTCGGTGCCAACTTCTATACCGTGCTTGCTTCGCTGGCCATGTTTTTGCGCATGGGCACCACCGGTTTCTCCGCCCAGGCCGCCGGGCAAAGCAATGCCCCCGCGCTGCGGCGCATATTCTTTCAAAGCATGACGCTGGCCTGGCTGATCGCCGTCCTGTTTGCGCTGGCTGCATTGCCGTTGGCGGCGGTGGCGTTCGAGGTAATGAAGCCATCACCTGAGCTGCACGAACTGGCCCAACGCTTCTTCCGTATCCGCCTGTTTGGGTTGCCGGCCATTTTGATGCAATACGCGCTGGTAGGCTGGCTGCTGGGCTTGCAAAATGCCCGGGGGCCGCTTGCCATCATGCTGACCACCAGCATCACCAACATCATTTTGGTAACAAGCTTTGTGCTGGGCCTGGGCTGGGGTGTAGAAGGTGCGGCCGTCGCCAGCGTTTGCGCCGAGTGGACCGGTGTTGCGCTGGGCCTGTACCTGGCCAGCCAGCGCCTGCGCGAACTTGCCGCGCCCATTGATTGGGCTATTCTGCGTCAATGGTCCAGCTGGAAGCCGCTGGTACAAACCAATAGCGACATCTTTATCCGGTCTCTAGCGCTGCAAGCGGTGTTTTTGTCGGTAACGTTGCGCGGCGCCTACCTGGGCGATGCCACCGTCGCCGCCAACGCCTTGTTGCTGAACGGCCTGATGGTGTGCTCCTACGCCCTGGATGGCTTGTCGCATGCTGTCGAAGCGCTGTGCGGCCACGCCATCGGGGCACGCAAGCCGGTAGCCCTGCGCCGCGCCTTGGTGGTTTCCGGTGGTTGGGCCGGCCTGATCAGCCTGATCTTTGCAGCCGGGTTCTTCTTGTTTGGCGACCTGTTCATTGCCATGCAAACCAACATGCCGGCAGTGCGCAAAACAGCGGCGCTTTACCTCCCCTACCTGGCCGCCCTGCCGGCGATTGCCGTATGGAGCTACATTTTGGACGGTCTGTTTACCGGCGCCACCAAAACACGGGAAATGCGTAATGCCATGGTCCTAAGCGTGGCGCTGTCATTCCCGGTAGCGCTGGCTCTAAAGGGTTACGCCAACCACGGCCTGTGGATTGCCTTGCTTACATTCATGACATTACGAGCCCTGACCATGTTTTTCACGGCCCGCCAAATCACGATTGAAAAACGCTGGATTCCCGGGTTAACGTAAGAGCATGTCCGCACGCCCCCGCCTTGCCCGGTTGCTGCGTTACCTGTTGATTGCCGCGCTGGTCGTTACGGCCGGCCTGGTCAGTTGCACGCATCTGGATGCCTGGCAACGGCAAACCATCTTCGCTCCCGAGCCCAGTCCTCACCGTTGGTGGCGCGAACCGCCTGACGGGACGGAAGTTTACGACCTGGTTCTTGGTACTGGCGAAACCATACGTACGTGGTATCTTGCGCACCCCAATCCCGACGCTTCCACCGTGCTTTACCTGCATGGCTCACGCTGGAACCTGAACGGCAGCGTATTCCGCATGCAGCGATGGCACGATATGGGGTTTTCAGTAGTGGCCATCGACTATCGGGGCTTTGGTGAATCGTCCCCACTGCTGCCATCAGAACAATCGGCCACTGAAGATGCCGTACTGGCCCTGCAAGAACTAGCGCGCCGTCAGCCTGATCCCGGCAAGCGCTTTATTTATGGCCATAGCCTTGGCGGCGCTATCGCCATCAATCTGGCGGTGTTACCCAAGCGCCCCGCCATTGCCGGGGTTATTACCGAAGCCACCTTCACCAGCATGCGGGCCATGCTCCAAACCCTGGAGTGGGGCCGGCTGCCGGGCACCGGTTTGTTGGTGACCCAACGGTTTGCCACCGTCGACAAAATGGCGAAGTTGGACATCCCTTTGCTGGTTATTCACGGAACCGCCGATCGGGTTGTACCCCACCCTATGAGCGATGAATTGTTCAACGCCGCCGTTCAGATACCTGAACAACTAAAAATGCACGTAAAAATTGACGGTGGCAGCCATTCCGGTTCGATTCGCTTTGGCCAGCACTACGATGCGGCGGTACACGAATTTATACGCCGGGCGCGCCGCCATGTCATGATGGCACACGGCCCTCAAGATGCCACGCAGCGAACAGCAAAGCGGTAATAAGTACGTGCCAGCCACACCCCGGCAAAACCGGTCAATAAACCGTAAAGCACGTCGGCCGGCCAGCTAACGCCGGACAGCATCGTCAATACGCTGCCGCTGGCCACGTAAACCACCAGCGCCAGTTTCGCGCGGCGCTGGACGTAAGGCCAGAACAGGTACCCCACCATCATTGCGATGGCAGGCGCCGATGCCGGAAAGCCTTCTTGCCAAATAAACGGTCCGTGCGAAGCCACTACGCCATCCAACAGCCATGGGCGGGCCCAGGTTGAAAAGGTGAGCGTCTGGATGGTGAACACCACGCACCAAACAAAGGCGAACGACAAGATCAAGATGGCCATGATTTGGCTCATGACGTTCAATTGCCTCGCGCTTGCCCGGTGGCGCGTGCCCAAATAATGAATGGAAATAATGGCCGCGACCAGGGGGGCCATCCACCATCCATAGCCATAGGCCAGCACACCCCATAGGCGTTCCACACCTTCTGAGTGATACGCTTGGAGCACCTGGAACAGCCCTTCATTAGCACCCAGCCAGTCGTAAAAAAAACCTTTCACGATTGCCTCCCTTGCCGGTCAGTCGCCGTCAGAACGTTGGATCTATTCTGCCGCACTGTTCACGCACAGCGTTGAATTAACACCATCTTTTCCACGTAAATTTTGTCTGGCGTTCAATTTTGTGAACGCGGAAACCCGACTTGTTTATCCGCGTGAACATATTTGTTTCATGTTGAAGTGAACATTTCTTCGTTATGAAATGAACGCCACTGTTCACCTGCTCAGGCACGCCGCCCGAGCTCTCCGGTCACCCATTGACACGCGGACATATCGATCAACATGACTCCTTTTGCATTGATCGCCACCGGCTTTCTGGCAACACCGTTGGTGTTTCTGATCAGCCGTCAAAAACTGGTTGCGCTGGCAGCGCTGCTGCCGGCGGTGTTGTTTTGTGGCTTTGCTTCTTACTTGCCTGACGTCGCTTCGGGGCAGGTCGTCGTGCAAGAGGTCAGCTGGATACCATCGTTAGGCATTTCCATGACCTTCCGGCTGGACGGGCTGGCGCTGCTGTTCGCCATGCTTATTACTGGTATCGGCACGCTGATTTTTCTTTATGCATCAGCTTATCTTCACCACGGATGGCGCACGCCCCGCTTTTTTTCGGCGCTGACGGTGTTCATGGCGTCCATGCTGGGGGCCGTTGTGTCCGATGACTTGCTCGCCCTGATTGTGTTCTGGGAGCTGACCAGCCTCTCGTCATTTATGTTGATTGGCCATGAACCCGAAAAGACCGAGGCACGCCGCTCGGCACAGCAAGGCCTGTTGATCACGGTTGGCGGCGGGCTGGCCATGCTGGCAGGTGCCGTCTTGCTGGGCAGCGCCGCCGGCACCTACCGGATTTCAGAAATCATCGCATCAACGGCAACAAACCCGCTGACCGGCGCGACCGCGTCGGCGATTGTCATTTTGATCGGCATCGGGGCCTTTTCGAAGTCAGCGCAGGCACCTTTGCACTCGTGGCTGGCCAACGCCATGGTCGCACCCACGCCGGTATCAGCCTACCTGCACTCGGCCACCATGGTGAAGTTGGGTGTGTACCTGATGGCGCGCCTGAACCCTGCATTATCCAGTGCACCACTGTGGACGCCCCTGTTAGTGACCATTGGCACGCTGACCATGATCACTGGCGTCATTCTGGCGATTCGCCACCGAGACCTGAAACGCATTCTGGCTTACAGCACAGTGGTATCCCTGGGCACCTTAATAACGCTTATCGGCATGGGTCACCCAATCGCGGCGTTCGCCATGGTGGTGTTTTTGTTGGTGCATGCGTTGTATAAGGCCGCCTTGTTCATGGTGGCCGGCATCATTGACCACGCCACAGGCACGCGCGACACCGCGATACTGGGCGGTCTTGCTGCCAGGATGCCGACGACATTGATCGCCGCTTGTCTTGCCGGGTTGTCCATGGCCGGCCTGCCGCCATTGCTGGGCTTCATGGGCAAGGAGCTTATTTACGAAGCGGCCCTGCTCTCCAATATGTCACTGATCGTTATGGTGGTGGCAATTGGCGCCAATGCGTGCATGGTGGCCATTGCAGCGGTCATCGCCCTGCGGTGCTTCGTTGGACGCCCCCAGGCGGAGCTACAGGAAACCGTGCAGGCCGCAACCGAGCCCTCCATACGCATGTGGATGGGGCCCCTCATTCTGGCCGCACTGGGGCTGGTTTTTGGCCTGCTTCCGGGCCTGATCCAGCCATTTCTGGTTCAAGCCGCTGCGGCGGTGCAGGGCGAATCCCTCCCCTACACCTTAAGCCTTTGGCATGGCATCACCCCCATGCTGGCCTTAAGCGCCGTGACGCTGGTGGCCGGTGCTGTGCTGTTTTTCAACTGGGATCTCGTTCAACGTACCCTCAACCGCTTGTCACCGCTAGACCGCTGGGGCCCCGATGCCTTGTATGACCGTGCTCTGGACGGGCTGATGGGCTTTGCCGAATGGCAAACCCGCCACATCCAGACGGGTAGCCTGCGTTATTACATGTCCGTCAGCATGGGGCTGGTCTCGACGGCAGTCGTGCTGACCATGTGGCTGTCCGATGGCGCCGTCATGCCGACGCTTGACCTTGATGGCGTGGGCCTGGAAGTGGTGCTTCCGTTCTTGCTTGTCGGTGCCAGCATCATGGTGCTTCGGTCGCGCAGCATTGTGCAGGGGATTATCTCGGCCGGAGCTGTCGGCTTCGGCGTGGCCGTGGTGTTCTTGCTGGACGGCGCGCCAGACCTGGCGTTCACCCAGTTCTCCGTTGAAGCCCTGTCTGTGGTGATTCTCCTGGCAATTATTGGCCACATGCCGTTCCGTGCGCCGGACCCACGGCCAGCCGGGCAACGTGTACGCGACGCAGTAGTGGCGACGGCATTTGGCCTGATGTTCGCGGTCGTCCTGTTCGGTGTTGTCGCCATCCCCTTTGATGAGGCGCTGTCCGACTTCTTCCGTGCCGCCAGTGTTCCGCAAGCACATGGCCGCAATCTGGTCAACGTCATCATTGTCGATTTCCGCGCCTTGGACACCCTGGGTGAGATCACCGTGCTGGCACTGGCGGCCCTGGCCGCTGTCACCGTGTTCTATAGCGGACAGCATATCGTCACGCGTCGGAACAATGGCGCCCCGGCCCCTGCAACAGCCCGCACTGCAACGGATGCACTATGAATTCCCTGATATTAAGAGTTGGCTCGTACGTCATTTTGCCCTTCGCCTTGTGTCTGTCGCTGTACTTGTTATGGCGGGGGCACAATGAACCGGGCGGCGGGTTTGTTGGGGGGCTGATTGCCGCTGCGGGTTATGCCAGTTATGTGCTGCCACGTGGCTACGCCGCGCTGAAACGCGTGCTGCCAGTCGATTGCTTGCACCTGATGGCGTTGGGCGTGGGCGCCGCGGCCATATCCGGCGTGGCGGGACTGCTTGGTGGCACCGCTTACCTGACGCACGCCTGGAGCAGTATTGGGTCGCTGGCCCTGGGTACCGCCTTGCTGTTCGACATTGGCGTGTATCTCACCGTGCTGGGGTCGATCCTTACATTTCTCGGTTTTTTTCTGGAGCAATAAGTGGAACCCCTTTACGTACTGGCAATTGCCGTCATGGCCGGTGTCGCGGCCTACCTGCTCATGTCCAGAAACGTGTTGAGGATGGTGCTTGGCTTACTGTTGCTGGGCAATAGCGCCAACCTCACGATTTTTGTGGCAGGACGCATGAAATCCAGCCTGCCGCCTTTGGTGTCAGCGGGTGAAACCACCATCGCTGTCAGTGCCAACCCGCTGCCACAGGCGCTGATCCTCACCGCCATTGTGATTTCATTTTCGTTGACGGCGTTCACCGTCGTCATGCTGCAGCGCTCGCACGCCCGACTGCACATTATTGACACCGACGACATGCGATTTGCTGAGCCCGAGAGCGCCGAGATTAACCTTCAATCGTCCCCACGGGAGGCAAAGCAGTAATGCCATCCGACCTTTTACTTACCGCCCCCATCGCGATTCCCTTGGGAGCATTGGCGCTCACCACCGCGCTGTGGCGAATGCCGGCACTGCAGCGGCATGTGAGCCTTGCCGCCAGCATGGCATTTTTGGCCGCAGCCATCGCGCTGTTGCGCGCCACGCTGGATGGCACGATTTTGGCCACCAACTTTGGCTCGTGGCCCGCCCCGTTTGGCATCAGTTTTGTCGCCGACCGGCTTAGTGCTGCCATGGTGCTGATCACGGCGATCATGGCGGTTGCCACCGCCGTTTACCAGCTGGATGGTTCAGAAAACACCGACCGCCCCTTGTACCAGCCCCTTTACCACGGCTTGCTTGCCGGTGTTACCGGCGCATTCATGACGGGTGACATCTTCAATATGTATGTCTGGTTCGAAATCATGCTGATTTCGTCCTTCGGCATGCTGATACTGGGCGGGACCAAAGAACAGCTGGACGCGGGGGTGAAGTACGTCACCCTTAACCTGGTGATGACCACGATTTTTCTGGTGGGTGTTGCCTTTTTGTATGGTGCTACCGGCACATTAAACATGGCCGACCTGGCCGGCAAAGTTCAAAACATTGATAATCCCGGATTGGTAACGTCGTTATCGGTGCTGTTTCTCCTGGCGTTTGGCTCCAAGGCGGCAATATTTCCGCTGTTTTTCTGGTTGCCCGCGTCTTACCACACCGCCGCCACACCGGTACTGGCGATTTTTGCTGCCCTGCTCACCAAAGTGGGCGTCTACGCCATGGTGCGCACCTTCGGCCTGATTTTTCCGGTCACCGAAATGATGTCTTACATCGTCGGCTTGCTGGCCATCCTGACCATGATTACCGGCGTTCTCGGCGCGGCATCGCATTTCGATATCCGTAAAATTCTTTCGTTTCACATCATCAGCCAGATTGGTTACATGCTGGTGGGCATTGCCCTGGCGACACCGCTGGCACTGGCCGGGTCTGTTCTCTATATCATTCACCACATCATTGTGAAGGCCAACTTGTTCCTGATCGGCGGTGTGGTGCGAAAAATGACGGGCTCATACCACCTGAAAAGCATCGGTGGCGTGCACCGGACAGCACCATTTCTGGCCATTCTGTTCTGCATCCCTGCACTGTCCCTAGCGGGCCTTCCACCGCTTTCGGGGTTTTGGGCGAAGTTTCTCGTGATCAAACCCAGTCTGGACCTTGAGCGCTGGTACCTGGCTGGCACCGCCCTGTTGGTGGGTCTGCTAACGCTTTATTCCATGCTGAAAATCTGGAATGAGGCGTTCTGGAAGGCGGCGCCGACCCCCAGCAACCATGACCGCACCGAAGCCACCAATGTGGGCAAAGTCGGTGTGGCCCATTACGTCGCCATTATTTCGCTGGCAGTGATGACACTGGCGATCGGCCTCAACCCCGAGCCTTTCGTGACGTTCTCAATTGGCGCGGCCGAACAATTAACGGACAGGACTGCCTACATCCACGCTGTACTGGGAGACTCTGATGCGCTTCGCTAAATGGCTGTTCGACTGGCTCATGCTGATCCCGCTGTTTTTGGGCGAGTTGGCGAAATCTGTCTACGACGTATTGCAAAACGTGATCAATCCGGAGCGCGTAGGCGCCAGTGCCATCGTCAAAGTCCCGCTGGACGTCAAAAGTGACCTGGGTATTGCATTGGTGGCCAATATGGTCACCCTTACACCCGGCACCACCACCTTGCATGTGGCCGACGACAAAAGCTGCTTCTATGCGCATGTCATGAACTATTCGGAATCCGTCGCAGACGACATCAAACAAGGATTTGAGCGGCAAATCATGAAGGTACTGCCATGATCCACACCCTCTTCCCCATCATTATCGAGATCAGTAAGTTCATCCTGTTTTTGGCGATGGTACTGGTTTGCATCCGCATTGTTCGCGGTCCGCACGCCGGCGATCGCGTCGTGGCACTGGACATGTTGTGCATGCTGGGCGTCAGCGTTACCGCCCTGGCTGCCATGAGTACACACGCGATCGCATTTATTGACGTTGCGTTGGGCGTCGCATTGATCGGTTTCTTGGCCACGGTGGCCTTTGCCTCCTTTATCGAACACGGAGCCAGCCACCATGATGAATGAACTCTTGCTCTGGTTGTCGGCCTTCCTGCTGTTGACGGGATCGCTCGTTACGTTAATCGCCGCATTGGGTGTGTTGCGACTGCCTGATTTTTTCATGCGCATGCATGCCGCCACCAAAGCCGGTGTAGTCGGGCCCAGCCTTATTTTGTTGGCGGCCGGCTTCTATGAGCCCTCATTCAGTACTTGGGTAAAGATACTGTTCGCCATCTTGTTTTTGCTCACAACAACGCCCATTTCTGGACACTTGATTGGCAAAGCCGGGTTTGTGGGCGGCGTAACGCTTTGGCGTAAAACGGTACGCAATGACTTGGAAACTGTTCTGCCTACCCATGGTTTCGTTGAGTTAGACGTACCCGAGGAAGAAGCGTCCGCGCACGCTGACCACGACGCCGTGCTGCCACCGTCCGCGCAAGAAGCGGGGCTGACTGATATGATGACCCGCCCCACCAAGGCGCGCCGGGAGCTCTGATACGGCAACAGGCTAATCGGCGGGGCCTATGAACCCGCTTGGACGACAGGAGTGAGACATTGAAGTGGTTTTTCCACCTGCCCCTTCTGGTCCGGATACCGCTATTGACGGCAGTCATGATTTTCCTGATTGCCATGACCGTGACACAGACCGCGATTTTCAGCTTGTCACGCCAGTATGAGGCCCAGACTGAACGCATCGGCCAGGTCTACCTGGATGGCCTGTCTGCGGCCGTCGAGCGCGCCTACGCGCGCCGCGACTTGACCAGTATCCAGCGTGCACTTGAGCAATCGCTGAACTTTTACCTTGGGGTGATCGATCGCCAGCTAGCGTTGATTGATCGAGAAGAAGGCATCTTGTCCCATGTTGCCGGGCCCAACCTTCCTGCTCCCACATCACCGCCTCCGGACGTCTTCCAAACGCCCACGGGCTTTGTCTATGAAGCGGATTCGTTGAGCGTGTGGGTGTGGCGCGAACTGGGCCCTACCGGCATTATTGCCGCCAACCTTGATACCTCCGCGTTCGCCCGCGAACGGCAGCTTCTGCGCTGGAAAATACTTTTGATCGGGATTGTGCTCAGCCTGGCCTCAGCGCTGGGCGGCTACTTCGTCATCCGACGCATCCAGCGGCCTCTGGGCGAAGTTACGGGGCACCTGAGGCATGCGGTCGCCTTTGGTCCACAAAAAATTGACGCCTCAATTTTCCCGCAGGACGACCGGGAAGCGTCGTCGCTGATGCACGCCTACAACCGCATGGTTGATGCCGTCAAGGAACGCGAGCAGCTTAGCCAGCGTCTTGCAAAGCAAGACCAGCAGGCCTTGCTCGGGCGTATTGCTGCCACACTGGCGCATGAAATCCGCAACCCGCTCACCGGCATCATGACCGCGCTGCAAACCATCCGGATGTACGGTGATGACCCTGTCAGCCGGCACGAAGCGGTGGAGTTCATTGACCGCGGTATCCAGTCGTTGCAAGGGGTCGCGCAGGCAACGCTCAATACCTATCGGCCCAGTGCGCCCGGCCCGGAGCTGGAGCTGCGCGATTTACACGACGTAGCGCTGCTGGTTGACTCGCACGCAGCGCGCAAACAGGTGAAGGTGCATACGCGGCTTCATATGAAAGGACCCGTGCGGCTGGACGCCTTCAAGGTCCGTCAAATTGCACTCAATCTGCTGCTCAACGCGGTTCAAACATCGCCTCCGGGGGGCAATGTCAACTTTATATGCGAGATCAGCGATAGCACGCTGACACTTACCGTCGACGATGAAGGCCCCGGATTACCGGCCCAGGCGAAGCAGTTTCTGTTAACCGAGACCCCCGAGCCCAGCGATCACTCCATTGGCCTCGAAACAGTACACCGACTGACACGGCAGCTGAAGGGGCAAATATCAGTGTCAAACCACGAACCGCAGGGTTCCACCATCACTCTGCGCTTTCAAATCAGTAAAGCGTAATATATAGCCATGACCCACACGAAACGACAAGCGATTGATGTTCTGCTGGTAGAGGACGACGGTGTTCTGGGCGGAACCGTCGCCCAGCGCCTCCGGTTGGAAGGGTTATCGATTATTTGGGCACAATCCGTGGCCGAGGCGCTTGAAAACCTGGAAAAGCATGAGCCCGCATTAATGCTGTGCGATATTCGTCTTCCGGATGGCACCGGTCAGGAGGTATATCGACGCGGCGCAAAACTACTTTGGGAAACCGAGGTGATCTTCGTCACGGCGTATGCCGACGTACAGCAGGCAGTGGACCTGGTCAGGGCTGGCGCGTCCGATTATCTGGTCAAACCCTACGACATCAACGATTTGGTACGCCGCATCAAGCTGGCACTATCACGCGCCCGCTTGCCCCAGGGGGTCCGTACCCCACTGCGTCATTTCCACTATGAATCCCCCGAGATGACGCAGGTCGTGTCACATCTCAAGCGCCTGGCGACCACCAACTTTTCCATCCTGCTGGTTGGCGAAAGTGGCACTGGCAAGGAAATGGCTGCTCGGCTGGTGCATGAAGCTTCTGGGCGTGCGCCCGCGCCGTTCGTGCCCGTGTGCTGTGCCGACATTTCGGAAGCCACCCTCGAAAGCAAGTATTTCGGTCATGCGGCGGGCGCGATTCCCGGTTCGGATACGTTCAGCCCCGGTTTGTTGGAACAAGTGGGCACCGGCACCTTGTTTTTGGATGAAGTGTGCGAAATGCACCCGAAAATCCAGATTGCGCTGGCCCGTGTCCTGCAAGACGGCCATTTTCGCCGCTTGGGCGAGGCCGAGCCCATCCCGTTTCAGGGGCGCGTTGTGGCGGCCACCAACGCCGATCTTGAACATGCTCTGAACACTGGCCAGCTGCGGCGCGACCTTTACTATCGGCTTCAAAACGCGCAAATTGAAATCCCGCCGCTTCGCAAGCGGGTTGCAGAAATCTTGCCGCTGGCCGAACATTTTCTGGAAGCCTGGAGCCACGACAACCCGTTGGCCCCCTTCACAATTTCCGAAACGGGCAAGCGCGCCCTGCTGGAGCACCACTGGCCGGGTAATGTGCGTGAGCTCATGAACCGGGTTGTACAGGCCTGCACACTGGCCGAGGACGCTACCCTGACTGAGCACGACCTGTTTCCCGAGCGGGCACTTGAGCCTGATATGCGCCCGTCATTGTCGCGCGCCCGCCAGGAAGCGGAACGCGAAGAAATCGAACGCGTCATCGCCGAATGCGGGGGCCGCTTGGGCGAAGCGGCCAAAAAACTGGGAATATCGCGTACCACCTTGTGGAAGCGCCGACGCGACCAGAATATAAGCAACTCTTGATAAAACACCATTCCGGAAAGCAGCAAACTCGGCTACTATCGTAACGGGGATGTAACGTGATGTCTCGCAACTCCGACTAATTTCAACTATTCAGGAGATTCGTATGCTAGGACGCATTGCAGTTCATCTTGGTGCCGATAGTGGCTGCGACCGCCGCATTGAAGTGGCCATTAAACTGGCAACAGAACAACGCGCAGAAATCGTGGGCGTCTACCCGTTTGACGTCACCATCCAGCAAGGCTACAGCGGTACGGCATTGCCCAGCGAAGTCACCACCATGATTCGTGAACGCCTTCAGGCCGACCGTACACAAACCAAAGAAAAATTCATCAAGGCCACCGACGAAGCCGGCATCAAAGCGCACTGGCGCACACCCAAAGGCCCCATCGACGAAGTGCTGGCCCTGCACGCACGTTATGCGCGGCTGCTTGTTATGAGCAAGGCGGAAGACGCCCTCAGCACAGCATCCCCCATTGCCGCCAACCTGCCGGAAAGCGTTATCATGTCCGCCGGCCGGCCCGTGTTGATGGTGCCCGCCGTTGGCAACATTGCCACTATTGGCGAACGCGTCTTATTTTGCTGGGACAAAAAGCGCGAAGCGGCCCGGGCCTTTGCCGACGCCGCGCCATTTTTAAGCAAAGCAAAAGAGCTGGTTGTACTGGCGATCGACGAAGACACCGACTACCTGCGCGACCAAGACATCTTGGAAAGTGACTTCGCCGATTTGTGCGCCTCACTGGGCTACCCCGCGCCCAAGATGCTGCTCCGAAGCAGCAAGGGGATTGGCGTTGGCAACGTAATATTAAACACATCCACCGACTACGGCAGCGATCTGGTCGTCATGGGTGCCTACGGGCATAGCCGCATGCGGCAGTGGATTATGGGCGGGGCCTCCAAAACCATCCTCAGCTCTATGACGGTGCCGGTCCTGATGTCGCATTAACTGCGCGGGCGCACAATGCAAGGGAAGACACGGCCGCCCGGAACCACATGAAGGGCTCCAGCAAGGCGGTGCAGTGTCGCGGCCGAATTACGTACGCAAGTAAGACGGGGCGATGTCTTCAAGGCGCGTTGGCTGACGCGCCTCCCCGTCGCCGCAGACATTGTGTGTCTTCATTGACGCGTAGTTATCGCGTGTAAAGGGCTTGCCCGGCACGTGCTCGAGTACGCGAGCCTGCAAGCGCGCTACAAAGTCCGGCAGGGGCAGCACCCAACGGGGATGGCCGGCCTGGCGCGCGGCATATGCAACCAGCTCGCGCAACGAATAGTCCGCGGGGCCACACAAGTCGATACGCTGCCCCACCATGGTGGGGCTTGCCAATGCTTCAACAAACTTTGCACATACGTCACCCACGTACACCGGCGCAAAGCGTGCCTGTGCACAGGCTAATGGAAATATACCCGGCGTCCAGCGTGCCAGCCCGGCAAACCGGTTTAAAAACGAATCGCCCGGCCCAAATATTACCGATGGACGGAAACTGGTTACAGCGATGCCATGCCGGGCACCAAAGGCATGGACGGCGTCTTCGGCTTCGCCCTTGCTGCGCTGGTAAAAGCTGGCGCCATGCGTGGCGCTTGCACCCAATGCGCTCATGTGAAGATAACGGCTGACACCCGCCTGTCGCGCCGCCTGTAATGCCATCATCGCCAAGTCCACATGGACGCGCTGGAAGGTTTCCCCGTTATGTCGGGGTTCATGCAAAATGCCCACCAGGTTGATTAAGGCGCTATGGTTGGACAGGGCCTGAACCAATGTGTTGGCAGCACTGACTCCGTCGTGGCCAAAGGCCGTCGCCAACGTATCAAGATCCAGATGTAGCAAGGCGGTGCCAGCCAGTTCATGCCCGTTACGATGTTGGTCCGGCTGCCGACTGGGTACGCTGACGTCATAGCCCCCAGCCTGTAATGCGGGGATCAAGTGCCGCCCTACAAAACCGGTGCCTCCCAGCACCATGACGCGAGGGCGCACGGTGTTTGAATGGTCAGTTGTCATGGCGAGCCTACGCAGTGAGCGGGTTGGATTACCCTTGCGGTTTGATTAGCTTTAGATTGGATTACCCCGATGTACTGCCCTTCTTGTACCGCAGGGGCGCAAGCCTGTCGATGCCCCGCTTGGCCCGCCGGTCAACACAAGGTTAAACCCACGCCAGCGTAAACCACACCACCACGGGTATGGTGACAACGGACATCACGTTACCAAACAGCACCACGTTGGCCACGGCTGCCGCATCCATCTTGTAATGCTCGGTAAGCAGGTAGTTAAGCACTGCCGGCGGCAACATCCCGCACAAAATAACCAAGCGCTTCCACTCGGGCGTAAGCGGCAACAGCCAGATGATCACGGGCAAGCATACTGCGCCAGCCACCAGATACAGCCCGTTGATACGCAGGGCGGTACCGATCTGAGTGATGCGACCCTGCGAAAGCCGGACGCCCAGGGTGAACAACATGAGCGGAATGGTGATCTGACCCAGCATTTCAAGCGTCGTCAATACAAAGTCCGGAATCCGGTGCGCGTAGGGTGCGCACGCCACCCCCAACACGGCGGCCCAGACGTTGGGGTTACCAAGCCAGCCCCACGAGTCGCGCCCGCGTGACAGTAGAAACAGGCCCAGCGAAAAGTGCAGCAAATTGGACAGCACAAACAAGATGACAATGTCGCCAAGCAGCTGGTTACCATAGGCCAGCACCATCAGCGGTATACCGACATTCCCGGTATTGCGAAACATACCCGCCAGCAAGAAGGCGGGTCGGGATATGCCGGCGGGGCGCAAACCATACAAGACCAGGCCGGGCAGCACCACTACCAGGGTACCGGCGATAAGTAACGGCCAACCTTCAACTACGCTGACCGGATGCGCCATAAGTGCTGAAAACACCAGTGACGGGCAAAACACCATCACGTTGGCACGATTGATAAATCCCATTTCCGGCGCAGTTTTCTGGCGGCGGCCCATGGTAAAGCCCACCGCCGTCAACCCTACCACCGGTAGAACTATGTTTAACAGCGTAAGAAACATGGTGGGGTGTGACGCCCCCTATCAGCTGTTGCGCATGGGCTTGAGAGCTTCGGCCCAACGTTGCAGCTCGGCCAACATGTTGTCGGCGGCTTTGACAATAGGTTCGGTAGCCTTGAACGCCTTGTCGTCGTCCAGCTGATTCATGACGAACGGAACCGCCACGGCTTCTACCATGGGCATCATTTTGAGGGTGGTGACCAGCTGCTTGGCGGACTGCACCGAGCGCATACCGCCGGATGCGCCACCATAGCTGACGAAGGCGCAGGGCTTGTAATTCCATTCACGGTAAACGTAATTGAGCGCATTGACAAATGCCGGTGATGGGCCGAAGTTGTACTCCGGAGTCACAAACACGTAGGCATCGGCCTTCGACACGCTGGCGCTCCACGCCTTGGTGTGGTCGTGTTCGTATTTGCCGGTTACCGGATGGCGGGGCTCGTTATAGACAGGCAGGTTGAAATCAGCCAGGTCGACTAGCTCGACGTCAAACTGCGACTGTTGAGCAGCGTAATCGGCAAACCAACGCGCGACCGATGGCCCGACACGACCGGGGCGCGTGCTGCAGATAATTACGTGAAGCTTCAGTGCCATAAGACGTCCTCCAGAAAAAACACAAAAGACACTATGATAACCGCTTCACATGGTGGCGCTTTGAACCATTCGCTCGAACTGGGCGCTTGAAACGGGCCGCCCAAACAAGAAGCCCTGTCCGAAATCGCAGCCTGCATCCGCCAACATACGCCGCTGTTCTTCGGTTTCTATTCCTTCGGCAATCACCTGAAGGCCCAGGCGATGCGCCATCACAACAATCGCTTCGCATAACACCCGCTCTTCGGTGCCAGGTCCCAGCCCCGCCACAAATGAGCGATCAATCTTCACATAGTTAATGTGAAACTTTTTCAGGTAGGCCAACGATGAATAACCTGTGCCAAAGTCATCCAAGGCGACTTCAATGCCGCACTCCTGGAAGGCATTCAACC
>JAJUIY010000225.1 GCA_029267415.1 Alcaligenaceae bacterium
ACGCACGCGCTCGTGAACTGTTGAATGAATACATCAGTGTGCAGACCCAACGGCGGCAATCGCTGGACGACAGCGTCACCAACGCCATGGCCGATGCCTCTGACGCGCGCCTGCTGCTTGTGCAGATTGCTGAAAGCGAGAATGACTATGCCGAGGCCATTGCGCAGCTCGACCTGATCGACGACCCGTCGCTGCGGTTTCAGGCGCAAATACACAAGGCGGTGTTGCAGGCGCGTGCCGGCGACTTGGCACGAGCACAATCTACCATCGACCAGTTGCCTTTGCACGATGACCGCGAGCGCTCCGTAGCGGCGCTGACCCTGTCGTCCATTTATCGCGAGGCCGGCCGCACCGATATGGCCGTCGAGTTGCTGCTGCGGGCCGACAAAGAATTGCCGGACACCCCGGAAATCAAGTACGACCTGGCGATGCTGTACGTACAACAGGGGCGTACGGACGACTTCGAGGTGCTGATGCGTCGTGTTATTGAGCTGGCGCCCGATAACGCCAACGCTTATAACGCGCTGGGTTACACCTATGCCGACCAAGAACGCAACCTGGACGAAGCGCGCGACTTGCTGGAATACGCGCTCGACCTTGAGCCGGACAACCCCTACATTCTGGATAGCGTGGGTTGGTATTTCTATCGGGTCAATAACTTGGCTGCTGCACTCGATTACCTCGAACGCGCCTATGCACAGCTGCCGGATGCCGAAGTGGCGGCGCATCTGGGCGAGGTGCTCTGGGTAAGTGGTAAAGAGGCCGACGCGCGTCGCGTTTGGCAAGAGGGCTACGATCGTGACGCCGATAACGAAACCTTGGTCAAGACGCTGCGTCGCTTCGGAGTGCGTTTGCCATGATATTCCCGGTACTTGGTTCTTTGCGCCGATGGGCCGTGCCCGCACTGCTGGCCGGCGCGTTGGCCGCCTGCGCTACGCCGGATCAAATCGCGACACATAGCGATACCGCATTTCAGCGTACCGGTCGCTTTGCGCTCACGGTCGACCATGTCTCCGGCAAGCAAGACGCAGTTCAAGGCGGGTTTGCCTGGCTGGACGCGGGGCGCGGCTTGGCGCTTGATCTCAGCAATCCGCTGGGTAGCACGCTGGCGCGGGTAACAGTTTCCGGGGGCACGGCAACGCTGACGCACAGCAACGGCGCACAGGAAGTCGCTCCAGACGCTGATCGCCTGGTCGAGAAGGTGCTGGGCAGCCCGATACCGGTTAGCGGGCTTCGTTATTGGCTGCAAGGGCAAACGGGGCCTGCACGCGCACACGACACACAACGCGATGGCCAAGGACGCCTCACGGAATTCAACCAAGAGGGGTGGCGCGTTCGGCTCTCCCGGTACGACACGCTCGGGCCCACTTTATTGCAGCTTAATCGTAATGAGGCGGCCCGCGACATCCGGTTGCGTCTGGCGGTCACGCCGGTGGCTGCTAATCCGCCGGGCACTCCGCTGAATCAGCAATAAGATCCGGTACTCAACTTCATGACCACGCTGTACGACGTTCCGGCTCCGGCCAAGATTAATCTCTTTTTGCACGTCACCGGACGGCGCCGTGACGGCTATCATCAGTTGCAGACGGTGTTTCGTTTCATTGGCCTGTACGATTATCTTGATTTTGAACGCCGCTCCGATGGTGTGATTTACCGCGAGGGCACGGCCGTTCAGGGCCTGGCTGCCGACGACGATCTGGTTGTGCGTGCGGCCCGTGCCCTGCAAGCCGCCACCGGCACCCGCTATGGTGCGTCTATCCACTACCGTAAAACCATCCCCGCGGGCGGCGGCTTGGGCGGAGGCTCCAGCAATGCCGCAAGCACACTGATTGCTTTGAACCGTTTGTGGCGAACGGGCTTGTCGCGGCGTCAACTACAAGAGATAGGCGCCAGCCTGGGGGCGGATGTGCCCGTGTTCATTTTTGGCGACGCCGCGTTTGCCCAGGGCACGGGCGACCAGCTTCAGGCGCTCAGCCTGCCCGAGGCGGCCTATGTGGTGATCCAGCCGTACGCCAGTATCAGCACGGGGCAGGTCTTTTCTGCACCTGACTTGACACGGAATTCAAAACCCGTCACAATAACGGTCTTTACTGATTGGCTACACGCCAATGCGGGCAAAAGCGCCGGTACAACACCACGCTATTTTGGTCGCAACAACCTTGAGCCCATAGCCTTGCAGCTGGATGCTGGCCTTGCCAAAACCAGCCGGTGGCTTGTCAGCCAAGGCATCAATGCCCGTATGACAGGTTCAGGGTCGTGTTTCTTTGTTGAATGCCGTTCGCTTAATCAGGCGCTTGCACATCAACAAGAAATTTTGGTTAAAATCAATCGGTACACCGACGCGGTGGTCAAACAAGTCTGGGCGTGTCCCGGTCTGCACGAACATCCGCTGAAGTGCTGGGTTAATTAACGTTGGGGAATAGCCAAGTTGGTTAAGGCACCGGATTTTGATTCCGGCATGCGAAGGTTCGAATCCTTCTTCCCCAGCCACCACTTTTCAGGCCTTCCGGCTAACCGGGTATGCGGTACAACACACAAAGCTGTTGAATAGCCCTTTGCGGGGCCACGTCAACAGCTTTATTGTTTTGACGCTGCCAGTACATGACGTCCACCATGGCACAAGACAGGTTCATGATTTTTACCGGTACCGCTAACACCCGTTTGGCGGTCGATGTGGCTAATCACCTTGATATGTCTTTAGGAAAAATGATGGTGGGCCGTTTTTCCGATGGCGAAGTCATGGTCGAAATCAACGAAAACGTCCGCGGTAAAGATGTTTTCGTATTGCAGCCCACATGCGCTCCCACCAATGATAACCTCATGGAAATCATGGTCATGGTTGATGCGCTGCGGCGTGCGTCGGCCGGCAAAATCACGGCCGCCATTCCCTATTTTGGCTATGCCCGCCAAGACCGCCGCTCCCGTTCGGCCCGTGTGGCCATTTCAGCCAAAGTCGTGGCCAACATGCTGCAGGTGGTGGGTGTGGACCGCGTCCTGACCATGGACCTGCATGCTGACCAGATCCAGGGCTTTTTTGATATCCCCGTTGACAACATCTACGCCGCTCCTATTTTGCTGGGCGATATCTGGCGTTGTAACTACCAAAACCTGGTGGTTGTGTCGCCCGACGTAGGTGGGGTGGTGCGTGCCCGTGCGCTGGCCAAGCAGCTTGAAGCCGATCTGGCCATTATTGACAAGCG
>JAJUIY010000255.1 GCA_029267415.1 Alcaligenaceae bacterium
GGCCTTTATGCGCGACCTGGAACAGGCCCGCAACGAAATGGTGGCCATGTCGGCTGAACTGCGCTTGTCGGCCTGGGTGTTGGGCTTGTTGCCCGTGGGGCTCGCATGCTTCATGTTGGTATTTAACAGTGATCTTTTTATTGGTATGTGGGAAGACCCCTTGGGGTAGCGCATGCTGATTGGGGCGGCGGTGCTGCAGTTGGTGGGGTGCTATGTGTTGTACCGAATGGCCAAATCTCTTTAGGGGCGGGGCGCAGGCGTGATGGCGTATCTGGATAGCCTTGATGTGCGAACGGTGTACGGCCTGATACTGGCCGTGCTGGCCCTGGCCGCGCTGGTACTGGGTCTGGGGTTGATTCGCGCCGGACGTCGTCAAGAGCAGTTGCAAGGTCGCATCGAAAAGGCCTTGCAACGCGGTAAAGGGCAAGGCGTCGGGCACGACACTGACGCCGATGGCGGATCGACTACGCTTAGCCCGGTGGTTCAGCGCGCCGCCGCCTTGGGGCGTAAGTGGGGCGATGGGCGCTTTGGCGATGTGTTGCTGGCTGAAGAAGACCGGCGTCTGCTGGAAATGGCCAGCTACCCCTCGTACACGCATGCACGGGCCATGTTTTTATTTGTGCGCGGCGTGTTGTCGTTGGGCTTGCCCGTGCTGGCCGTGTTGCTGTTGCCGCCCTTGCGCGTGAATGGCAGCGCGTTTGTCAGTGTGCTCGCCTACGGCGTGCTGGGCTTTGGCTTGGGGTGGATGCTGCCTAAATGGGTGGTGCAGCATCGCTTTAGTACCCGCAAGCGGGCGGCCATTGACGAACTTCCGCTGCTGGTTGATTTGCTGCGTTTGCTGCAAGGCGTGGGGCTGTCAATCGATCAAAGTTTGCATCAGATCCACGACGAGTTCTCTGATGTGCTCCCGGTGCTGGGTAACGAAATCCGCATCGCGGTGGAACAGCACGCCTTGGGACGGCCACGTATCCAGTCGCTGGGTCGCCTGATCGACGGCTATGACAATGAAGACTTTGAAGCGTTAAGCCGTCTGATTGCCCAGGTGGATCAGCACGGGGGCGCCGTGCAAGACCCGCTTAAGCGCTTTGGCGAACGCATCCGCGAACAGCGCCGCATGGAATTGAAAGAAAACATCGGCAAGCTCACCGTGAAAATGACCGGGGTGATGGTGGCCACCTTGCTGCCGGCGCTACTGGTGCTGACCGCCGGTTCGGGTTTTATTGCGGTGGTGCGCGGCTTGAAAATGGTAGGAGGGGGGTCGTGATCAAAACAACGATGGCGTTGGGCGTGAAGCTATTGTCCACCAGTGTGGTGCTGGCGTTGGCGGGCTGTAGCCTGACCCGCCCGGATACCGCTTTGAAAGTGATTGAAAGCCAGCGCGAACAACAAGCAATGGTGCAGCAATACGAGATGGAGCGCTCCCGTGATCGCCTGCCCAGCGAGCAATCACTGGAGCTTCAGCGGATCCGGGAAGCGCAACGCGACGGGCGTTATTTTGCATCGCTGGCCTATATTGATGCCTATTTGCTGAAGCAGCGCGCCACGCCTGACGTGTTGTTGTTAAAGGCCGATGCCTTGCGCGTTACGGGCAATGCGGCTGAAAGCGAGGCCTTGTACCGACAGGTGTTGCGCACGTCATCGCGCCGGGCGCAGGCCCACCATGGTCTGGGCCTGCTGGCGGGCAGCCAGGAGCGCTTTGACGAGGCCGTGTACGAACTGACACAAGCCGCGCGCCTGATGCCCGATAACGCAGAGGTATTAAGCGACTTGGGCTATGCCATGCTGCGTGCCGGCAACCTTGACGGTGCGCGTCTGCCGTTGGGGCAGGCGGCCGAACTACAACCCGATAACCCCAAAATCGTCAGCAACCTTGTGCTGTTGCTGTTGGTCAGTAATGAACGGTCGCGTGCCGAGCAGCTGAGCCAGCGAGCCGGGCTAAGCGCCGAGGCCTTTCAGTCAATTTTGGCCCTGGCGATGCGTGTGCGGGCACAAACACCGTCACCCGCCGCTTCCCGCGGGCATGCGGGCGTGGGCCATGAACCTTTGATTCGGTGAACGCAATGATCAGAAATGTATTGAGCAAATCCGGCGAGGCCGCAATCACGATAGCTGTTGTGTTGGCGCCGATTGTCGGGGTATCCAGCGCCCACGCGCAGATGAACGCACCGCTTAGCGGGCAAACGGAAACGGCAGGCCGTCCGACGGCCACTTCTGCAACACAAGGGGGCGCCGTGGCAACGGCCACGACGACTGCCCCATCCGCGCCAAGCGCCCCCCACGGCACCGCAACCGTTACCTTTCCACTGCAGCCTGCGGCGCCGGTCACCGCCGTTCCCGCGCGCCCATCAACGCCGTCAGCGGTGCCACCCGCTGCGGTGCCAGCGTCGGCGCCGGTCGCGCCCACACCACCTGCTTCAGAACCGGAGCGCCGCATGAGCCGCGTGGAGATCCGTCTGGTTCCGGAGCAGCGCATAGGCGATGCCACGCGCAGTTTGCTTGAAATGCAGGCCGATACATCTCGTCCGGGTACGCCGCACCAGGTGCTGGGGGCCACGGCCGGGCGCAGCTGGCAACGCTACCTGGATAGTTTCGGTCATGCCATTCCGGAATGGTTTGAAAATGAGGTGGAAAGCGGCAAC
>JAJUIY010000149.1 GCA_029267415.1 Alcaligenaceae bacterium
CCAGTGGCATGTTGTATTTGGTAAAGGCCGCCAAACTGAACAGCCGCGAAATGCCCGCGCCCCAGTTGTACGACTGGTCGCCCCACAACGGCGGAAACACCACCTTGTCCTTAACAACCGCACCGGCGCCGTCAGCCCCATGGCACATGGCACACTTGGCGTCATAAATGGCCTTGCCACGAACGGCGTCGGGCTTCACTTCCGGATCCGGCAGGCGAGGATATCCGCGTCCGTACATCGTATTGCCCGGCTGGTAAATGGGCACGCCCTTGGCCAGCCACTTGTGATAGGCCACCAATGCCAGCATGTCGTCGCTGCCATACTCCGGCGGCGTGCCGTTCATGGAATATGAAAAACAGCCGGCAATGCGCTCTTCCAGCGAGTTGACATGATCATTCTTGGGCCGAAAATTAGGCAGCACTACCGCGGCCGGCCATATGGGCCCAGCAAACGGCAGACGGCCTTCACCCATGTGGCAACTTGAGCAGTTCATGTTGTTGAACACATTTTTGCCACGCAATTGCTGCGTGTTAACAAACAAGTCGTGCCCGCGCCGGATTGCCTCTTTGAGCTTTGGATGCAGGGATGAATCTTCCAGCTCGTCCATGGTGGGTGGGATATGCACAAACTGTTCGGGCGTCGGCATGGAGGCATCAGGCGCCATTTGTGCCAAACGGCTCAGAATGACTTGAGCATCTGGCTGTTCGGTGGCCTGTGCCGGTACGGATGCCATCAGCATGCACACTGACACCAACCCCACCAACGTGCGCATGCCACGGGCGCGTGGCAGCGCCGTTTTAGTTAAATCGCGTGCTGCAACCATAGCTACTTCCCTCCTTCGTGCTGACCAACCGCTATCTGTACAGGTCCGTCAGACAAGCGTTCAGCCGGCGGCTGCGTGCTTAACCATGCCGATACGGCGTCAATATCCGCATCCGTCATACGCATGGCGATCGCTTTCATAAGGTCCTGCGGATCACCCGTGCGCGTCCCGCTGCGCCATGCGCGTAGTTGATCGGCAATGTATCCGGCATGCTGGCCGGAAATATCCGGAAAGGTATGCCCCACGCCTTGGTTGGCCGGGCCATGGCAGCTGATGCAGGGCACAATGTAGCGGTCCCAGTCGCCGTGCAAGGCCAGCTGACGGCCCGACTCCAATACGTCGGCGCTGACATCCGGCGCGGTCTGCGGCCCCTTAGCCGGAAGGCTGGCAAAATAGGCGGCAACATCGTCAATCTGCTGGTCGTTCAGCATGTCGGCAAACGGCTTCATCTCGGCGCTTTCGCGCTCGCCAGATTTGAATGCTCGTATCTGGTTTGCCAGATACACCGGACTTAAGCCGGCCAGCCGGGGCCACGATGAAGCCCCTTCCATACCGTTACCATCGGCTTGATGGCAGGCCACACATACAGCTGCAGCCGCCTGGCCTCGCTGGATTGCTGCGTCGGCATTTACCTGCATGGGCACCGCCGCCAGTAAAAGTGCGGCCAGCAATGTGCGCCTGCCCGTCTTTCCCAGATATCCCATGTCGATGTCCTCTTCTACCCTGAAAACGTGTATTGCTGACACCCGCCCGAGCCTTCAAACGGGCGTCTGTCTGACCGGCGTATCTGCATGGAGAAACGCCTTTATATAAGGATATGATAATTTGAAATATATAAAGTCGCATTGAGTTATATCAACGTGGCGCGGCGTGCTTTAGCAGTTACTGATCTCGTGTGTTGGGGGTGCCGCGGGCATGGCGGCTTCGGCGCCCCGACGCCGTAATCGCGGGCAACGGAGCAATGGCGGGCCATGACGAAACACGCCGCACCACCCTTGCAGGTGATGCGGCGTGAGATTCGGACAACAGGTACGGCCGGTGGGGGCGGATCAGGCGTCAAGGTCAGACATCGGCGGTTTCACCCACCACATAGTAGCGCCACACACGCGGCAAAATGCCGCCATGGCGCCAATATTCGACGTCTTCCGTGGTGTCGAGGCGCACAATCAGGGGCACCGTGTCGCGCCGGCCGTCAGCACGGTGAACGACCAGGCTCACTTCAGTGCGAACGCCCAGGTTTTCTTCCAGGCCCACAATATCGAACTGCTCGGTGCCGTCCAAACCCAGTGTCTCGGCGTTTGTACCCTCCTTGAACTGCAAGGGCAGCACGCCCATGCCCACCAGGTTGGTTCGGTGGATACGTTCAAAGCCTTCGGCCACCACGGCCTTCACGCCCAGCATGGCCACGCCCTTGGCGGCGGCATCGCGTGACGATCCGCAACCATAGTTTTTGCCGGCAATGACCACCAGCGGGACATTGCGCGACTGATACACGCCGGCCGCATCAAACACGTTCATGATGTTGCCGTCGGGCATCACTTTGGTGACGCCACCTTCGACACCGGGCACCATGAAGTTGCGCAGACGGATGTTGGCAAACGTGGCGCGCTTGACCACCTCGTGGTTGGCCCGACGCGTGGTGTAGTTGTTGAAGTCGGGCTGCTGCACCCCTTTGGACAGCAGGAAATCGGCCGCCGGTGTGCCCAGGCTGATCGCGCCAGAGGGTGAAATGTGGTCGGTGGTGATCGAGTCGCCCAAAATGACCAACGGACGCATCCCGGTGATATCGCGCACAGGCTCGGGCGCCAATGCCAGCCCATCAAAATAAGGCGGTTTGCGGATGTAGTTGCTATCGGGATCCCAGGGGAAGTTGTCGCTGGCTTCCACGGCCAGGGCATCCCACGGCTCGCCACCGTCATACAGCTGCGAATAGCGCTCAATGAACAGGTCGCGCTCGTACGCGCCACCGATCGCACGCTCGATCTCATCAGTGGTAGGCCAGATATCTTTCAGGTAGACGGGGTTTCCGTCTTGATCGTGACCCAGCGGATCGCGCGTGATGTCGATGGTAAGCGATCCCGCCAACGCATAGGCCACCACCAACGCCGGTGAAGCAAGATAGTTGGCGCGTACATCGGGGTGGATGCGGCCATCAAAGTTACGGTTGCCCGACAGCACCGAGGTGGTGACCAAGTCGTTGCTGTTAATGGTTTTAGAGATGGCCGGCGGCAACGGGCCTGAGCCCCCATTGCAGGTGGTGCAGCCGAAACCCGCCACATGAAAGCCCAGCTGGTCAAGGCTGTCTTGCAGGCCGGCACGCTGCAGCACATCGGCCGTAACCTGACTGCCCGGCACCAGCGACGTCTTGACCCACGGCTTGCTGCGCAGGCCGCGCTCGACCGCCTTCTTGGCCACCAGACCGGCGGCCATCATATTGGCCGGGTTGGACGTGTTGGTACACGAGGTAATGGCGGCAATCACCACGGCGCCGTCATGAAGACCAAAGCTTTCGCCCTCGACCGGCACAATGTTTTCCGGATTGGCCGGACGGCCCGCAATGCGCTGATGGTGCTCGCGGAAGGCGTGTGCCGCCTGGTCGAGGTCGATGCGGTCTTCCGGGTTGCTGGGTCCCGAAATCGACGAGCGCACCTTGCCGAGATCAAGCGTAAGCACCACGTCATACGTGGGTGCTGGTGTGTTTTCGTCACGCCAAAGCTTTTGTGCCTTGTTGTAGGCTTCAACCAGCGCGATCTGGTCGGCCGGGCGACCTGTCATGTGCAGGTAATCGATAGCGCGGTTATCGACCGGGAAGAACACCGCCGTCGCACCGTACTCTGGTGCCATATTGGCAATCATGCCCCGATCGCCCAATGACAATTCGCGCAACCCGGGGCCGAAAAACTCAACAAACTTGCCCACTACGCCCAACTCGCGCAGTTTTTCGGTAATGACCAGCACCAGATCGGTGGGCAGCACGCCGTCGTTCAGGGTGCCGGTCAGCTCAATACCCACCACTTCCGGCAAAGGCATGGTAACGGGCAGGCCCACCATGACGGCTTCGGCCTCGATGCCGCCTACCCCCCAGCCCAGAATACCCAGGCCGTTGATCATGGGTGTGTGGCTGTCGGTACCCACACAGGTATCCGGATAGGCCAGCTCGGCACCGTTGTGATCGGCCGTCCAGACCACGCGCCCGATATTTTCAAGATGCAGCTGGTGCATGATGCCTTTGCCCGGCGGCACCACACGGACGCCGTCAAAGCTGCTGCCACACCAGCGCAAAAAGGCAAAGCGCTCGGCGTTGCGCTGATATTCGCGCGCCAGGTTGATTTCGGCCGCCTTCGGGTTGGCCCAGCTATCGACCTGCAATGAGTGGTCAATAATGACATCAATGGGCACCTTGGGGCGCACCTGAGACGTATCGCCCCCGGCATCGTGTACGGCCTCACGCATGGCGGCCATGTCGAGCAACATCACCAGGCCCAGAATATCCTGGCCAAACACACGTGCCGGATAAAACGTGATTCCATCGCCGGCCTTGCGGCCTAGCAATGATTGAAGCTCGGCACTGACGTCAGTACCGCGCACGGCGGCCTGGCGCATCAGGTTTTCAAGGAGTACGCGCAATGAGAACGGCAAGGTATCAATGCCGGGAACATCGGCTATGGGCACGTATTGAACCGTACGCCCGTTGACGTCCAGGTCGCGAAGAGCAGGGGTCGGAATCATGGCAGCCTTTACATATACAGGTTAGTGACACGCGTTGTGCGCGCTGCAATGGTTGGCCTTCCCCCACCGTTGCCGGCCCACAACGTTCTGCTATAGAACACAAAACATTGTTATTGTATTAAGATCGAACATCATACAACATTATCCTGATAAGAGGTGGTCGTTTGTTGATAGAAAAAGCCGCTAATCCGCTTCATGTGGCGCTGGCCCATCGTGTCATTGAATACGCCTGCACCCAGCGGCTGCCCGCCGGCCATCATTTGACAGAACAAGAGCTGGTAAACGTGCTGGGTACATCCCGGTCGCCGGTGCGCGGAGCGCTGGCTTATTTGGCACAAAAAGGTATTGTTGGCCCCCGCCCGCCCCGGCGCGGCCTTTTTCTGGCGCACGACGCGACCGCGCTTAGCGCCATGCAAGACACCCTGCCGCCGGCGGATGAAGACAGCGTCTACATGGCATTGGCCCGCGACAAACTGGAAGGACGCCTTCCTCAAGTATTGTCAGAAACTGAGGCTATGCGCCGATATTCGCTGACACGCGAACGCATGCGCCGCGTACTGGCGCGCGCCGCCAACGACGGCTGGATCGAACAACGCGCCAGCAAGGGATGGTCATTTTTGCCCATGATTGATGGCCCTGAAAGCTGCGAGGAGAGCTATGCCTTGCGGGTACTGCTTGAACCGGCGGCCATGCTCATGCCCGGCTTCAGCATCGAATCCGACGTACTGCGGCGCATACGCGCACAGCAGGAAGACCTGGTCAATGGCGGATACAAAACTGCCAGCCATGCCGAAATGGTACAGGCCAACGCCAATTTCCATGAAGGGCTGGCCAGCCTGTCAGGCAACCGGTTTATTGAACAAACCATCATGCGGCAAAACCAGCTACGCCGTTTGCTGGAGTTTCGCGAGACCGCCGATCGCGAACGCGTGCGCCGCCAATGCCTGGAACACCTTGAAATACTAGACTTGCTGGAACGCGGCGAGCGCCACACGGCGGCTCAGCGGCTAACCCGGCATCTGGAAAAAGCCGGCCGCGACAAGGCCGCGCAACTACGAAAAGCCCGCGCACAGGCGGCGATGCCCGCTGCCGTGCCCGCCTGACCTTACCCTCCTTGCGAGACCACATAAAGGAAGAAACCGTGACACAACGCTCATTGCCCGCTGTTTTCATGCGCGGCGGCACCAGCAAAGCCTTGATGGTGCACCGGCGCGACTTGCCCGCGAACCAAGACGACTGGGCGCCTATCTTCACGGCGGCCATGGGGTCGCCCGATCCCTACGGACGTCAGCTTGACGGTATGGGCGGCGGCGTATCGTCGCTGTCCAAGGTATGCATTATCGGACCGTCCGAGCACCCCGACGCCGATGTCGATTACACCTTCGCCCAAGTGATGGTGAAAGAAGCCCGCGTTGATTACCGTGGAAACTGCGGCAACATGAGCTCGGCCGTGGGCCCATTTGCG
>JAJUIY010000300.1 GCA_029267415.1 Alcaligenaceae bacterium
ACGACAACGTTCTCAACGATAACGTCACCTATGCCATCCAGAAGGTGCCCGGCGTACGTTCCGAAGACCTGAACATTTCTACCCGCGACGGGGTGGTTACCCTGACGGGCCGCACCCAGACACGCATGCAGGCGCAAGACGCTATTGAAGCAGCGCGACACGTGCCCGGCGTCAGAAAAGTGGACTATGACATCAGCGTCGACGAGCAATAATCGCACGGTGTACGCGGCCATCACGGTACCGGGCCGGGGCGCGTATCGTCTTCCATGTGCCGTGCATCCAGTGGGTTGAAATCGCGCCACTGACCGCCTTCCCAACGGCCTTGGGCGCGCTCAACCTCGACCCCACCGGCCGCCCGCAACAAATCCGAAATTCGCTGCTGCTGGCCGGCGTCAACCCGCACGGCCAATAAAACGCCGGAAGGCCGCTGAGTGCTGGCGTCTGAGGCGGCATCAGCGGATGAATGTGCCGAATCGCGCGGCACAGACTGCCCGTTTTCCGATTTGCGGCCCAATTTAGACACCCCGCCCATCATCGAGCCAATGTACGCGCCAACGCCAGCCCCCACAATGACCGGCAAAATCGCATTATTAAGACTGAAGCCGATCAGTGAACCAATAATGGCCCCCACGACTGCCAGAATGGCGGCGCCACCCACGGCACCAAAGGGTGCTCCGCGGGATGCTGGATCGGCTACGCGATCACCTCCGATCGGAAGATGTGAATGGGCGCCCGGCGGATTGACATAAAACGTGTCCAGGTCATCCGGGCCCACCCCGGCCTTCATCAGGGCATCTGCTGCGCGGGCGGCATGTTCAAAGGTGTCAAAACGTGCGGCGACGATCAGTGACATGGGTGTCTCCTTGGTAACTCGACCAGACGGCGTCTGACGAGACGAAATTTATCGTCAGTCTTCGCTGGGCAGCCAGCGACCATACGTCTGGAAAGCAACTTACATGCCGCCATTGCGCACGGCAGTACCGCCGCAGTCTTTTGTCGAGGAGAACCCGGAGGGCTCCGGCACCGCGGTGCGCATGCCCGCCTCCACGGCCAGGTAGCCAACGCCGGCGATCAACAAGGGCCCGATGTAGTAGAACAGGCGATACATCAGCATCACCGCCAAAATTTCATATCGGGCAATGGAGGGCCCCAGCATCGTGAGAAACACATACTCCACCACGCCAATCCCTCCCGGGACGCGCGCTGCAAGCCCTGCCACGGCACTGATGAGCAAGATGCCCAGCACATCCAGGTACGGCACCCTGCCCTGAAATAGCACATAGGGAATGCCAGCAATCAACATCCAGACAAGCGTACCCGCACCAAGTTGCATCAAGGCAAGTCGCCCGGCAGGCAGTTCGATACGCTGGCCGCGAATCGTCCAGCTCCGGTTCTGGAAACTGCTGCATGCCACCACGTACATCGAAACCAAGCCAATGCAAACAGCACCGAGCGCAATCAACAGTGGCTGCCCAGGCGATAGGGACTGCGGCAATGCCACATGCCCACTAACCAAGGCGAGGCCCAGGGCCAGCAAATACCCAGTCCAG
>JAJUIY010000115.1 GCA_029267415.1 Alcaligenaceae bacterium
CCCAGCAAAGTTTTTTTCAGCATCCCCACCGAGGACATCAAGTTTCTTGTCCCGATGGCGTTGGCCACGTTGTGTAGCGGCTCGGTGTTGGCGTGCTACATACGCACTCACAAGTCCCGTTTCAGGGGCTAGCAAGTCAGTTTCTCCCGGTACCGTCCGCCACACGATAAACATGTCTGTGGCGGACGTTGTTCACCCTGACGCCGCTTATTCGCTGCGTTTGCGCATTTTTTCTTTTAGTTTGTCGGCAATGGTGGTGGCATCGGGGTTGGCGTCGGGGTCGGCCGAGAATATTTCTGACAGCACGGCAATGTAGGCTTCGCCCAGCGCCACAGTAATGGCGCTCGCCGTCGCACCCGAAATGGCGCCGCCCGCCACGGTGCCCACTCCGGGGAAAAACTTCATCACGTTCACCACAATGGTGCGCCCCACAAAGGTGGCGCCGCCTACGCCGATGGCCGACGTTACCAGTGTGCTAAGCGTGGCTTTGGACAGCTCCAGTCCAAAAACCGAGGTGATGCCGGCGATCATGCCAACCTGGATGGGTGCCAGGATGGCGGCATCAGAAAACGGAATGGGGCTGGCGCCAGCGGCGGCCGCAGCGGTTGCAGAGCCGGCCACAATTTTATGCGCCTGCGATCTTTTATAGCTTAGGTTGGCCTTTTGCGCTGCCGCCAAGGCCCGTCGCTTTCCCTCGGGGATGACCTCGGACGTCAGGTCAATCAATTCTTCAAGGCCCATCGGTTTAAGCGTGTAGCCGTCATCCAGCTCTTCGGGAATGGCGCGCACGCGGATCACGTTGCGTGATTCGGGCAGTAGTTCCATTACCTTGTTTCGGAAGCCATTATCACTGCGCGCCTTGGTAATTACGGTAACTAAAGGCACATGTTTTGCCAGCATGTCGTGCAGCTGGATTTCGGCGTCTTCCACCCGTCGACCGTCTTCCTGAATGCATAACCAAGCGACGTGAATATGCCGGTTCGAGTCCCGGTCGCTGCTGCGGTCCTGGATCACCTTTTCCAGTTCGACCAGCGTGCTTCCGAAATCCTTCATCTCCAGGCCGCGCGTATCAAAGATGGTAATGGGCACGCCTTCTTTGGTGATTTCACGCGTGCCTTTGGTGACCGGACGGCCCTGACCTGTTTCGGCAAGGTTCTTCTGAAATACCGCGTTAATCAGCGTACTTTTGCCGACGCCCGACCGCCCGGCGATCAGCACGTTGATGTGGCCGCGCTCGCGGGTTGCTTTATTCAGCGCTTCGGTCAGGATCTCATCCAGGTTTTGCATTATTGTGTCCTTATATTGTGTTGCGTCTGCGGGGAGCACATCGTAACAAAATATATTAAGGAAAGTGGTGTCGTGCCGGTACGTTCATAGCGGCTATGGAAGTAATAGCGCTAATGACAGGGGTCTTGCCAAAGCTACAGGCTGAGTTAAAGGAGGGGGGCGGTGTGAACACGCAACGCGATTCGCTTGACGCCATTTTACGCGGGCTGCCGCGGCGTTTCTGCTTGCCCGACCTGGCGGCGACAGAAATCAATCTGGACACGTTAAGCTCCTCGGCGGCGCTTGGCGTGCTGATTGAACAGGTGCGCCAGACGCCGGCCGCAGGCGGCGCATCGTCTCGTCACCAATTACCCACGAACGTCTTGCGGTCCCGTTTCATAGATACATTGGCTCGCCTTATCGGCGAGGTCATGGATCCGCACGGAGGAGATCCGGCTTTCAAGGCGATGGTATTGCGTCACCGTTGGCCGCAGGTGGATGAATACGCCCGATTGAGCGCGCACGCCAAACAAGACGCCCGCACTGTACGAGCGCTTGTAAACGCCATTGCACACCCCGCAAAGCAAGCGCGTATGTCGTCGGGGTGGCTGCGCACGGCGATGGGGCGCCTGCATGAAGCGTCGGCTGGGTTGCAGGCCTCTGAGGGCGCATCGTTGGCTGCGCAACCTGACACCCCAATCGTTGCTTCATGGCAATTACTGGCCGATGTGGTTGACGCGCTGCTTAACACTCTTGACGTGGAACAGCACCCCGCCTTTGAAGAGGGCCTGCAAGCCTTGGCACAAAGTGACGCGTTGGCTTCGCTGCAGCGCTTGCAAAAATTGGCATCAGTCCCCCAGGTGCAGCAGTATCTTGAGTTTTGCCATCAACAAGGCCCGCGGCAGGGTAGTGTGGCGGCGGCCAAGGCTGGGCGCCAATCCCGTCAGCGTGGCGAACGGGTCGAACAGCGGGCGTATGACGCGATTCAGGCATTGGCGCAGAGGTTAAACGACGGCTTCGCTGATGCTCCGAGGCGCAGCAAGGTGACGGCTTCTGGCCGATTGGGTGCGACGGTCAGCACTGAAACGGGCAACGCCCGGTCCGGGCGATGGAAGGTTGTCACCGCCTTGCACGTTCCCGCCGACTTATCGAAAGGTTCCCGTTACGCTAAAACAGAATGGGACGTCGTATTGCTTCGCAAATCGCTACGCGCCGGAGCAACTACCGTCTGGGATATTGCGCTGCTGGTTGAAGCCAAGGCGTCGCCCGATGCCGCCACCACGGATTTTCCACGTTTGCTGCGTGGCCTGTCGGTGTTGAACAGCGCTGACCCGACACACAACTACTCATTTCAGTCAGCACAGGGCGGGGTATACATCTCTGGCTTGTCCCTAAGTGGTTTACCAAGCAACGCACACTGTTTGCGGGATCACGTGCTGTACTGTTGCCACGTAGATAACGATAACCAGCGCGCGAACAAGATTGCTTCGCTTGACCCGGCAAACACCATGCGTTTGCTATCGCGGCCCGCCTGTTTGGAATATGCCGCCCAACGGCTGGAAGGGCATTGCCCCGATCAGTCCACACTGGCTCCTGTGTGGGACGAGCTTTTGCACACGCCGTCGCTACGCCCGGTACTTGATCACTACGCCATGGCATCGCGTGCGCGTGCGCTGATTGTAAGCGCTGATGACATACACCGTTATCTGAACAGCGAGGCGCCCGGAAAGGATAACGGTTGACGGCCCCGTTGCTGATGAAATAACTGTGCGCCTACTGCGCTGTGTAGGCCCCATCCACGGTGTATTGCGCGCCGGTTACAAAGGACGCGGCGTCTGACAGCAAAAACGCCACGACTTGGGCCACTTCTACATCGACGCCCAGGCGGCCAATGGGATGCAGGTTTTTCAGGTTGTTGTAGACGTCGCGGTCCAGGTTGTTCAATAGTGGGGTGTCGATGTAGCCGGGGTGGATTGAATTGACGCGAATGCCCTTGGCTGAGTATTCCAGGGCAGCGGCTTTAGTTAGCCCGGTAACGCCGTGCTTGGCGGCCACGTATGCCGACACGTTGGGGCTGCCCACCAACCCCAAAATGGATGACATATTCACAATGGCACCGCCGCCGGCCTCCAGCATTGCGGGAATCTGGTAGCGCATGCCGTAAAAGACCCCGTTCAGGTTGATGTTGATAACCTTGTGCCAGCTTTCCAGGGCCAGTTCGCCCGTGGGGGCGTGGTCACCGCCAATGCCGGCGTTGTTGAAGGCCAGGTGCAGGGCGCCAAACTCTGCTTTGGCAAGCGCCACCGCCGCGCGTGCGTCGTCGGGGTTGGCGGCGTCGCCGACATGGGCGCCGGCTTGGCCTCCGGCATTTGTTATTTCTTGGGCAGCGCGTTCGGCGGCGTCGGCCTGGATGTCAGACACAATCACGCTTGCACCGCGGGCGGCGAGCAGTTTGGCGGTTTCTTTGCCAATGCCCGAGCCAGCACCACTTACCAACGCAACCTTTCCTTGAAAATCGGCCATGTCCGGACTCCTTCTAGTAGAGACAAATGAAGTCGGCCGGTCGCGTGGCGCTCAGCGGCGACCGCTTTGCCGATGCCGGCCGCTTCAATAAGCAGTTCAAGCCATTGTCGCGCAAAATAACGGCGAAATCGTGACGGGATTTGTTCATCCCTTGATTCCGGTTAATAACGCGTGGTTCCGGTCCATTTCATACGAGGAAAATCACGTTGCTTCAATCCGCGACACGCCCGTTTCCAGCACCTCGATGGTCTGATACAGATTGGCGGTTTCCTGGCTTAGGGTGTGTACGCTTTGACCCAGCGCTTCGACCAGTGCGGTGTTTTCGTGGGTGGCGCCGTCGATTTGCGTGATGGCCTGGTTAATTTGCATCAGGCCGGCGGTTTGTTCGGACGACGCGACTGAAATTTCACCCATGATGTCGGTGACGCGCTGCACGGCTTCTACCAGTTCGTGCATGGTCTGGCCGGCTTGTTCGGCTTGTTCCGACCCCGCCGCCATGCGCGCGACGGATTCTTCAATCAGCGTTTTGATTTCACCGGCGGCTTGCGAGCTGCGTTGCGCCAGGTTGCGCACTTCACCGGCCACGACGGCAAAACCACGTCCGGCTTCCCCCGCGCGGGCGGATTCGACCGCGGCGTTCAAGGCCAGTATGTTGGTTTGGAAGGCAATTTCTTCGATCAGGGTCACGATGTCGCCGATGCGGCGCGAGCTGTCGTGAATCTCTTGCATGGTGCTGACCACGTCATTCACCACGGTGCCGCCGCGCTGCGCCACGCGCATGCTTTCTTCAGACAAGCGGCGCGCCAGGTGGGCGTTATCAGTGTTTTGCTGCACGGTAATGGTGAGTTCTTCCATGCTGGCGGCAGTGGTTTGCAGCGAGCCGGCCTGCTCGCTGGTGCGGTGCGCCAGGTTGGTATTGCTGTGTTCCAGTACGCGGGTGGTCTGGCTGGTGGCCTGGATGCCCGTGTGTACGTTTTCGGCAATGTCCATCAGGCTTTTGCGCATCAGGTCCAGGCTGAAGTACATGTTGCCCACGGCGCCCGGCAGGCCGGTTTCGATTTCAACATCCAGGTTTCCCGCTGCAATTTGTTGTGCCGCGGCGGCGGCCGTGCGCAAAGGGGTTATCGTACGTCGTGCAATTACCCACCCATAGCCCAACGCGCAGGCGGCGGCAGCAATGGTGCCGGCCAGCCCGGCCCAACGCCACTGTTCGCTAAACCCGCCGTTCATGGCAGACCACGTCAGCACAGCAATGATGGCGGTATACAGCGCCGCCTGGCGGAACATGCCCGCCCGCAATGTGGGTGCAAAGGGCAAGGCGATGGCGTCAAAAATACGGCGCCACCCCGTGCGTACCACTTGGCCTTGCCGCACGGTGTATCCCCGGTTTGTCCCCTCGTTGATCTCCTCGTAAATCCGTGTGGCTTCTTCAACCTGTTCGTCCGACGGCTTGGTGCGTACCGAGGCGTAGCCGGTAACTTCGCCGCCATCAAAAATGGGGGTCACCGTGGCCAGCACCCAGTAAAAGCCACCGTCCTTGCGGCGGTTTTTGACGACGCCCGTCCATGTTTTGCCGGCGTGCAGGGTATCCCACAAATCCTGGAACAGGGCTGGGGGCACGTCGGGGTGGCGCACAATATTGTGCGCCTTGCCCATTAGCTCATCGCGGGTAAAACCCGATATTTCGATAAAAGCCGGGTTGGCGTAGGTAATCCGGCCCTTAAGGTCGGTGCGTGAAATAAGGTACTGGTCGGGGCGCAACGCTGTCTCGACGTCGTATACCGGGTAGTTTTTGCGCATTCTTTATTTGTCGGAGTTTTAAGTATGAAAGAGATTGTTACGTAAACCTTATATTATTCCCCATTTCTGGCGTGTTTGACCGTCGAACAGCGTGCTGTCTTGAACACAGTTCAGAATTTTCTGTGCTCTTTTTCGCTTTCGTGGCGCCACACTCAGATTCTTTTGCTATATACTTCTGCGCACGCGATGCGACATGGGTTTCTTCTGCTGGAAATATCGATAGGCGCTGGCCCTTTCTCAGGTTCAATCCGAACGCGCACAGGGCCCATCTGAAAGCTGACGCCCGCATCCGATTCCAACGAAACACTTATCTTTAAATAGGATGCCATGACCCTTTCAGGGCATGTATCCGGCCTTATTCCGTGCTTGCCGTAATCAGTCGGCTGAAGCTGGCACACGGGATCCTTTATGGGAGCACTCGACTATGCAAGGCCTGCACCTCACCGCAGATCTTTACGATTGTGCCTGCGACGTGTCTGTCATGACCGACGCAGAAACGCTGGCGGCACTTTGTCGCACGCATACCTTAGACGTTGGTTTAACGTTGGTAGGTGAAAAGTGGCATACCTTTCCGGATTATCAGGGCGAACCCGGCGGCGTCACCGGCATGTTGCTGTTGGCCGAATCGCATCTGGCAATCCATACCTGGCCTGAACGCGGCGGGGTAACGCTGGACGTGTATGTGTGTAATTTCGAAGGGGATAACTCCAGCAAGGCCGAACGGCTGATGAATGAGCTGGAAGCGGCTTTCAAGCCCGCCCGGTCGCAGCGCAACCGCCTGCTGCGCGGCGAGGCCGATGGCCCCGGTCCCGAAGGCGAGCTTCTGCTTGAAACCCTGAACGAAAACAGCGTGTATGGCTTTCGCTTTGCCCGTCGGTTGCTGACGCAACAAACCAAGTACCAGTACCTTGAGCTGCTTGAATCGCCCGATATGGGTAAAACCTTGCGGCTGGATGGGTGCCTCATGACGGCCGAGACGGAAGAGTTTTTCTACCACGAAGGTTTGGTGCACCCGGCGGCCATCGCCCTGGATGCGCCTCGTTCGGCACTGATTGTCGGCGGCGGTGACGGCGGTGCGTTGGAAGAATTACTGAAGCACCCGGTCGAAAACGTAACGCTGGTTGACCTGGACGAAGATGTCATCAAGGTGTCGCGCGAGCACCTGCAAAGTATTAACAAGGGTGCGTTTGACGACCCCCGCGTGACCGTGCACATCGGTGATGGCGCCCAGTTTGTGGCACAAACTGATCAGCGCTTTGACTTGGTATTGCTGGATCTGACGGATCCCGAAACGCCCGCCGGCCCGCTGTATACCGAAGCGTTTTTTCAGCAGTGCAAGGGCGTGTTGAACCCGGGCGGTGCCATTGTGCTGCATCTGGGCACACCGTTTCACGAGCCCGGGCAGGTAAGTGATTTGGCCGGTTCATTGCGCAACGTGTTTGAACACGTCAGCGCCTATGGCCTGCACATTCCGCTGTATGGGTCGTACTGGGCTCTGGCGGTGGCATCCGATACGCTGCAGCCAGCGTCGCTTACGCCGGAACAGGTACAACAGCGCATCGACGAGCGCGGCATTACGGACTTGCAGTACTACAACGACGCCGTCCACGGTGCGTTGTTTGCTCTGCCCAACTACTACCGCCGCTTGGTGGACGTGGAAGAGGCGGTTCACGGCTAACTTGCGCACGCACCGCCGCCGGGCCTGCGCCTTGGCGGCGGGGCAGGCTTCAGTGACATTGGCGATTGTGGCGGGACAGCCGCCTTCTTTCTGCGTTCTGTTTTAGTAGCCGCTGCTGGCAGTGTCCGGCCGGATGCCCAGGCCCGCAACCCGGATCACCTCTGAATCAATAGTGCCGTCGCAATGCAAGCACAGGCGTCGGTAGCCTGGGCCCACCGTGTCCAGTGCAAATGTAGCGCTACGCGGTGCAAACTGCAGGCAGGTGGCGGGCGCGGCCATCAAACGGGTTTGGTGTGTGCCAAAATTGACCACGCTGTCGAACTCTTGGTGTACGTGGCCCCACACAACCCCCCGAATCACCGGGTAGCGTGCCGCGATGTCCAGCAGCGCGTGGCCGTTGTCCACCATCATGGTGTCCAGCCAGGCGCTGCCGACAGGAATGGGGTTATGGTGCA
>JAJUIY010000061.1 GCA_029267415.1 Alcaligenaceae bacterium
AGACATGGCAAGCCCCCGTCGACGAAAAAGGTAAGACGCCACCGCAAGCCGCATACCCACGGCGGGCCCGACAACGGAGGTTCAGCGGAATCAAAACGCGATACCACCTTGCCGCACGGAGATACGGCATTGCAATGGCAAGTAAAGCATAGCGTGTAAGCCATATAACTGGCCACATATAACTTTTGCGCTTAAAGTGAAGCAACGTATACCCTTAGTCCGACCCTGCTGCTCAGGTGACCGCCATGACGACTGTTAACACCCTGCTCCACCGCGCCCGCGAGCGACTGATCATTATTTCCGATATCGCTGCCGTGGTTGACGCCGCCCGCCTGCTCACTGAGGGCCCATGCGGCCTAGTGGTCGTATGCAACGCCGACGGCAATCTGTCGGGCGTCGTGAGCAAAGCGGACGTGGTACGTGAAATCAGCACGTGCACAGGCTGCAGTTGCACGACACGGGTATCTGACATCATGACGGCCCAGGTCGTTTATTGCACACCACAGCAAGCTATCTCGGAAGTGTGGGCAACCATGAAAGAGCACGGCCTCAAGCAGATCCCAATCGTCGGAAGCCAGCAACAGCCGCTGGGCGTGCTCTATGCCAACGACGCGCTGGAAGCCATGCTCAACGAAGTGGAAAACAACGAGGAATTCTTGCGCGACTATGTGATGGGGACCGGATATCGGTAACGGTCGCCGCTACGCACGAGCGCAACATAGCAGTCCTCAGGCACAGCAATTGCGGTGGAGTGGCGTCTACCTCACAGGAGCGACGCATGAAAAAGACACCTGACCGCAATACCGGCAAACTTGAGAAAGACCCACGTGCCGAGCTTGGGCTAACGCCCCCGCCCACCGTATCGGGAGAGCAAAGCGAAGATACGCCAGCGGACAAAGCGACACGCTTTGATGGTAACCCGAACCCGCAAGGCGCCCAGTCCGAAACACTTAAGCCGAAAGACGACACACCAATGCGCTTGAAAAAGACCGAAGGGGTCAGCGACGAGCAAAAAACCGCGCAGCATCGAAAGGCGACACCCGATCACAAAAAATAAGCCGACGCCGCGTTTGCCGCGTTAGCCCCGTGCGTCGGGGCATTACATACGTTCGCAGGGCAGTTGCGCGGCTTGCTGCACCCAGACAACAAACTGGTCCGGGTCAAACTGCCCTTCATAAATATCAAGATAACGCACGCGTTCATGCTTGGACTTGCCCGCGGGCATCGGCTTCAGTGATGTGCCCTGAAAAAACGTGACCTTGATGTACTTGGTAAAGCAATGGAAGCTAAGAAACCAACAATCTTTTTCAGGCCCATAAAACGGCGAATTCCACTTGACCGCTTTGGACACGTTCGGCACGGTCTGCTCGATCAGGGTATCCAACTGCCTTCCGATGCCTTGCTTCCATCCCGGCATCGCATTGATATAGTCGTTCACCGGCGCATTGCCATACCCTTTTGGGATCTGTGGGTTGCCGCCGGACAACAAGGTCGGCTTCGTTGGGGAGGTACGCGTTTTATCAGACATCATCAGGGTTCCCAAAACGATATGAACGCTGAACATGCACGCCGATTTGTGTGTAATGCTGTTCGTGTGGCAGCACGTTGAGTGCCTGTCCTACCGCCGCGCGCTGCTACCAACTAACTTTGCGTGTTTCAATGGGCAATCAAAGCCGTACTCTCACCCCGTGAGCCGCTAAATATTGCTTAGCCTGGCTTACCGTGAACTCGCCATAGTGAAAAATACTGGCGGCCAGCACGGCGCTGGCACCGCCTTGGGTGACGCCATCCACCAAGTGCTGCAAATTGCCCACCCCACCCGACGCAATCACCGGCACGGGCACGGCGTCAGAGACCGCACGGGTCAGTTCCAGGTCGAAGCCTTCTTTTGTTCCATCACGATCCATGCTGGTCAATAACAGTTCGCCTGCGCCATACGCGGCCATGCGTCGCGCCCATTCAACGGCGTCCAGCCCGGTGGCGCGCCGCCCCCCATGCGTGTAAACCTCCCAGCGTGCAGGCTCGCCTTCTGCCGACACACGGCGTGCGTCGATGGCAACCACAATGCATTGCGACCCGTGGTGCTCGGCCGCTTGACGCACCAGGTCGGGGTTACTGATGGCTGCACTGTTAATCGACACTTTGTCAGCGCCGGCGTTAAGCAGCCGTTGAATGTCAGCCACTTGGCGCACGCCACCACCTACGGTCAAGGGAATAAAGACTTCACTGGCCACCGCTTCAATGATGGGCAGGATCAGGTCGCGGTCATCACTGGTGGCGGTGATATCCAGGAAGGTGAGTTCATCAGCGCCCTGCTCGTTATAGCGGCGCGCAATCTCCACAGGGTCGCCGGCGTCCACCAGCTCCACAAAGTTGACGCCCTTGACGACACGTCCGGCCGTAACGTCCAGGCAAGGAATGATGCGACAGCAAAGGTCGCTTCGTGTGGAGTCTGTTTGGTGCCGGGTCATGTTGCGGTGAGTGATAGGTTTCCTTGCCGCTGCGAAACCGATGGTGGATAACATAGGGCCGTGCGGACGTTGCCGGGTATAACGTTGGCTCCGGAGCTTATGGTTGCCATTCTACAAAGTTGCGATACAGCCGCAACCCGTAGTCCGCACTTTTTTCGGGATGGAATTGCACGGCAAAAATATTATCGGCGGCAATGGCGCAGGTAAAGCGCTGCCCATACTGGCTGATCCCGACGGTCAGTTCGGGGTTGTCAGGAATGGCAAAGTAGCTGTGCACAAAATAAAAAGGCGTGTTGTCGGGGATACCCGCCCATAAGGCGTGTTGGCGTAGCTGGGTGACGGCATTCCAGCCCATATGGGGCACTTTCAGGCGGCCGGCAGGGGAAGTGCTGTCATTGCCGGCGGATGTGTTGCCGGCGGAGGTAACGCCGTCGTCACTCGCGGGGGAAGCGTCGTGGCTACTCGCTGGGGAACTGCTGGGGCTGCTGGGGAGTGCGCCGTCACGCGCCACAGCGGGCGCGGCGTATTGCGGGCCGGTGAAGCGACGCACCCAGCCCGGAAAAATACCCAACCCCGCCACGTTGCCTTCGTCACTGCCCGAAAACAGCATTTGTTCGCCTACGCACACGCCCAGTAGCGGTTTTTCGCGAGCTGCCCGCTCGACCTCGTCGCGCAGCCCCGAGCTTTCCAGGGTGCGCATGCAGTCTGGCATGGCACCCTGGCCCGGAAACACCACACGCGATGCGCTACGGATGTGGGCTGCCGTATTGCTGATCCGGATGTTTGCCCCGGGCGCCGCCGCACGCAGTGCGCGCGCCACCGAGTGGAAGTTGCCCATCCCGTAATCAACAATGGCAATGGTGTTCACAATTACAGTGCGGTTGGTTTCAGAACTGGGTGATGTACTGCTCGCGCTCCCACGGGTGGACAGCCGTACGGAAATCATCCCATTCTTGCATTTTAGCCAGAAGATACCGCTCCAGTGCATGCTCACCCAAGGCGTTGGTCAATATTTCGTCCTGTTTCAGCGCTTCCAGTGCCTCATACAAATTGGAGGGCAGGCTTTCAATACCCAGCCTGGTTTTCTCTTCCGCACTCATGGTGAAAATATTCTGGTTAACCGGCTCGGGTAGTGGCAGCTGGTTGCGTATGCCGTCCAGGCCTGATACCAACATCACCGTAAGCGCCAGGTAGGGGTTGGACGACGGGTCAACATTACGCACTTCGATACGGGTACTGGGGCCATAGCTGGCGGGCACCCTAACCAGGGGGCTGCGGTTTTTGGCGGACCAGGCCAGGTAACATGGCGCCTCGTAGCCCGGCACCAGACGTTTGTAGGAGTTCACCGTCGGGTTGGTAATGGCGGCAAACGCCCGCGCGTGTTTAAGAATACCGGCCATGTAGTGCTTGGCTGTATCGCTCAGACGATATGGGTCATCGTCGCTGGCAAACACGTTTTCATCACCCCGGGTTAATGACTGGTGACAATGCATTCCCGACCCGTTAACGCCAAACAGCGGTTTGGGCATGAAGGTGGCATGCAGGCCATGCTTTCTGGCAATGTTTTTAACCACCAGCTTAAACACCTGGATCTGGTCCGCCGTTTTGACGGCATCCGCGTATTTGAAGTCAATTTCATGCTGGCCTTGCGCCACCTCGTGGTGGGAAGCCTCGACTTCAAAGCCCATGCTATCCAGCGTAAGTACAATCTCGCGCCGGCAGTTTTCGCCCATGTCCGTGGGTGCCAGGTCAAAATAGCCGCCCTGATCGTTCAGTTCCATCGTAGGACGGCCTTCGGCGTCGGTCTTAAACAGGAAAAATTCTGGCTCAGGGCCCACGTTCAGCGCCGAGAACCCCATGGCCTCCATTTCGGCAATGGCGTTTTTCAAAATACCCCGCGGTGACCCTTCAAACGGCGTGCCGTCCGGGCGATACACATCGCACATCAGCGCGCCAATTTTTCCCCGCTCGGCCTCCCATGGATAAATCAGCCACGTATTCAAGTCCGGGTACAAATACATGTCCGACTCTTCAATGCGCACAAAACCCTCAATTGATGAGCCATCGAACATCATCTTGTTGTCGAGTGCCTTGGGCAGCTGGCTGACCGGAATTTCGATGTTTTTGAGCGCACCGAACAAGTCTGTAAACTGCAACCGGATATACCGTACGTCTTCGCTGCGCACCGCTGAGATGATTTGATCTCTAGACCATGTGGCTCCCATTTTTGCTCTCCTAGCAAGCGTCATTGGACAGTGACAGAGTAGCAATCGCCGCGACCAATGGCTGTAGACTGAGTGGTGCAAGACGTGTGTTTTTTTCCCATAGACACATCGATGTCGCCCTCGCACACCGTCTGGGCCGGGCCGGTCATCCACACATGGCCGGACGACGCCCACTGTATGGTCAGGTCGCCGCCGGGCAGGTGCACACACACGGGCACATCACGCCGGACCTTGCCGTTCAGGCATGCCGCCACCACGGCAGCGCACGCGCCCGAACCACACGCCATTGTCAGGCCCGAACCGCGCTCCCAAACCCGGTAATCCAGCTCTTGCTGGTTACGTACCGCCACCACGCCAACATTCACCCGCTCTGGAAACCAGTGGGCATGTTCGATCCGTGGCCCCCATTCGGCCAGCGGCACGGTGGCGACGTTGTCAACAAACAGAATGGCATGGGGATTACCCATTGACACACACGTCATCCGAAAGTGGTCCGCCCCAATTTGGACGGGCTCGTTAATGGTGTGGGCGTGCGCCATACCCAACATGGGGACGTCGGCCTTGCGAAGGCCCGGCACACCCATGTTTACTTTTACCCACGAGCAGCCTGGGCTTTGCCGACTTAGCGCAACCTGAACCACCCCACCCCGGGTTTCAATGGAAAACTGATCTGTACTGGCCCAACCTTCGTCGCGCAGTAATTTGGCCACACAACGCAAACCGTTGCCGCAGGTTTGTCCCTCGGACCCGTCCGCATTGAAAATGCGCATGCTGAAATCCGCTTGCACGCCGGGCCCGACCAGGATCAGACCGTCAGAACCAATACCGACGTGTACGTCCGATACCGCTTGCGCCAAGGCTGGCCAGTCGGCGTCGATGTCGGGCGTGCCCAGTACGTTGAAGAACACGTAGGCATTGCCCAGGCCATGCATTTTTACGAATCGCATGTAACCCCCTGCTTAAAACTCAAAAGTGACGCGTTCGAGGCGATCGCGCACCGCCTGCATGACACGTTCCTCGTCCTGCAGTGTGGCGGCCTCGTACGTAACCGAGAACCGCACATACGGCCCGACCTCGTCCCAGGGCACAGTGGAAATCAAATGTTCCCGGATCAGGTAATCGCTGAAGTCTGCCGCCGAAGCAAACGTCACACCGCCCCGCACCCGACGCGGTATGCGTGTGTACAAAAAGAACGACGCACCCGGTGGCTGTACCCGAAACCCGCTTAGCGCCAACACGCGACACAGCAAGGCATGGCGACGTGCATACTTTTGGGCGGTCTGCCGGGTGATTTCAGGGTGCGCCAGTGCGTGGGCGGCCGCCTTTTGTATGGGGATAAACTGGCCGGAATCGCTATTGTCCTTAACGGCGGCAAAGGCTTTGATAATTTGCGCATTGCCCGCCATGAAGCCGATGCGCCATCCCGTCATGTTGAATGATTTGGATAGCGAGTGCAGCTCAACGCCTACGTCTTTCGCGCCCGGCGCAGCTAAAAAGCTAAGTGGCTTTACCCCGTCGAACACCAGCGCCGCATACGCCGCGTCATGCACCACCACGGTGCTGTGTTGTCGCGCAAAGTCCACCACCTGTTCAAAAAACTCCGCCGAGGCCATCGCCCCCGTCGGGTTGTTGGGGTAGTTCAAGTACAACAACTTGGCCTGTTGCAGGTCGTCAGGGCTCAGGGCGGTGAAATCAGGCAGAAAGGCGTGTTCTTCATGCAGCGGCAACGACACCACACGCCCGCCGTAATAAGCCCCTGATGTCGCCAGCACCGGGTAACCCGGCGACGGCATCAGCACCACATCGTCTGGATCGATGAAAGCGGCCGGCAACATGGCCAACGCCGACTTGCTGCCCACCACCGGAATAATCTCGGTTTCAGGGTCAAGATCCACAACGCCAAACACGTCGCGCATATACGTGGCCGCGGCACGCTTAAACTCCAAGATGCCGTTATCCGCATAAAACCGATTCTCAGGCTTGGTGGCTTCGTCCTGCAACACGCGCACTACGGCGTCATCGGCCATAGCATCCGGCTCGCCCACACCCAAGTCAATCAGTGCCATGTCCGGGTTCACTTGCACGGCGTGGCGCTTGGCTTGCTTGATCCGCTCAAATTTATAAACCGGTGTATTAAGCCCAAACCGTAAACCGCCAATACGTTGGGCAAAGGCCGTCTGGATCATGTCAACGCCTGCTTGGGTCGTGGCAGAGCCACCCTGCATGGTGGCAATATCATCGTGAATCTTGGAAATATCGTCCCGGGTCATGGTGGCAAAGTCATCGTGGTGTTTGGAAAAGTGGTCATCGGTCATGGGGTCAGTCATGCGTTAGCGCTCTTATGCCGTTGTGTCAGATAGCGATGACAGGCCTGCGCCGCTTCTTTGCCTTCTTGAATGGCCCAGACAATCAGGCTTTGACCACGGCGGGCATCGCCGGCTACAAACACGCCATCCACCGCTGTGCGGTAACGGTCGACGCCGGTGTCCTGAGCGCCGGCGCGCACATCGTGGTCAATACCCAACCCCTGGAACAACACCGGCTCGGGCCCCTGAAAGCCAATAGCCAGCAGCACCAACTGCGCGTCCCATAGACGCTCGGTGCCCGGAAGGGCCTGGCGCTGTGCGTCCAGCATCACGCTATGGACCTGACTGACCCGATTGGATGCATCGCCTAAAAACGCGACCGCCGACGTTGAAAATGCGCGTGGGTCTCGCTGGAAACGGACCTGCGCCTCGCGTTGGCCAGGTTCCAATTTGTGAATGACGGGATACTGCGGCCACGGATTGTCTGGCGCGCGCTGGTCCGGACGCTGGGGGTAAATATCAAACTGCACCAAACTGCGGCAGTCTTGCCGAAGCGCGGTGGTAATGCAGTCGACCGCCGTATCACCACCGCCGATGACCACCACATCGCGTCCCGCTGCGGAAATGTACTGTCCGTTACGCAAGCCCGAATCCAGCAGGCTTTTGGTATTGCCAGTCAGGTATTCCATGGCAAAATGCACCCCGCCCAAGTCCCTTCCGGGCACGGACACATCACGGGGCACGGTAGCACCGCAGCACAACAAGACCGCATCGTATTGCTGGCCCAGGTCGGTTATAGAGACGTCGCGCCCCACGTCCACGCCCCCCTGAAACTGCACCCCTTCATCACGCAACACCTGCAGGCGACGGTCTACCACCGGCTGGGGCAACTTCGATTTGGGGATGCCGTACGTCAGCAAACCACCCAAACGGTCGGCGCGCTCGAATACCGTCACGGTATGCCCGTGGCGATTAAGCACCGACGCTGCAGCCAGGCCGGCCGGGCCCGACCCGATCACCGCAACGCGACGGCCCGATCGGGCCGTGGGCGGCACAGGCGTCACCCACCCTTCTTCGAACGCACGATCGATAATGGCGCGTTCGATGTCCTTGATCGTGACCGGGGTGTCGACCAAGCCCGCCACACAGCCCGCTTCGCACGGTGCCGGGCATACCCGTCCCGTAAATTCGGGAAACGGGTTCGTAAGACTAAGCCGTTGATACGCCTCGCGCCATTGTCCGCGATAGACCAGGTCATTCCATTCCGGGATCAGGTTGTACACCGGACATCCGGTCGTCATCCCCGCCAAGACACTGCCGTTCTGGCAAAACGGGACGGCACAATCCATGCAGCGCGATGCCTGGCTCTGCAGCGCGTGCTTGGTCGACAACAGGGCAATTTCGTCCCAATCGTGACTACGCGTCGCCGCATCGCGATAGGGCATCCCTTGTCGCTTCACTTCCAAAAATCCGGTCGGTTTTCCCATGGGCGCTCTCCGCTTACATCGATTGGGTTGCCACTGCCGCCTCGGCCTCGGTGGGCGCCGTTTGCTCCAGTGCGCGCTTGTACGCAGCGGGCATCAGCCGGTAAAACTGCCCCATGCTGGCCGGCCAGTTTTTCAGCAGCCGTTGAGCGCGCTGGCTTCCGGTAAACGCCACATGGTTGCGCAACAAGCGGTGTAAACGAGCGCCCTCCTCATCACCCAGCTCTGCAACGGGCGCAAGCAACATGCCGTCAAGTTGGCAACGCGACCACGTGGCATCGGCCTGCGGTGCGTACAAGTAGGCCACTCCACCGGACATCCCGGCCGCAAAATTCTTCCCGATGTCTCCCAAGATGACGGCGACGCCGCCTGTCATGTATTCACAACCGTGGTCGCCCACGCCTTCAACCACCAATTGGGCGCCACTATTGCGCACGGCGAAACGCTCGCCGGCCTGCCCGCAGATATAGCCCTGCCCGCCGGTGGCGCCGTAGAAGGCGCAGTTGCCTACAATGGACTGCTGATGTGCCGCATAGCCGGCGCCCAAGGGCGGCCGAACAGCCAACGTGCCGCCCGACAAGCCTTTCCCCACCCCGTCATTGGCCTCGCCGTCCAACACCAGCGTGATACCTCGCGGCACGAAGGCACCAAAGCTTTGGCCCGCCACACCGCGGAAATGCAGACGAATGTGATCGTCAGGCAAGCCTGCCAAACCGCAGTGGCGTGTCACCTCACTGCCCAGGCGCGTGCCTACCGCGCGGTCTTGATTGCCAATCAGCAGTTCGGCCTTGACGGCCTCGTGTCGCTCCCAGGCCTTGCGGCACAACGGCACCAACACCCGCGCATCCAGCGTGTCTTCCAGCCCGTGCACTTGCTCGCGCATCGAACGCCGTGGTCCATGTGCGGCGTGCAACAAGGCCGCCACATCCAAGGCGCGGGCCCGCCCTGTGCGCGACGGGTCGGCAACCAGCAAGTCAGTCCGGCCGATCAATTCGTCCAGGCGCCGCACACCAAGCATGGCCATGTGCTCACGAACATCTTGGGCAATCATGCGCAACAAGTTGACCAGGTGGTCGGAAGTGCCCGTCATCTTGGCTCGCAACAATGGGTTTTGCGTGGCAATACCAACGGGGCACGTGTCCAAATGGCATACCCGCATCATCACGCAACCCAGAGCCACCAACAGTAGTGTGGAAAATCCAAAGACTTCAGCACCGAACAGGGCCGCAATAATCACATCCCGACCCGACATCAGCTTGCCATCGGTTTCAAGTACCACCCGGCCACGCAAACCGTTCAGCACCAGCGTTTGCTGCGTCTCGGCCAAACCCAGCTCCCACGGCAGGCCCGCATACTTGATGCTGCTGCGCGCTGCGGCCCCCGTACCGCCGTCATAGCCGCTGATCACAATCGCATCGGCCTTGGCCTTGGCCACGCCGGCGGCAATCGTGCCAACTCCCGATTCGGCCACGAGCTTGACGCTGATGCGGGCGCGCGGATTACTGTTCTTCAGATCAAAAATCAGTTCTGCCAGGTCTTCAATCGAATAGATATCGTGGTGGGGCGGCGGCGAAATCAGCTCAATCCCTGGCGTGGAGCCTCGCGTACGGGCGATCTCGACGGTAATTTTTTTACCGGCCAATTGGCCGCCCTCACCCGGCTTGGCACCCTGGGCGATCTTGATCTGGATTTCTTCCGCGCTCATCAAGTAGGCGCTGGTTACCCCGAAGCGCCCCGATGCCACCTGTTTGATGGCGCTGTTTTTAGAGTCGCCATTGGGCAAGGGGCGATAGCGCGACGGATCTTCGCCGCCCTCACCGGAGTTGCTACGCCCGCCCAGGCGATTCATGGCGATGGCGATGGCTTCGTGGGCTTCCATACTAATGGAACCAAATGACATGGCGCCGGAACGAAACCGTCGCAAAATGGCCTCGGCGGGTTCCACCTCGTCAATGGGAACCGGTTTCAATCCCTTTTTAAACGTCAGCAGTCCGCGCAAGGCAATACGTGACGCGGTCTCCTTATGCACACTATCGCAGTATTCCCGGTAAATCTGCATGTCGCCTGACCGGGCCGCCCGCTGCAGGGCGTGAATAGTTTTGGGGTTGTATAAATGGGGGTCGCCTTCGGCGCGCCATTGCAAGTCGGAACCACCCCGCAGCGGGCGTGGCGAGTCGGCAAACGCGGCGGCGTGACGGGCTCGGATATCCGTCTCAATATCTGCCAGGCGCAAGCCGCCCACCGGCGACGACGTTCCCGGGAAATACGCATCAATCACCTCGGCATGCAGCCCCACCGCATCGAAGATTTGCGCCCCGATGTAGCTTTGCAACACGGAAATGCCCATTTTTGACATGATTTTCAGCAGGCCTTTGTCAATCGCGCGGTGATAACGGTCAATCGACAGCCCATCTGGGCACAAAGCATGGGCCAGCCACGGGCAAATCGCATTGGCCCCGTACCCCAACAACACCGCCATGTGGTGCGCGTCAATGGGCTCGGCAGACACCACCAACAGGCTGGTTTTGCTGCGCAAGCCCTGCCGGATCAGATGGTGATGCACTGCGGACACTGCCAGCAATGATGGGATCGCGGCTTGGCGGGCACTGACGCCTTGGTCATCCAAAATCAGAATCGAGTGCCCATTGTTGACCGCTTGGGCGGCGCTGCTCTGCAACGCTTGCAAGGCTTGCTCAAGATGCAGAGGCCCGCCGGCGTAGGCAACGGGCACCCCTAGCGACAAGGTCGTCGCGGCAAGGCCATGGGCATTGTCGTGGGCAATGGCTTGGACGTCACTCAACGTCAACATGGCGCTGGGCAATCGCATTTTGCGGTAATCGCGTGGTGACGGCACCAGCAGGTTCCCTTCGCCGCCCAACAGCGTTTCTACCGACGTCACGCGGTGTTCGCGTACCGCGTCAATGGGCGGGTTGGTTACCTGTGCGAAGCGCTGTTTGAAAAAGTCGAACAGGCACCCAGGGTGGTCCGAGAGCACGGCCAGTGCGGAGTCGTAGCCCATGGAACTGATCGCTTCCTGACCGCCTTGCGTCATGGGCGCCAGCACTTTTTCGAGGGACTCGTGGGTAAACCCGAAATACTGTTGCCAACGCGCCACGTCAGGGGAGTGGCCAAGGTTGCTTTGGGCCTGACATGCAGAACCAGCGGCACGGGGCACGTCAATAACGGTGCGCTGCAGCCACTTTCCGTAGGGACGAGCCCGCGCCACCTGGGCTTTGATCGCGTCGTTCAACCACAAGCGCTGTGCCTGAAGGTCGACCCAAAACATCTGGCCGGGGCCCAAGCGTGACTTGCTCTGTACGCGATGTTCGGCAATATCAAATACCCCCACTTCCGAGGCGGCATACACGACATTGTCGTGTGTGAGGGTAACGCGCAAAGGCCGTAGACCATTACGATCCAGGCACGCGCCAACGCCCCATCCATCGCTGTACATCATGGCGGCCGGGCCGTCCCACGGCGCCATCAGATGGCTATGAAACTGGTAGAAAGCCCGCAGCTCGGCCGACATTTCGTCATCGTGCTGCCA
>JAJUIY010000174.1 GCA_029267415.1 Alcaligenaceae bacterium
AAGGGCTAAGCGACAACCTGGACGAATTCAGTACCTTGGGGGGCTTGCTATTGCAAAAGCTTGATCGCCTGCCCGAAACCGGTGACGAAATCCGTCTTCAGAACCACCAATCCAATTGGTATTTTCGTATTCTGGAACTGGACGGCCGCCGTATTGCCAAAGTGCTGATAGAGCGCCTGCCCGGTACCGACGATGCCGATGTGGACCAGGCAGTAGCCGCCGCCTGAGCATTTGCGAATAACGCCGCCACATGCTATAGTTTTTGACTGTTCGGGGCGTGGCGCAGCCTGGTAGCGCATCTGGTTTGGGACCAGAGGGTCGCATGTTCGAATCATGTCGCCCCGACCAGCATCTTGTTGCACACTGGCACACCGTGCCAATTGCCGACAACACAATCAAGGGTTTACGCCATCACTGCATGCGTAAGCCCTTTTTTGTTTTTATAGTATCTGTGAGCGCTGGCACGGTTGCTCTGCGCCGCGCACCCCGGATACCCTCACCATGATCGACTTCAAACAAATCGAAGCCTTTGTCTGGATTGCCGAGCTGGGCAGCTTCCGGGCGGCCGCCGACAAACTTAACACCACCCAACCCGCCATTTCTCAACGTATTGCGTCCATGGAATCGATGATGGGCGCGCGCGTGTTCGATCGCAGCACGCGGGGGATCAAGCTGACAGAAAAGGGCCAAGAGCTTCTGCCGCACGCCTCGCGCATGCTTGAGCTACGCACCAAAATGATGCGTGTCGCCCGCGCCGAAAGCGCCATGCGCGGCACATTCCGGCTGGGCGTCGCGGAAACACTGGTACACACCTGGCTGCACTATTTGATCGATGAACTGCACCATACGTACCCGGCGCTCAGTGTTGAACTGCATGTGGACACCTCGCATGTACTGCGTGCGCAATTGCATGCCCACCAGATTGACCTGGCCATGCTGGTGGGCATCTCGCAAGACCCGCGCGAGCATCACATCCATCTGTGCGACTACGAACTCGCCTGGGTTGCCAGCCCGCGCCTGAAGCTGCACGGACGCCGGGTGTCGCTAAACGAGCTGGCCCAATACCCCATCATTACCTACCCGGCTATCAGTTTGCCTTATAAACGGGTTAAAGACGCCATGTTGGCGGCCGGCGTGAAGTCGCCACGCCTGTTCGGCAGCGGCTCGCTCAGCACTATTATTCACATGACGCATCAAGGCATGGGCCCCAGTGTGCTGGCTCAAGTTTTGATCAAAGACGAGCTGGCCCAAGGCAGCCTGCATGCACTGGATGCCGAGCAATCGTTGGCCAGTATTGGCTTCAATGCGGTGTGGCTGGAAACCGCCGACAGTCATATCAGCCGCACTGTAGCGCAACTGGCCGCCAAGATCGCAAAACGTCACAACAAAAAAATCTGAAGTGCTTTTACTGCGTGTTATAAATAAAATTTATAAGCGGTTATAGGATCTAACAATTGGACAGCCGGCGGCGAATCAAGTGCAATAAACAGATTCATTTCCGCTGTCCAGTCGTAAAGGGATCAGAAGTCTATGCAAACCGACACGTCCTTTCAGCATCCAGTGGCAGCCCAGGCACAGCGCTGTCGCGAACAGATCCGCAACAACGTACACCGCGGTCCCACGGCCGGCCTGGCGCCAGGCGCCGTCCAGGCAAACTTGATGATTTTGCCCAAGGATTTGGCCGACGAGTTCCTGTTGTTCTGCCAGCGCAACCCCAAACCGTGCCCACTGCTGGCCGTCACCGGCCCCGGTGAGCATAGCGTCCCGTCCATGGGCGCCGATATCGACTTGCGCACCGACGTGCCCCGCTACCGCGTCTGGCGTCATGGCGACCTGGTCGACGAGCCCGCGTCGCTCAACGACGTCTGGCGTGACGATCTCGTATCGTTTCTGATCGGATGCTCCTTCTCCTTTGAAGAAGCCCTGCTGGCCGAGGGCATCGATGTGCGGCACATTTCTCAAGGGGTCAATGTCCCCATGTACCGTACAAACATTCCCACGCAAGGCACCGCAAGGCTGGCGGGCCCCATGGTGGTTTCGATGCGGCCCCTGAAGGCACAGGACGCCATCCGCGCCATTCAGATCACGTCGAGGTTTCCGTCGGTACATGGCGCCCCGGTTCATCTTGGCGACCCCTCGCTGATCGGCATTACCGACATCAACCGCCCCGATTATGGCGACCCCGTCACTATCCAAGACGGCGAAATCCCCGTATTCTGGGCGTGCGGCGTGACGCCACAGGCGGTCATCGATGCCGTTCGGCCCGAGTTCAGCATTACCCATGCGCCGGGTCACATGCTGATCACCGATATACCCAATACCAAGCTGGCGTCGCTCTGACGCCTGCCAACAAGCGCCGGCGCATGCTGCACCCGCGCACTTTGTTTACCTGATGGAGGAACGCGATGAAGCGCACCATTCTTTCGACATTGGCTGTAAGCGGCCTGCTGGCCGCCCCGGTGGCCATGGCCTACACCCCGGCCACCGACGTGCCCGAGACCACAATCACCGTTGTGGGTGGCTTGAGCAACCTGACGGCCTACCAGAACCACGAGCAGCCGTTCTGGACCGAGAAAGTACCCGAGCTCACCGACGGCAAGGTAAAGGCTGAAATCAAGGGCTTTAACGAGATGGGCCTGAAGGGTCCGGAAATTCTTCGTCTGCTGGGCCAGGGTGTGTTGCCTTTCGCCACGGCTACCCTGTCGTACTTTGCCAGTGACGACCCGATCAACGAGGCCATTGACTTGGCCGGACTGACCCCGTCCATCGACACGGCGCGCGAAATCACCGACGCTTTCCTGCCCGTCTACCAAGAGTATTACGGCGACGACAACATCAAAGTGCTGGGCTTTTCCACCTACCCTGCGCAAGTCATGTTCTGCAACGCCGAAATCAACGGCCTGGCCGACTTGAAAGGCAAGAAAGTACGCACCAGCAGCCGCACCCAAGCTGAGTTTGTGGAAGCCATTGGCGGCAGCAGCGTAACCATTCCATTTGGCGAAGTGGTACCCGCCCTTCAGAACACCGTGGTCGACTGCGCGATTACCGGCTCCATGTCCGGCTATTCGGCCAAGTGGTATGAAGTCAGCACCCACTTGTACGCCCTCCCCATCAACTGGAACCAGCAGGTGCATGCTGTTAACCAACGTTACTGGGACAGCCTGGACCCTAAAGTGCAAGAGTTTCTGGAAGCCAACCTTCCCATCATGTACGACGAAATCTGGGAAGCAGCGGCACACGAAACCCAGGAAGGCTACGACTGCAACACCGGTGCAGACGCCTGCCCACATGACGTAAAAGGCAACATGACACTGGTCGAACCCACCGATGCCGACCGCGCCGAACTTGAGCGCATCACCGCCGAAGTGGTTGTACCCCAGTGGGCCGAGCGTTGCTCCGAGCGCTGTGTCACAGCGTTCAACGACACCATCGGCAAAATTCTTGACATCAACGTAGCCAAGTAAAATCACGTGCTTGGATGGTTCGCGGCTGCGGACCATCCAACACCGTGACCGCAATCGGTTGCCGCCTTCCGCGGCAACCCCTTTCTGGCGACTCTCCTATGAATCACTCCCAACGCTTCGCACTCGTGAACAGCTTGCTCCGATTTGCGACTACGCTTTCGCGTGGCGCCATCTGGGTAGCAGGCGGGCTTACGCTGATCAGTGCGCTCTATATCACGGCCGATGTTTTGATCCGGCGTTTTTCAGACTCTTCGCTCGGCGGCTCCGATGAGCTGTCAGCCTATGCCTTTGCCATCAGTATTTCCTGGGCGTTTGCATTTGCAACGCTGCAGCGTGCCAATATTCGCATTGACGCCCTATATCAGATGCTCCCCACCCGCCTGTGCGCGCTTCTGGATTGGGTAGCCTTGGTGGCTTTGGGTATTTTTATCGCCTTCATGACCTATTACGCGAGCGATGTCGCCATGACGTCGTGGACGCGCAATGCCACCGCCAACACGGCCATGGGAACGCCGCTATGGATTCCGCAGTTTGTGTGGGTGGCCGGCCTGATCTGGTTTTGTGTGGTGCTGGCCATCATGTTGCTGCGCGCTTCGCTGGCGCTCGTAACGGTTGACGTTGTGACACTGCGCGAAATTGCAGGTATGCGAGGCACTAAGGAAGAAGCTCAGGAAGAAGCCGCAGCCGGGCGACGCAACATTGAAGGAGACGCCGCATGATTGCAACCAGCCTGACGCTTCTTCTTGTTCTGATCGGCATCAGCATTCCCGTGGGCGCCGCCCTGGGCGGCTTGGGCCTGATTCTGGACCATCTTTATTCCTTCCTCCCCCTATCGCGGGCGCTGGGTGAGGTCACCTGGAGCACCAGCAATGACTTCCTGCTGGTCGCTATCCCCATGTTCGTGATGCTGGGCGAAATTCTTCTGCGCTCGGGCATTGCGGAGCGCATGTACAACGCCATGAGCATGTGGTTGTCGTGGCTGCCCGGGGGCCTGATGCATGCCAACATTGGGGCATGCACCGTGTTTTCTGCCACCTCCGGATCTAGCGTAGCCACGGCTGCAACGGTGGGTACCGTCGCCCTGCCCCAGCTGGAACGACGTGGCTATAACGAACCCCTGTTTTTGGGCAGTTTAGCCGCCGGTGGCACATTGGGCATCTTGTTGCCCCCCTCCATCAACCTGATCATTTACGGCGTGCTCACCAATACATCCGTGCCACGCCTGTATTTGGCTGGTATCTTGCCGGGCCTGATCGCCGCCGGGTTGTTTATGCTGATCATTGCCGTGGCGTGCATCATAAAACCCGAATGGGGTGGCCAGCGCATGTCTGCCCCGTGGCGTGATCGCTTTATCGGTCTGCTCCACATCGTGCCGCCGATGCTTATTTTCCTGCTGGTGGTTGGTTCCATCTATGCCGGTCTGGCCACGCCCACCGAAGCCGCAGCGCTTGGCGTGGTTGGGGCACTGATACTGGCAGCGTTCATGCGCCGCCTGACCCTGCGCATGATGCGTGAAGTACTGGAAGGCACGAT
>JAJUIY010000158.1 GCA_029267415.1 Alcaligenaceae bacterium
AGGTGTTTCACGCGCTCAGAAAACGCATCGACGGCCAGGGCATGTCGACGGCGGTGGGCGACGAAGGTGGTTTTGCGCCCGACGTAGCGAACCACGAAGCCGCCATCCAACTGATTTTGCAAGCCATCGACGATGCCGGTTATGAGGCCGGTTCACAAATTGCCCTTGCGCTTGACTGCGCCAGCACCGAGTTCTATCGTGATGGCAAGTACCATCTTCAGGGCGAGGGCGGTATCGCGCTGTCATCCACCGACCTGGCCAACCTGTTGGCCAGCTGGTGCGATAAATACCCCATCATCTCTATTGAAGACGGCATGGCCGAAGACGACTGGGAAGGGTGGCAAATTTTGTCCGACATGTTGGGTGATCGCGTCCAGCTGGTGGGCGACGACCTGTTCGTGACCAACACGAAAATTCTCAAGCAGGGTATCGACCAAGGCATCGGTAACTCCATCCTGATCAAAATCAACCAAATCGGCACGCTAACCGAAACCTTCGCCGCCATCGAGATGGCGAAGCGCGCGGGGTACACGGCGGTCATTTCGCATCGCTCGGGCGAAACCGAAGACGCCACTATTTCCGACATTGCCGTGGCCACCAACGCCATGCAGATAAAAACCGGATCGCTGTCGCGCTCCGACCGGATTGCCAAGTACAACCAGCTTCTGCGTATCGAAGAAGAGCTGGCCGATGTGGCAAGCTACCCGGGCCGCGACGCGTTCTATAACCTGCGTTAAGTCGTTCAAACGGCCCTTGGTCCCTCAGGGGCCGTTTTTGCGTCTGCCGCCATGCGCCTGCTTTTCTTATTACTGCTCGTCCTCACCTTGTCTATTCAGTATCCACTGTGGTGGGGCAAGAGCGGCTGGACGCGCGTTAAGGAACTGCGCGCCCAAGTGGCTGCGCAACAAGAAACCAATGAAGCCCTCCGTGCGCGAAACAATGCCATGGCGGCGGAAGTGGCCGACCTGAAAACCGGCACGCAAGCAATTGAAGAAAGGGCGCGGGCCGAACAGGGCATGCTGAAAGAAGGCGAAATCTTCGTGCACATACTGCCCGCTGAATAGGCGGGCGCACCGGGCTGACGCCAGTGCGCTAAGCAAAACACCGCCCAGCCCGTCGGGCGGGCCGAACACTACAAACAGCAAAGCACCACACCACACGCCGGGTCGTCGGGCCCAGGAAGGGGGCCGTCGCCGGGCGTTGTGTCGCCAGTGCCGGGCGTGTTATTGCCGGGGCGGCCATCATCAGTGCTTCCGTTGCCGGGCTGGCCGCTACTGTTGCCGTTGTTGTCTCCATTACTGTCGGGCGAACCATGACCGCCGTTGTTTGCATCCGTATTGCCATCGGCTGGCTTGCCGTGGTTGGGCGGGACTATGGGGCGGGGCGTGGGCGCACTTCCATTATGATCTGCGGCATTGCATAACCAGCCGCGACACGCCGGCCGAGTGGGCGGGTTGTTGGCCTGGTAGCGAACTTTGCCATCGGGTGTATTGCCCCAGCGTACCGGGTGAGATTGCATGACAAGCGTAATGTGGCGGGCGATCGGCAGGTAGCCGGCCGCCAGCATGCGTTGGTGATCGGTGCCGGCAGGATTCCCCATAGCGCGTAACAGCGGCTTGAGTAGTGGCAAGCGCGGCGCGTGGGGCCAGCGTAGGCGCATAACCAGGGTATTGGCTTCGAAAATGGTTTGGCCTGATACCGGACCCCGCCCATCGGGCCAGCCGCGCGCGCGGTAGCGGGCGTCTTGCTCGGCCAGGTAATGGTTATTAATGACTTGACGGCCCGATGCCGCGCCAACATGCAGGGAGGGGTCCGTAAAGTCTGGCCAGACCGTATCAGACGGTGATAAGACGTCGATGTGCCATGGCGCTGCCGATAAGGCCTTCTTGCGTGTTGCCAAGGCTTGCTGCAGCGGTGCGCCTTGCCAGGCGTTGGCCTGCCGCCCGCCAAAAACAGGCTCCAGCGTGCGCTCAAAGGCCCCGATGATACGTTGAGGGTGATTGTGGCTGGTAACGGCGGCGCGCCCGGCTTCCAGCAGCGCCAGACTGACCGCTTGTCGCGTAAAAAACCAGTGGGCGATTTCGACACTGCCCAAGCCCAACAACAACACGGGCATGACGACGACGGCGAATCCGGCCAGGCCGGCGCCGCGTTGCCGACACGCGGCCGAATAGCCGGCACGCCGACCGGAAGGCAGGGTGAGGTCAGAGGAGAATAGCCCGTGATGCCGAGCTGTACAGGGGGCAGACATGCCGCATAGTCTGCCTCGTGGCGCGCGTGCTGTCGATTACGGAAACTACGCTATCAATGTACCGACGGATTGCGCGTGTCGGGGGTGTTGGCGCGGTCGACGAACAGGCTGCCACAGTCGACAGCATCGAACTCGTAGGGCTTGCCGCAAAAGTTGCACGACACACGAATGGTGGTCTGCTCTTTAAGGATGGCGTTGACTTCGTCCTGGCCAAGCATGTTGAGCATGTCGGCAACCCGTTGTCGCGTGCAGGGGCAGTGCCAGCGCACCGCCTGTGGGTCGAATGCGATCAGGTCTTCTTCCCACAACAGACGGTGAATCAGCGTATCGGTGTCGGTCTGCAGCAGCTCGGGTGGTTCCACGGTGTGGAAAAGATGGGCCACGTGATTCCAGGTTTCTTCTGGCGAGCGTTCAGTTTTTGTGCCGTCGCCGTCCGTATCGGCAGTGGAGTGGCCGCCGGTACCGGGCAAGCGCTGCAGCAACAGGCCAGCACAATGTTGTGTGTCGGCAGCCAGCCACAGGCGCGTATCCAGCTGCTCTGAGGCGTGCATGTAAAGCTCGAGCACTTGGGCCACGCTATCGCCTTCCATGGGCACAATACCCTGGTAGGGGCGCATTTGCGTGTCAGCGCGGTTGGGGTCCAGGATTACTGCGAAGCGCCCTTGGCCGTTATGGTTCAGCAGCGTTTGCAGTGTGCCGTCCTCGGGTACCTCTTGGCCGTCGCGCAACGTGGCGGTGGCGCGTATCGACAAGTCAGATGTGCACTCGACCACCAACAGGGACACCGGGCCGTCGCCCTGCAGCTGTAACACCAACGAGCCATCAAACTTGATGTTGGCAGCCAGCAACGTGGCCGCTGCCACCAGTTCGCCTAGCAGGGTTTGCACTGGCAGGGGCAGCGACTGGTGTGACAGGCCGGTTTGCCACGAACGGGACAGCCGTACGGCCTGGACGCGGGTGCTGCGGTCAGGCAACAGGAATTTTTTAAGCAGATCGGACATGATTAAATTCTAACTGATCAGTATGACGCCTGCGCGTTGATTATGGCTGGCTTGCCCAGGTGTTTGGTTGCCGGCTGTCGACCAAGCGGGTGCCCAGGATGCGGTCGTGCAGAAATTGGCGGTCGCGGTCAATTAGCGTCCAGAAGAAGTGCGCAAACGGGCTGAACACAATCAACAGGTCCAGCGCCGGCTTTCCAAGGGCATGTGACAAGGTGTTGATAATAAACCCGGCAAGCAGTGGCACGGGCCATAACAGCACGTAGCGGGCCACCAGGCGCCCCACCCCCGGACGCTGGCCATGGGGCCCGGCCAGCCGGACGTTCCAGGTTTTCATGGGCAATGTTTGCCCCTTCCGGTGCCACGACAGCACAAAGTACAGGCCTATGGCCAAAAACAGCACCAGTTGCCGAATATGGCGCAGCATCATGGCGTCGCGACTTTGCGTGAGGGTATCAAAGGCATAACCCGCCAAAAACACAACGCCAAACAACAGCACGCCTTCGTACATCATGCAGGCAAAGCGGCGCAGGCGGTTGGGGTAAATAGTGGGGGAAGCGGCGGGGGCTGAAGAGGTAATATTTTGCATTGCAAAAAATAGGGCGACCGGGCCGGGCGCCGGGCGGGTGATTCAAAAGCCCCCATTATCCCGCATTCACGGAGCCAAGTGTGAAGCAACAAAAAACACCCCGGAAGGCTGAGGGAAGTACCTTGCGGGGTGTTGCATCAGGTGCGGCAGACGTCCGGTGCTGCTGGACGGGTGTTGCGTTGTGCCGCAACCGTCAGATGGGTGTGATTAGAACATTGCGACGTTCTGATCAGCTGGCACTTTCAACGGCTTCGCCGCGAACGCCATCATCCTTGCGGGCCATTTTCTGAAACAGCTCGGAAAAGAACGCTTTCATTGCTTTGCCAGGACGAAATTCCATTTGCTCTTGGATAGCCGAAGCAATGAGTTCGCGCTCGAGAGAGTCTGTAAGGCGGGTGTGTTCGGTGATGTATTTCATGGTTTTTGTCCTTGCAGTAGGTGGTGTAGGTGTTAACCCTAATTATAGGGTTTACCCTAGGGTTTTGCAAGTTTTTTGCTGCGCTGCGTCATGGTGCGGCAAAAATGCGACAAATACGAACGAACCGAATCAAATGTGAACGGAAGTGGAGGTGGATGAGTGCCCGGACGCGGCGCCACTTGCTGCCGGCGCAATAAGCACGCCTTATGCAACGCTCAGAGCATAAAGCGATGTTGCGGGCGTGGATATGGCACCTTGCGAGGCGATGCGGCCGCTGCAGGTCAGGCGTTATCGCGGTAACTGTTCGAGACAATCTCGAAATTGAAGAGACGGCAGTCGAGTGCGCCGTTGTACAAGGGGTGGCGCCGGCGCGGCTTCAGGCGCAGGGCGCGCGGCAACTCCAGATTGCTGGAGATCACATTCACATTCCACCCGTCGTAGTGCTGCTTCAGGTTGGCTGCCCATGCCGGCCAGAGGTCGTCATCGGCGGCCTCCAGGCGTTCGCCATAGGGTGGGTTGGTTACCACCCAGCCGGGTGCCGGGGTAGGGGGCACAACGGCGCGGGCATCGGCCCGCTCAAGGCGGATGATGTCTGGTGCCAAGCCGGCCCGTTCAATGTTGCGACGCGCGGCGTCCAGGGCCTGGGTATCCAGGTCGACACCGGCCAGGATGTTGTCGGGTTGGGTGGCGATGCGGCTTCGGGCGTCTTCTTTAATATCTTGCCAGTAGCGGTAGTCGTGATCGCGCAGGCGTTCGAAGCCGAACGGGCGTGAAATGCCCGGTGGGATGCCCAAGGTGATCCAGGCGGCCTCGATCAAAATGGTGCCACTGCCGCAGAAGGGGTCAAACAGCGGAGCGCCTGGGTCCCAGCCCGATAGCGCCAGCAGGCCGGCGGCGAGGTTTTCGCGTAGGGGCGCGGCACCTTTGTCAAATCGCCAGCCGCGCTTGAACAGGGCCTCGCCGGTACTGTCCAGATAAAGCGTGGCGCTGTTGTGGTCCAAAAACAGATGCACACGCGCGTCCGGCCGAACCGTGTCAATACTGGGGCGCTCGCCTTCTTGCTCGCGAATGCGGTCGCAAATACCATCCTTGGCTCGCAAGTTGCAATACTGCAAGCTTTGCATGGGGCTGCGTATGGCGGATGTGTCGACGCGCAGAGTGTGTTCAGGGCCAAACCAGTCTTCCCAAGCAACAGAGCGCGCCAGCGCAAGAATATCGTCTTCGGTGCGAACCGGCGCCTGAGCCAACTGCACAAGAATTCGGGTGGCCAGGCGCGAATACAAATTGGCGCGCATGATGCCATCCCAGTTCGCCATGAAGTGACAACCGGCCCGCCCGGCTTTCACGTTGTCATAGCCCAGTGCCTGAA
>JAJUIY010000036.1 GCA_029267415.1 Alcaligenaceae bacterium
ACGCCTGCACCCGTTGTCGATGCCCCCGTAGCATCGCCGGTGCAGATGTAAGGTCCAACTCGTTAAATCAACGTTCTATTAATGTCAAAAAAAGCAGTTTCACTCAAGCAAAAGAAGAGAAAAACACAAAAATCCACACGTCAGTCCCGGTTCGGTTTGGGACTGTCCAACGCCAAAGTCAGCACCATCTTGATGTGGGTGCTGGCGCTGTTTATGGCGCTGCTCGTCATGGTAGGGGCTTTGGGCGCTTGGTATGCCTCGAAAAGCCTCGACTTGATGCGCACCATCAATGAACAAGACCAGCGGACGTCGGTAATCATGGACCTGAGCCACGACATGATGGTGGCTCGCATCAATTTGCTGACGGCGGCGCGTTTGCTTGAAGAAGCGGATGCGCAACAAGACTTCACGCTGCGCGAGCGGGCATTGGATACGGTAAATCTGAGCGTGGCGGTACTCGACGGAGTGCGCGATCGCTTTGCGGCATTTCGCGATGTGCAGTCCAACGATGCCGAATTCAGCCGCTTGCAAAGCCAGCTTTATCGTCGCTTCCAGCAATATATGGGCGATGGCGTCGAGCCCATGGTTCACGCGCTCAGCGCCGAAGACTACGACACCTTCTATTATGTGAATGCCGAATATGGTGTCGCGGGTGCGGAAGCCTTCCAACGTGCCGTTGCGGCGTTGTCGGCGGATCTGGAAGACACGCAGGCCTGGCTGTACGACCAGGCTGAAGCGGCCTACAAGCAGGCGCTTGTTGTAATTGCTGCCAGTGTCGTGCTGGGCCTTATTCTGATCATTATTATGCGTTTGGTGTTCCAGCGTGTGGTAGTGCGTCGCCTTAACGAAGCCCAGGCTCACTTCGACCACATCGCCAGCGGTGACCTTACGCGTCGCATCGACGTTGGGTCGCGCAACGAGATTGGTGTTCTGTATGAAGCCCTGCGGCGCATGCAAGACGGCCTGGCGCGCGTGGTGTCGGAAGTACGCGCCAGTGTTGAAGAGATCACCGTGGGGGCGCGCGAAATCTACATGGGTAACACAGACCTGAGCACCCGCACCGAACAGCAGGCCGCTGCCTTGCAGGAAACGGCGGCCAGCATGGAAGAACTGGATAGCACGGTACGGCAGAACACCGACAACGCGACCGAAGCCGATAAACTGGCGGCCAATGCGGCCGAGGTGGCATCGCGTGGCGGCGAGGCGGTATCGGCGGTGGTTTCCACCATGCGCGACATTTCGGATCAGTCCGAGCAAATGTCCGAAATCGTATCGGCCATTGATGGCATTGCATTCCAAACCAACATTCTGGCCCTGAACGCCGCGGTGGAAGCGGCCCGTGCCGGCGAACAGGGCCGTGGTTTTGCCGTGGTGGCCAGCGAGGTTCGCTCACTGGCTCAGCGCAGTGCCCAGGCTGCCCGTGAAATCAAACAGCTGATTGACGATTCCATGGTGAAGATCCGTGAGGGTGCCGGACGTGCAGATGAAGCCGGTCGCGTCATGGAAGAAGTGGTGGATGCCATTCATGGGGTTAGCGTCATCATGGCCGAGATTTCGTCCGCCTCGCACGAGCAAGCTGACGGCATTGGCCAAGTAAACGTCGCCATCACGCAAATGGACAGTGTGGTGCAACAAAACGCCTCGCTGGTCGAAGAGGCCGCCGCGGCGGCCGGTTCGTTGCAAAGCCAGGCGGCACGCCTGCAAAGCGCGGTGGCCCGGTTCCGTCTGGCTGCGTCTGACGTTATCGACATTCACGCGCAAGAGCAGCGCCAACTTGGCCAGCACGCCACGTCAGGTGATGAAGCGGATGATGACGATACCGGCGCGCCGCGTACGACGAGCCCCGGTTTGTTGTCAGCCTGAAACGTATAGCCAGCCGCGGTTAGTTTTCCGGTGTAAAGCCATAAATCATGCGCGCCGCGGCTTCGTAGCTCTCGTTAAATAACTGTGACAGGTAAGGCGTGGTCTGCGGCAGCACCACGGCCAGCAGTACCAGGCCTACCAGCAGGCTTACCGGAAAGCCCACGGCAAATACCGACAGCTGTTGCGCGGTGCGGTTCAGAATGCCCATCGACAAGCTGATGGTAAGCAAAATAATCAGCAAGGGCAGGGCCAACAACATGCCAGCTACCATCACTTGGGCACTCCACTCAAACAAAATGCCCAGGCCGTTGGGGTTTAGGGACGGCGGCGCGCTAATGGGCAAGATGTGGAAGGTGTTTACCACTCCACTTAACAGAATCAAGTGCCCGTCCAATGCCAAAAAAACCAGCATGGCAATAATGTTCATCAGCCGCGACAGTACTGCGGTGTTGGCACCGGTGGCGGGGTCAAAAAACGACGCAAACGACAAGCCCATTTGCAGGCCTATAAACTCGCCGGCGGTCTGCACGGCGGCAAATGCCACCCGTATTACCAGGCCCAGAGCAATCCCTATCAGCACCTGCTGAATCACAATCAGAATGCTGGTGTACGAGCCCGGTGGAATATCGGGCAGGGGGCCCAATGTAGGGGCCACTACAACGCTGATCAAGGCGGCAAGCGCTACCTTCACCCGCGCGGGGATCGAGGATTCGCCCAGCACGGGCGCGGCACCGATCATGGCCAGAATGCGCACAAACGGCCACATAAAGGCGTTGATCCAGCTATAGAGAAGGTCTAGGCTGATGGTAATCATGGTGCACGATGAAGTGCCAAATCGTACGGCAGTTTAGGGCAAGCGCGCACGAGCGGCCTGATGCGGTCGCGGGTCAGGCAACAAGGCCGGGAATTTGTTCAAACAGGCTCTGGATGTAGTCCACCATGGTGGTAATAAGCCAAGGCCCCAGCAAAACCACAGTAATGGCCACGGCCAGCAGTTTGGGAATAAATGACAACGTCATTTCGTTAACCTGCGTGGCGGCCTGAAAAATACTGATGATCAGGCCCACCAGCAAGGTGACCAATAGAATTGGCCCAGCCATCGACAATGCCACCTTCAGCGCGGCATACGTCATGGACATTACGGTTTCAGGGGTCATCTCAGGCTCCGGAGCCACCTAGAAGTAAAAGCTGCGGGCCAGCGAACCCAGCAGCAGATGCCAGCCATCGGCCAGCACAAATAACATCAGTTTGAACGGCAGCGAAATGGTTACGGGCGGTACCATCATCATCCCCAGTGACATCAGGATGCTGGCAACCACCAGGTCAATAATCAGGAAGGGGATGAAAATGGTGAAGCCGATCTGAAATGCCGTTTTCAGTTCGCTGGTAACAAACGACGGAATCAATACCCGCAGCGGGACGTCTGCCGACGTCTGCATTTCGGGAATGTTGGCCATGTTGGCAAACATCATCAGGTCGGTTTCGCGCGTTTGGTGCAGCATGAACTCGCGCAGGGGTTCGGCCCCCAGCGCTAGTGCCTCTTGAAACTGAATGTCGCCTGCGCTTAGCGGTGCCCACGCAACTTCGTACACTTGGTCGAAAACCGGCGACATGGCAAACAGCGTAAGAAACAGCGCAAGCCCAATCAGCACCGAGTTGGGCGGCGACGCGCCCGTTCCCATGGCGTTGCGAAGCAAGCCAAGCACAATGATAATGCGTGTGAAGCCCGTCATGGTCAGCAGCATGGCGGGCAAGAACGACATCATCGTCAACAGTACCAGCGTCTGCACACTGAGCGACCATGTCTGGCTGCCGTCGTCGCCGGCCGGGCTGACCGTCAGCGCCGGAAAGCTGGCTTGCGCCCATACCGATTCTGGCACCAGCAGCAGGGCGCCGAGTAGTATGGGTGCTACCAGCCAGCCCATCTTGCCGTCCAGCAAGCGACGAAACCGGCTGGCCGGGCTGCCGTTGTCGGTTTCACTGCTTCCGGTGTTTGCCGTACCGGTGGTGTCGTTGCCGCGGTGCGTCCCACCGCCCCGGTGGTGTGAGCCAGGCGCGTACGTGTCCGCATTCGGATCAACCGGGTTCTGAGCGGGTATTTTGTGCAACAGGTTCACCTGGCTGGGCGTAACCCCCAACACCAGCTCGGTGTCATCCACTTGCACAATGGTAATTTGGGCGCGCGCGCCCAGCCGCTGGGTGCTGAGGATGCGCATGCGGTGCTGCGGACGGCCTTGCAGCCAGCCCGTGCGGCGTGCCAGCCACGCCAGCGCCAGCATGACCACAATAATAAGGGCCAGGCTGGCCAGTACACGCAGTACTGCGGCTTCGGTCATGATGGGTTAGCGGCGGTTAAGGCGGTTGATCCGGTCTGAAGGGGTCACGATATCCGTGATGCGGATGCCGTACTTGTCGTCTACCACGACCACCTCGCCTTGGGCGATCAGGTAACCGTTCACGAAAATATCCATCGGCTCGCCAGCCAGCCCGTCAAGTTCGACCACCGAGCCCTGGCCCAGTTGCAGCAGGTTTTTAATGGTCAGGCGGGTGCGGCCCAGCTCCACAGACATCTGGATGGGGATGTCCATGATCATTTCGATGTCGTTTTGGGCGTCGGCGCCGTCGTCAGTCAGTGGTTTGAACAGCTCGGGTGCGGCACTGGCCGGCACCGGGTCGGACAGCGGTGTTGCCGGAGCGTCGGCGTCAAGCTGGGCGGCCGTCTGTTCGGCCAGGGCAGCGGCCCAGTCATCGCTGTCTACCGTGCCTTCTTGGCTGTCAGCGCCATCATCAGCAGCGGTGTCGTCACTGCCCAGGCCTTGCGCCTGGTTGGGCGGCGTATCGCCCATTTGCTCAGACATGGCCTGCGCCCAAGCGTCGTCCAGATTGTCGAGCGAATCTTCGTTTTTCGGGGCGTCTTTGTTCGAATCTGTCATGGTGCTTTAACTTTAAGGGCCTGGGTGAATTCCGGCTCGTTGTGTCCAATGGTTTTTTGTACACGCAAGGCATAGCGACCGCGCGACGTACCGTATGTGCATTTCAGGGTGGGCACGCCGTCGACGCTGGCCACGATGACCGGCGAAATTTCAAGGGGAAGAATGTCGCCCTGTTGAAGTTTGACCAGGCGTTCGACCGTGGTATTGATGTGTGCCAGCTCGGCCGCCAGTTCAACCTCGGCACTGCGCACTTCCTGTGTCAGTTTTGTGGTCCAGCGCTTGTCAATGGCATCGGCCGTGTTGTCTTGCAAAGGGCGGGTCAGGACATCGCGCACCGGCTCGATCATGGAGTAGGGCAGGCAAATATTCAGTTTGCCCCCATTAGAGCCCAGTTCGATATGAAAGGACGAGACGACCACGATGTCATTGCCGCTGCTGATGCTGGCAAACTTGGTGTGCATTTCCGAGCGGATGTATTCGGGCTCGATTTTGTATGCCTGCTCCCAGGCCTGCCCGTAACTGTCCAGGGTCAGGTCGACCAAGCGCCGGATGATGCGGTTTTCTGTATTGGTGAAGTCGCGCCCCTCGATGCGGGTGTTATAGCGGCCGTGCCCCCCGAACAGGCTGTCGATGATCAGAAAGATCAGGTTGGGGTCGAAAGTGAACAGGCCCGTGCCGCGCAGCGGCTTTAGCGACACCATGTTCAGGTTGCTGGGCACCGGCAGGTTGCGCTCGAATTCAGAGTACTTCTGGATGCGGATGGCGCCCACGGTGATGTCAGCATTACGCCGCATGAAACTAAGCAGGGCGGTGCGCATGCGCCGGGCAAAACGCTCGTTGATCAGCTCGAGCGTTTGCATGCGGTGGCGCACAATGCGCTCCGGCGAACTTAAGTCGTATGGGCGTATACCCCCCGTTTCGCCGGATTCGTCTTCGGACGGCGCGCTATCGTCGCCGATGACGCCGGCAAGCAGGGCATCGACTTCGTCTTGTGAGAGATAACTCTGGTAGCTCATTGAACAACAAAAGCGGTAAACAAGACGCGGCTTACACGCGGGCCTTCGGGGTTGGGGTGATATGGGCGCGCAATCGTTTCCTGGATTGCCTCGGACAGGCGTTCGCGCCCGCCCGGTGCCTGGACCTCCATGGCCGTTTGGTTGGTCAGCGTGGCCAGAATGCGGTCGCGCACTTCAGGCATATACACATTCAGCATCTTGCGCGATGCTTCGTCTTCAACGCGCAGCGTAATGCCGACATACAGCACACGGCTGGTGTATTCGTCGGGAAGGGTAACCGTGAAGGGCTCCAGCGACGTGAAGAGCGGTTCCGGAATGTTGACGGGGGCCGCTTCACGACGGGCCTCGGGCTCGGCAACGGCCACGCCGTTGGACAGGAAGCGGTCTTGCACAAATAGCGTGGTGCCAGCACTGACAACAATCAGGATGGCGGCAAGCAGGATGTTCTTGATCGTGGCGGCAAATTTTCCGGGTGCGCTAGTGGTGGCCATGCTACAAGGTCAAAGTTGGTTGATGACACCCTTGCATTGTGCTGCAAGGGAGTCGGAATTATGGGCGTGAACAGGCGGGATTACCCCGCACTGATTGAATGTTTCCGTATTGGCTGGAAGCAGCATGCCGAACCCGTCAGGCGAACGTGTCGACCAAGGCATCGGCGTTACGCTGCCGGCCCGCCGGGATGGCGCTGGTATCGTCAGCGTGCTGCGCCATGCCGGCTACGGCGCTGCGGCCCGCATGGCCGGTGTCGGATTGCGATGGCGGTTCGTCACCCACGCTGGTTTGCCCCAGCGACAAGCCTTCTTGTTCAAGCTGTTGCTGTAGAACTGGCAGGGCCTGTTCGACGGCATTGCGTACCGCTGCATGAGCAGACGAGAACACGGCCTGCACGACGGAATCATTGATATTGATTGTAACCCGCAAGGGGCCCAGCTCGGGGGGATCAAGACGAAGTTCGGCAATGTGGCTGCCGTTGTCACCCGGGCGAATGATGCTGCTGAACTGGCGGCCGAACTCGGGCGCCCAGTTGGGACTGGTTAGCGGCTGGTGTACCGATACCGTGGTGATTGGCGTGTCGAGTGCTACGCCGGCTGTCGGCGCCAGGCTGAACGGAGGTGCCGGCGCTATGGCGCTGCTCGTCGCGGCCAAGGCGGCGTCCGCCGCCAGCGTTGTATTGCGGGCAGCATCGCCCTGAGCACGGGCGACGTCGGAAGCCAGTGCTATGTCATGTTGGGCCGATATGGTGTCTACGGATGCTTTTGCATTACGCAACACGGGCTCGGCGCCTGCCTTGTCCGACGACGTCACCGTATCGGTGTCAACGGCGCGTCGGCCGTTACGCGCAGCATCTTGGGCACGTGCGGCCTGGATTTCGCCGGTAGTGATGCTTTGGTTGGCGGCCCGACGTGGGGTGTCGTGCGCCAGCGCACCGGGCATGTCAATTTCAGCTGCATGTTTTGCGGCACCGCTGGCAGCACCGGCGGTTTTACCCTCTGCAATGCCCGCAGCCGCGGCGTGTGCAGCTGCATCGCCGCGTTGGCCGGCACGCTTCGCCGCCATCGCATCAATGATATGACGGAAGCGGTCGGGCAGGGCAGTGTCGGCATCGTCGGCCGGCGCGGGTAGCTGCGTGACGTCGGCATCTTTGATGGCGGCCAAGCGAATGGCCTGTGCCGTGTCGGAAGATGCATTGGCAGCGGCGCCGTTGCGAACCGGTGAGGCCGTTTGCTGTTTGGGATCGGTATCGGTGTGTTGCGGGCCAGCCGCGCCTTGGGCTGGGGCTGCGCCGTTACCCGACGATGCGGGCACGCTTGACGGTGACGACGCAGACGTGGTGGCGTTCCCCGAGGGCGATGCGGGCGCCTGCTGAGGCTGAGCCATCACCTGGCCGGCCATGACTTCGGCAAATTCGTTGCGGCTGTCCGCGTTGGTATCGGCTCCCGAACGGGAGCTGGCCTTGGGCGTTGACTGCGTGTCGAGCACTGACGAAGAAAGCAATACGGTGTTCACGGTTATCCCCGATCCATAGAGTTGCGCCGGTGGATGGCGGCGGACATCTCGTCGGTGTGCAGCTGTTCGCGACGGTTCTCGGCGGCAATGTGTTGCTGTACGCGGCGTGTTTTCAGGGTTTCGTACGAGTGAAGACGCCGTTGTTCGTTGCGCCAATGCTCTTTGCTGACACTGATGTTATGGTCCATGTGCGTCATAACCCTAGTTTGCTGCAAAATGGCCTCATCCAATGTCGCAAGAAAGCGGGTGAAGTTGTGGTAGTTCGTGGCAGTAATGCCGGTTTGTCCCGCCTGATTAAGGCGGTTGGCGTAGTCTTCGCGATATTGGCGCAGCATGTCCAGCTGTTGCTGCGCATTCGTGCGTTCGGACATCAACTTGCCCAGACGCCCGCCGGCCTCGTCAACCTGGTTTTGGGTTAACGAAATCAGGGTATCGAACGATTTCAGCTTTTGATCGGTCATGACAGTGCCTGCAGGTTATGGTTGCGCGACTGGCCGGCGGGAAACAATGCCTCAAGCGCCGACGTGGCGGTTTCAAAGTCCACTCGCTCCTGGATGCCCTGGCGAAGGTAGGCTTCAAGCAAGGGGTAGTTTTGAATGGCGGCGTCTATATTTGGGTCATTACCTGGCGTGTAGGCCCCCACGGCGATCAGGTCGTGGTTGCGTTGGTAGGTAGACAGCATTTGCTTGAAGCGGTGCACCAGGGTGAAATGCGCGGGCGGCACAATTGCGCTCATGACCCGCGAAATGGACGCTTCAATATCAATGGCCGGGTAGTGGCCGGATTCGGCCAGGCGGCGCGACAACACCACGTGCCCGTCCAGAATGGCCCGCGCCGAATCGGCGATCGGGTCTTGCTGGTCGTCACCCTCTGTCAGCACGGTGTAAAACGCGGTAATCGAACCCGCCTGGCCATTGCTGGTTTCGGCGCCATTGCCGGCCCGTTCAACCAAGGATGGCAATTTGGCAAACACCGAGGGCGGATACCCTTTGGTGGCGGGCGGCTCGCCAATAGCCAGGGCCAGTTCACGCTGGGCCATCGCGTAGCGTGTCAGCGAGTCCATAATTAACAGCACATGCTTGCCCTGGTCCCGGAAGTGTTCGGCCAGGCGCGTGGCATAGACCGCGCCCTGAAGGCGCAGCAGCGGCGACACATCGGCCGGGGCGGCCACCACCACCGCCCGTTCCCTGCCTTCCGGCCCCAAATTGTGCTCAATAAATTCTTTTACCTCGCGGCTGCGCTCGCCGATCAGGCCCACCACAATGACGTCGGCCTGCGTGTAGCGGGCCATCATGCCCAGCAGCACACTTTTGCCGACGCCGGAGCCCGCAAACAGGCCCATACGCTGGCCGCGTCCCACCGTAAGCAAGCCGTTGATGGCGCGCACGCCGACGTCAAGAACCGTATCGATAGGGGCCCGGGCCATGGGGTTGACGGGGACCGCCGCCAATGGCCGCATGGGTGCTCCGTTTAAAGCGCCTAGCCCGTCGATGGGTTGGCCCAGGCCGTCAACCACGCGGCCAAGCAAGGCGTCGCCCACGGGCAAATGGCGCGACGACGCCGGAGGGGGCGGGGCCGTGTCGTCCGCGTAGCGGGGCAGGGGAAGCGGCCCCGCCGCCCGCGTTTCAACCGGCACCACTTTTGCACCGGGCATAAGCCCTGTGGTGTCACTTTGCGGCATTAAATACAATGTGTCGCCGTGGAAGCCCACAACTTCGGCCTCGGCCCAGCGGTCGAGTCCGGCCGAGAGTTGAATACGGCAACCCGCTCCTACGGCCAAACGCAGGCCGGTAGCCTCCAGTACCAAGCCGGTGGCGCGGGTTACGCGTCCACTAACATGCCAAGGGTCTGTACCTTCCACATGCCGCACGGCGGAATCGACCAAGGCTTTCCATCGAGATGTGGCGTCCGGCAGCGGGGTGCGGGTGATATCCATCAGTCGCCTCCGCCCAGTGACGCCACCACGCGCTGCCAGCGGGTTTCTAGCGTGGCGTCGATATCGCCCAGCGCGGTGCGGGCGCGGCAGCCGCCACGCGTAATGGTGTCGTCAGGAAAAATTCGCCATAGGCGCGTTTCGGGGTTGTCGGCCAGGTACTCTTCAACCAGCTGCACATCAAGCGGGTTTAGGTACAGCTGCAAGATGCCCGTATTGCCGGTATCCATGCGCAACAGGTTGTCCATCACCGCAATAATGCTTTCCGGTTTGCTTTCCAGCGTTTGGTGCAGCACCTGGCCAGCAATGCGCGTGGCCAGGGCAATAATAGCCTGACCCATTTCGGTTTCAATATCGGCAAGTGCTTGGGCACACGCTTGGCTTACGGTGGCCAGCTGATGTGCCGCTTCTTCGGCATGCTGGCGGCCCTCGGCATGGCCCGCGTCCAGGCCCTCGCGATGGCCTTCTTCGTAGCCTTGCTTGTGCCCGTCGGCCAAACCTTGCTGCAGGCCCTCGGCATGCCCGGCAGCATAACCTGCGGCGTGGCCCTGTTCTTGTGCGCGCGCGCGCAGTCGGGCCAGTGTGTTTTTTAGGCGCTTTTCGACTTCTTCGGGGGCCGGTTCGGGCGCTGCCGGTGGGTCGTCGGCAGGCGGTGCCGTGTCGATAGGCTCAGGAACCCAAGGCGTCCATTGGGTGCCGCGTGGAGGCTTTTTGGATTTTGGCAGACGGTTGTAGACGATGTCGTCAGACATACTCGTCGCCGCCTCCTGTCAGGGTAAAGGCCCCGGATTCGGCCAAGGTGCGGGCCACCTGCAAAATGGCCTTTTGTTCGGCTTCGACGCGCGACATGCGTACCGGGCCTTGGGCTTCCAGGTCTTCCAGCAACATATCGGCCGCACGTTTGGACATGTTCTTGGTGAACTTGTCGCGCAGTTCGTCCGGGGCGCCCTTCAGGGCAATCGTCAGTGAGCCAATGTCGATTTCACGCAGAATAAGCTGGATGGCCGTGTCTTCAATATCCACCAGGTTATCGAAGACAAACATTTCTTCAACAATGCGGTCGGTCAGGTCGGCGTCCATGTCGCGCAGCGCGCTGACGATGGCTTCTTCCTGGCTGGAGCTCATGTAGTTGATAATTTCGGCCGCCGTACGTACGCCTCCCATCTTGCTGCGCTTGGTACCCTGGCCCGACAGTACATTGTTAAGTACTTCGGTAAGTTCTTGCAGGGCGGCGGGCTGCACGCCACCGAAGGTGGCAACGCGCAGGATGACATCATTGCGGATGCGCTCGTTCAGCAATTCCAGAACAGCCGATGCGCGATCACGCTCAAGGTGCACCAGAATGGTGGCAATAATTTGCGGGTGTTCGTCCTGGATGAGTTCGGCCACGCTGGCCGGGTCCAGCCAGTTCAGGGCGTCAATGCCGCTGGACCCGTCGCTGGCTTCCAGGATGTCTTCAATCAGGCCTGCAGCGCGGTCGGTCCCCAGTGCTTTGGTTAACACCGAGCGAATATATTCGTCAGAGCCCAGCGTTACGGCCATGAATTGGTCGGCCTCTTGGCGGAAGTCTTCCAATACAGATTCGACATCACCACGCGTAATTTGCTGCAGGTTGGCCATGGCCATACCCACCTGCTGGACTTCGCGAGGCGTCAGGTATTTAAATACCTCGGCCGCGGAGTCTTCGCCCAGCGACAAAAGCAGAATGGCTGCACGTTCGAGGTTTCTTGGATCAGCTTTTCCCATCTTTCTCCATCCAGCTTCGTACAACCATGGCAACGGCGCGCGGGTCTTGTTCGGCCATTGAGCGCGCCGCCGAAAGGTTGTCCTCGTAACGGCTCAATTCGGATGCCCGGCGGCGTGCCTCGGCGGCAATGTCTTGTTGGACTTCGATATCGGCGGTTTGGGCCTCTCGTACCGCGGCGGCCGCCTGAACCTGGCTTTGGACGATGGGCCGCAACACCGAGCGCCAGAGCAGCCAAATGATCAGGGCAATCAGCAGGTAGCGTCCAAGCTGCATGGCGTAATCCAGATAGACGGGGTCGCGCCAGATGGGGACACCGGCACCTTGTGTCTCGGTAAAGGGGCTGTTGACAATGCTGAGCGTATCGCCGCGCTGTGGGTCAAAGCCCATGGCCTGGCGTACCAGCGTGTTCAGGTTTGCAAGCTCGGTGTCGTCAAGCGGTTGCAGTTCGCCGTCAACGTCGCGGTAGTTAATGACGACTGCCGCTGACAAACGCTGCAACCTGCCTACCGGCTCTTTAATGTGGCTGATGGTGCGATCAACTTCGTAGTTGACGGTGGCGTCATTGCGCGCGTTGCCTTGCGCAGACAAGATGTCGGGGTCGCCGCTGATCACGGTAAAGGCGTCGGCCGTGCCTTGCCCCACGTTGGCCTGGTTGATTTGTTGTCCGGCGGGCCCTGCTTGCGCTTGTGCGTTGGCGTCAGCCTGGTCATTGGCAGGCGGTGTTACCAAGGGGGCTACGGGGGCCGCTGGTGGTTGGTTGGTAAGCGCACCAGGAATGCCTTCGGCCGGTGTGGTGTGATTTTGCACTGAAACACTGGTTTGCTGGCTGCGGATGGCCGCCGAGCCGGGCGCCTGGTTGGGACCGTACACCTCGGAGGTTTGTTCGCGCTGCGAGAAGTCGACCTGGGCGCTGACTTGGGCGCGTACGTTGCCGGGGCCCACCAAGGGTGTCAGCAAGGTAAGGATGCGCTCGGTGGTGCGCTGTTCAATATCGAGCACGTACGACCGGTGTGTGGTGGCATCGCCCTCGGCACCGCCCGTGCGGGTAAGCAGACGTCCGTTTTGGTCGACCACCGAGACGCGGTCGGCCGTCAGATGCGGCACACTGGATGACACCAGCCAGGTAATGGCCGAGATTTGCGGCTCACTAAGGCTGCGGCCGGCATACAGGGTAACCAGCACGGACGCCGTCGGGGGCTGGCGATCGCGTACAAACAGCGATTCGCGCGGGATGGCCAGGTGTACCCGGGCTGCCTGCACGGCATGCAACGCCTGGATCGACTGGCTGAGTTCGCCCTCTAATGCGCGCTGGTAGGTAACTTGTTCGGTAAATTGGCTGGCGCCAAAGCGGGTGTTGTCGAGCAGTTCGAAACCGGAGTCGCCACCGCGCGGCAGCCCTTGTTCGGCCAGGCGCAACCGGGTTTCGTGGACGTGTTCAGCCGGAATCAGGATGGCGTTGCCGCTTTCCGCAAATTTGTACGGAACATTCATTTGGGTAAGTGCCGTCACCACCGCACCGCCATCGCGGTCGGCCAGGTTGGAATACAGCACTTTATATTCGGGGGAACGCGCCCAAAGCAAAATCACCGCTATTACCGCAAGCACGGCAGCCGCAACGCCCAGCTGCACTGTGCGGGGCCATTCTGCGGGCTTGGATAACGCGGGAAGGCGGGCCAGCAAAGCTCCGGGCTGGCTCATTGGAAACCTCGGGCGGGGGCCGTGCCACGGCAGGCCGTTTCAACCATACGCGGGACAAACAACATGAACATGCGGCAAACGATTTTATTGGTAAGTGTGAATTATGGCCGTTAAAGCCGGTTGTCCAAGCGTCGAAAAGCACGGGTTTTAGGGGGCTTATAGTCGATATAGAAGGTCCGGCCGACTGCGTTCGCGGTGCTGGGCTGCCCCGTCAGGCGCGTGTTTACGCCGTGTTGCGCCGGGTCCGCCCCGGTTGTGGGCGCGTCGTTTCATTTGTCTGAAATGGGGGGTGTTTTACGGCCTGATAGCCCCCTTGCTTGCCAAAGGGGCGAGGTAAATTGAAGGCTGGAATTGTTCCATAAGCATTTCGTGGGTGCTGCGGCCCCACGCCTCAACCCTATATTCCGACGTTTGAGTTGCTATGTCATCGTCTTCTATCAGCAGTATTGAAAGCTTGCTTTCCCAAATGCGCCATGTGGCCGATGCCGCCGCAGGCTTGCCGGCCAAAGCGCCCGTCGCCAAAGCCGACGCGCCCGGCACCTTTGCTGCCGAGTTAAGCCGCACGCTCGAGCGCGTATCGGTTGCGCAAAACCAGGCGGCCGCCCAGGCCCAGGCTTTTCAGGCTGGCGAGCCCGGGGTTAACCTCACGGACGTCATGATCGACCTGCAAACGGCTGGGCTGGCTTTTCAGACAACACTGCAGGTGCGCAACCGCCTGATTGCCGCCTATCAAGAAATTGCCAGCATGCCGGTGTAAAGCGCTGTCTTCAGCTATTGCGGTGGCAGTATATTTTCCGCGGACTTCCCTTCCAGGTGGTACAGCCAGGCCAATAATTCCGCGATGGCCACGTAAAGTTCCGGCGGAATTTGCTGGTCCAGATCCAGCTTCATCAATACATTCACCAATTCCGGCGACTCATGCACGTACAAACCGTGGTCTTTGGCGGTTTGTATGATGTTGTCGGCCACGGTGCCGTAGCCCTTGGCCACCACGCGCGGTGCAGCGGAGCGCTCGTCATATTTCAAGGCTACGGCTTGCGGGCGCCGCTCGGGTGTACCCGTGCGTTCCACCGCTGCGCGCTCGTTGGGGGAGGAGGGGCGTCGTGTCATAATCATTCCGCAGCCGTGGGGTGGGGCGGCGTGACAGTCTGGTTCACCACAGTGAAGGTGGCCAGTTCGAGCTGTTGGTTGTGCATTTGCGTGACCAAGGCGTCCGTGTGCTCACGCAAGAATGGGGTAATGTCGTCGTTTGCCTGCACGGTTACGTGAACCTGTTTGCCCGCAAGGCGTATCGTGACAGCGATGTCGCCCAACCGGGGTAATTGCAGCCGGATGTCCGTTTCCCAGGGGGTGTCGCCCTGTGCGTTGCTTTGGGCCGGATCGCGATCGTCCGTTTGGCGCCGTACCTGCCACTCCATGGTGGCGCCGGGCCAAAGCTCGCCGCGCCACTGAATGGTTTGATCCGCCAGTGCTTCAAGTTGCTGGCGTACCAGCCCATGTGTGGCGGGGTCGACCCCCGGGGTGAATGCCGTTGGCAATGCGGTGCCCGGGGTGGTTGGCAGGCCGCCGTGGGGCAATCCACCTTGAGCCGTGCTGGCAGCCTGGCCTGCGGCGGGGCTGCCAGCCGCCGGCATGCCCGGCGCTACGGTGGTGGGCCCTGCGCCTCCTGCGGCTGTTGTTTGACCGCCAGCTGCGCCGGATTGTGCGGACGCCTGTGTGCCAGTGGCGTTGGATCCCGCGTGCCCACGCCCCAGTTGGGCTTGTGGCTCGTGCTGGATATCGGCCAGCCGGTACTGTCCTGACAATAAGCCCCGCAAGTGAGACTCGTAAAAAAGCCCGCTGTACTGCAAGTTTTGTGACAAAGCCTTGGCCAACACTTGGGCCAAGCCCTGCGGCCCGCCGCTGCTTGCGGCCACGGTGGCGCTTCCGGCCGCTGTTGCCCCGCCCGTTGTCCCTGTGGATCCAGCTGCATGTGCCGCCGTGCCACCGGCACTGGCCAAGGCGTTAGAACCCCCGGATCCGGGGGCCAACCCGCTGCCACTTGGCGCAGCGGTTACGGTTGGGGCGCTTTGCCCACCGCCGCCCGTTGCGCCGGGCGCTTGGCCTGGAGCCTGCCCCAGTAGCGGTGCGCGCGCGGTTATGGCTGCGCGGCTTGCCGTGGGGTCGGCAAAGAGGCTAAGGATGATGCGGGCTGCCAAGCCCAGGGTAGTGGTAGCTGATGTGGTGGCACCCGCGCCCGCGCCGCGTCCGGATGGGCCGCTCGCATCCCCCGCTGCGGCCTGGCGATCGACCCGGGCGCCCGAACGGGCGGCTAGCGTTGCACGGTCGACATTGGCGCGGCCGTCGCGGGCCAGGGTGTTAGAAAGCGCTTCAGGGCGTGCCGAGCGTTCGGCGTGGGTAACCGGGTCGTGTGTGGCCCGGTTGACCAGTTGGGTTTGCTGCGAAAGTGTTGTACCTAGCGCAGCGTCCAGACGTTGTATAAGTAGCGTGCCAAGGTTTGGACCGGCCATGCTCAGGAGTGCGGCGCGTAGTACGCCTGCAATACATTGCGCTGGCGCCTTAGTCCGCTGATCAGTTCATTCAGGCGTTCGAGTTCCGGCGACGCCAGGCGACGGATAGCGGCGTCGTTATCCAGAATTTCAGTAATCAGACTACGGCGTCGCGCTAATTCTTCGGGCGGTACAACGCCCGCCTCGTACAGTTTTTCGACGGCATTATGGTATTGCGGTGCAAGGGCAATAACCTGATCCCATTGACTGGCCATGGCATGCGACAGCATGCGTTCGGTCGTTTCCGCGATGTCTTGATACACAT
>JAJUIY010000167.1 GCA_029267415.1 Alcaligenaceae bacterium
ACAGGTCAAGGTGGCTGCGTACGTTATACGATAACCCTTCCTGCGTACGTACCCGTGTCCATAGGCGCGATGTTTCCGAGCTGCCCAACAAATAATTGGCCAGGTACAGGGCCGGGAACCGGGGGTCGGTGTCCTGGATCTCAACTGGCATGGATGCGATGTAAAACGCGTTGGCCTTGCCGGGTGTACGGATGTTAAACAGTGCGGGCTCCACGGGCCGATAGGGGTCGGGCACCCGCGTGTAGGCGGGCGCACGTTTCCACCCTTGCAGGCCTTGTTTTAACGCTGCCTGCACTGCTTCCGGGTCAAACGCGCCCACGGCCGTGAAGCTGACATTGCCGGCACCATAAAACTGTTCGTGGAAACTAAGCAGTGACGCACGGTCCAAGGCGGCAACCTCGTCCAGCGCCTCCGGGAAGGTGGGGACATACCGGATGTCGTCTTGCGGCCATGGATTGGCATGACGCGCCAGCGCCCGCGAAGCCAAGGCCTCGGGCTCGGCCATGGCATTGCTGATGGCCGTATTGTTTTGCCGTTTGAATTCCGCCAGTTCGTCTTCCGGGAACGTGGCATCGCGCAGCAAATGCAACACCAGCTCTACCAGTTCCGGCAGATGTTCGTCTGTGGTGGAAAGGTTGGCTGTGACCGAACCCGGACCACTGCTGAAGCTGACGGTGGCGCGCAGGGCGTCAAAGCGATCTTGAATTTCCTGACGCGTCATGGTGGCGGTGCCACGGGTAAGCATGGCGGCGACCGCTGCGGACACCACGCGTTCACCTTTCAGGGAATTGGCGTCGCCAAAGTTGATGCGCAACCGTGCTTCAACGCGATCGCCGCGCGTGGCCTTGGGCAGCAACGCCAGTTTCACCGGACCGTTATCCAACTCCAGAACGTCTCGCTGGGTGGCGGCGTCAAGGTTGGCCGGGGTGGGGTCAAAGGCGTCAATGGCGGCGCTGTCCCCCTGGCCCTGATAGCCGTCCAGCAGGGCAGCAAGGTCGATGGGCTGTGCCTCGGGCGCGCGCACGGGGTCGTCGGTAGGAATGTACAAGCCTTCAGTACGGTTGCTGGGTACCAGCCAGCGTGTCACCGCTGCTTGCACCTCTTCAAGTGTGGTGTTTTCAACTTGGTCGCGATGCCAGAAGAACAAGCGCCAGTCGCCCACCGCCACGCCTTCCGACAGGGCGCTGGCCAAGTGGATGGGATCGGCAAACGTGCGCGACCACCCCGTCAGCCATTTGTTCTTGATGCGGTCGAGGTCCTCTTGGTTGAAGGGCTCGTCGGCGATCGTGTCGAGCGTGGTGGACAGGGCTTGCATGGCGGCGTGATAGTCCATACCCGGCTCAAGCTGTGCGCCAAACAGGGCATAGCCGGGTTGTTCCATGGCTGCGGCAAAGCCGAATACCGAGGTCGCCAGTTCGTTTCGCACAAGCGCATGGTACAGGCGCCCCGATGGGGTGTCGCCCAATATGCTGACGCCCAGGTCCAGGGGAATGTAGTCGGGGGCTCCGGCGGGCGGGATGTGGTAGAGCGCCATCACCAGCGGGCTTCCGCCTTCGCGGCGCAGGGCCACGCGCCGCTCGCCGTCTTGTACAGGCTCAACCGTATATTCTGGCGGCAGGGCACGCTCAGGGCGCGGTATGGGAGCAAAGGCGTCGGCAATGGTGGCCAGCGTGGCATCCACGTCGAAGCGCCCCGATACGATCAGGCTGGCATTGTCGGGTTGGTAGTACTGGCGGTAAAAGGCGCGCAGCTGCTCAATATCCACATTTTCGACATCAGAGCGCGCACCAATGGTGGACTTGCCGTAGTTGTGCCACTGAAAGGCAGCGGCCTGTACCTTTTGCATCAAGACGCGAAACGGGCTGTTTTCGCCACGCTCCATTTCGTTTCGTACCACCGTCATTTCAGCGTCCAGGTCTTCTTTGGCGATGGTGGCATTGACCATCACATCCGCTTGCCAGCGAATATACCAATCCAGCGTTTCAGGGTCGGACGCGAAGCTGGCAAAGTAATTGGTGCGGTCTGCGCTGGTAGTGCCATTGGCTTGCAGGCCACGACGTGAAAACTCGGCCAAGGCGTCCGGCTGTGATGGCGTGCCACGAAACAGCATATGTTCCAGCAAGTGGGCCATGCCAGTCTGGCCGTAATTCTCGTGGCGCGAGCCCACGCGATACGTCATGTTGACGGTCACGTTGGGTTTAGACGCGTCGGGAGCCAGCAGCACCTGAAGACCATTATCCAGTCGGTATTCGGATACCCCTTCAACCTGGGTAATAAACTGCACCCCTTCGGGAAGTGGGGTGTCGTCTGCACCCGTATTGGCGTGCGCCGTCAGTGTGCTGCAGGCCATGTACAGCAGTAAGAACAGCAACAACACAAGACGTTGAGCGGTGATGGGGATGACAGTCGAGGTGGGCGTCATAAAATCCTTCCAAACAGTCGAACCACAAAAAGCGAGATGAGATAGCCGTTTTACCACGCCGGCACGCCCGCAGGCGTCGGCTAAGTGGGTGCCACGTGCAGGCTAAGCGTTGGCAGGCACGTTTTCAGCTGATATCGGGCCTGACGGCCTTGGGGGACGCCGGTGCGCCAAAGGTGCAGGTCACCCGAATGTAAGACCTGTTTCGGCACGTTGCAGTTCCCTTGCTGGACGTTCTGACGGGGTAGGATGGGGGTATAAGTTTTCGCGGCAAGGAGGATCATCATGACCCATTACCGCTTTTTGGTATCCGCACGTGGCGGCGCAATTGATCTCGCCACCCGCTGGGTGGCGCGCATGGGGGCGTTGGCGGCCGTTGTGTTGGCGGTCTCGGCGTACACCTCGCATTCAGCGGCCTATGCCGGCCAAGGCCATGCATTTGCAGTGTTTGGCCATAGCGATCGAGCACAGCTTTACGTGGCAGACCGTACGCCCGGCAAGGTTTGGCGTACGCGGCCGGCGCCCGTGCCGGTGCAACCCCACGCCCGGCCACCCAAGGGTAACTGGGACGGCAGCTGGCATTATGTGGTGCCGCCGTCATATTGGAAAGGGCCGCACGGCTACCACAACAAGCACTCGCACCCTGGGGCCGGCTTTAAATCACGGCACTACCGCCCGTACCGGCCTGACGCGCATCAACCGTATCGGCCAGATGCCCATCAATATTATCGGCCGGGTAACCATCAGTCGTACCGGCCACGATCATATCCGTCGTATCGGCCACGTGCGCATGGGCCTACTTGGAGAGGTCACGCATGGCGTGCTCCAGGCCGTCCACGGTAACGCCATACATCCGGTCCTTCATGATGTTGCGGATAATAGCGATCGATTGCCGGTATTCCCAATAGGCCCGGGGCTCGGGGTTTAGCCACGCCGCCTTGGGCCACGCTTCCAGCAGGCGCTGCAGCCAGACAGCGCCCGTCTCTTTGTTGTAGTGCTCAACGGAACCGCCCGGGTGCAAGATTTCATAGGGGCTCATGGTGGCGTCACCCACAATAATCAGCCGCCAATCTTCGTTGTATTTGCGAATCACGTCCCAGGTGTCGTGGCGCTCGTCATGACGCCGTCGGTTATTGCGCCACAGCGATTCGTAAGGGCAATTATGGAAGTAATAAACCTCAAGGTTGCGAAACTCGCTGCGTGCCGCCGAGAACAGTTCTTCCACCCGGGTGATGTGGTCGTCCATGCTGCCGCCCACATCCAATAACATCAGTACCTTCACCGTATTATGGCGTTCCGGAACCATCTTCAAATCCAGAAAGCCGGCGTTGTTGGCGGTACTGCGGATGGTGTCGTCCAGATCCAGTTCAAGGTCAGCACCTTCGCGGGCAAAGCGGCGCAGACGTCGCAAGGCCATTTTGAAGTTGCGGGTGCCCAGTTCTTGCTGGTCGTCATAATCGCGAAACTCGCGTTTTTCCCACACTTTTACGGCTGTCCGGTTGCCGGCTGACGGCCCGCCGATGCGGATGCCTTCAGGGTGGTAGCCCCCATGGCCAAAGGGTGATGAGCCGCCGGTGCCTATCCACTTGTTGCCCCCGGCATGCCGCCCTTTTTGCTCTTTTAGGCGCTCTTTGAAAAGCTCCATCAGCTTGTCCCAACCGTGCTTTTCGATGGCGGCTTTCTCTTCGGGCGTCAGGTTCTTCTGAAGTTCTTTGATTAGCCAGTCGAGCGGGATTTCTGCGCCGTCCTCGGTCGGGAAACGGGTTTCCAGCTGTTTGTAAAATTCGTCAAACGCTTGGTCGTAGCGGTCGTACAGGGTTTCGTCTTTCACCAGCGTCATGCGCGCCAAGTGGTAGAAGTCGGTGAGTGTGGGCGGCATTACTGACGTACGCAGAGCGTCCAGCAGGGTTAAGTATTCCTGCACGGACACCGGCAGCCGGTGAGCACGCAAGTGGTAGAAAAAATCAGTCAGCATGGTGCGTGGTATCTACGCGCTGGCCTTAAGGCGTTTTCCAGCAAGCAGATACTCCAGGTGGTGTTCGGTTTCCGGCCATTCACCGGCGGTCAGGCTGTACATGACCGTGTCGCGAATGGTGCCGTCGCGTCTCAAGGCATGGTTGCGAATGACGCCGTCTTTGCGTGCGCCCAAGCGTTCGATGGCCCGCTGTGACTGGAAATTGAAGTTGTCGGTTCGCCAGCCCACAACGGCGGCACCCAGCGTGCCGAAGGCGTGGCGCAGCAGCAACAATTTGCACGCCGTGTTGACGTGAGTGCGCTGGCAGCGTGCCGCATACCACGTGTAGCCAATTTCAAGCCGGGCCACTTCGGGAATAATGTCGTGATAACGGGTTGAGCCCAACACGGCACCGGTGTCGGCATCCAGCACCGCAAAGGGCAGCATGGTGCCGTTGGCTTGGCCGTCAAGTGCGGCCTGGATATAAGCGGTGGTATTTTCCGGCTTGGGGACCGAGGTAACCCGTAAGTGCCAAAGTTCGCCATCGGCCGCCGCAGCCTGCAGCCCTTCGGTGTGGTCTAGCGATAGCGGTACCAGCCGCACGCCGTAGCCGGCCAGTTCAATTGGCGAAGGCCGCTGTGCAAAACGATGGGGTGTAACGGATGACGTCATATCGAAGCAGTCCTGTAATTTCGGCGGCGGTTATACGTAACGAGTGCAGGTTGATGTAATAAGTGCATGTAAGGGTTTTAGATGGCATCTACATGCAGCGTTACATGCCGTGTTATATGCCGTGTTATATGCCACGTTATATGCCACGTTATATGCCACGTTATATGCCACGTTATATGCCAC
>JAJUIY010000249.1 GCA_029267415.1 Alcaligenaceae bacterium
CATCATGATGGCGATTTGCTCCAGGAACATGCCCAGGATCAGAATCATCACCATCGTCATGGCAATAAAGGACAACGCTGACCGGTCGCCACTAAGAACGAACTCCAGCAAGCCCCGGCTGGCGCCCGTATAAGCCAGCAATTGGCTGAACGCGATGGCCGACGCCAGGATAGTGAGCATCATCACCGTGATACGCAACGTATCCATCAGTGCTGTCGTGATCTTGCGCACCGTCAAGCCGCCATACGAGGCCGCCAGGACAATCGACGCCAGCGCGCCCACGGCGGCCGCTTCTGTCGGCGTAGCCACACCCATGAAAATGACGCCCACCACCGTCACCACCACGGCAAGCAAAGGCACCACATCAAGCAATACGGCCTTGATGACGCGTGACAGCGGCACTTTTTCGACGTCGTAGGACGGCGCCATCTCCGGCCGTCCGATTGCCAACCCCACGACAAACGCGGCGTAGCATGCGGCCAGCACGATACCGGGCAAGATAAGCGCCAATAGCAGCTTGCCGATGGAGACTTTGGCGACCGATGCAAAAATGACAGCCAGTGCGCTGGGTGGAATCAACATCGCCAAGGCACCCGATGCCATGATGGGGCCCATGGACAGCACCCCGGCATAACCACGCTGACGCAACTCTGGTACTAGCAGCCGGCCCAACAGCGCCGTGTTGGCCATGGTGGAACCACTCAGCGTGGAAAACAGCGTGCCCCCGCCAATGGCCAGCAGACTAAGGCGGCCCGGCAGCCGGCCCAGCATCATGTCAAGCGCATTCAGGGCCCGGCCCGCAATCTGCGAATGCCACAAGATTTCGCCCATCAGGACAAACAGTGGCACGGGCAACAACGTAAACGCACTTAACGACGATTTCACGCTGGCCACATACTGCATAAAGGGACTGCCCCAGCCCTGGGTAAACAAGATTCCCAGTAGCGTGACGGCCGCCAGGGCAAAGCCCACCGGCATGCCAACGCCAAGCAGCGCCAGCGTGCCGCCAAGAATCAGCGCGAATGTTTCATACCACATCATGGCTGGGTCTCCTTATCGGCAGATTCAGCCTTAAGCTGGTATGGCTTGCCCCAAAGCTGTCTGAAAAACTCGAACGCCGTCGTGCTGAAGCCCACGGGAATAACCCAGTAAATCAGTACTTCCGGCACCACAATGGCTTGCACCGCCACCGATCCGCTTTGGTACTTGTCCCATAAAAGCTGCCACCCCCAGAAGGCGATGACCAGACACGTGAAGCCGGCGGCAAATGTGGTGAGAAACCTCATCACCGCGACTTTTCGGGGCGACGCCAACTCAATAAACGTGGTGATGGCAATGTGGCCGCGTTCACGCGCGAGCCACGCCATCCCGAGGCATGGGATGTACAGCAAGGCGTATTGCGACACGTCGAACATCCAGACAATGGGTCGGCCTGTGAGGTAGCGCACCGCCACGTCGGCTGAGATTCCCAGCATCACCAAGAAGATAAGCAGCGCCGCCACGCCGGCCATCACGTCAAGACAGCGATGGTAAACACGAAAAAACATGGGTGCTCCTTGGCACGCAAATAACGTATCAGTTACCGGTTTGCTGCAGTTGTTCGGCCAGACCCGGGTTGCTCTCAAATGCTTTGGCGTTCATGCGCAAGAACTCATCCCAGCCCGCCTGCAAGGCCGTTTCCTGGAAGTAGGCCGCGTCGTCATCAGAAAACGTGATGAACTGCATGCCCATGTCGGCCAGGCGCTCATCTTCCTTGGCCAAAATGCCGCCAATGTAGTCTTCAACGCGCTTTTCCAGCTCGACACCAATGGCATTAAGCTCGTCCTGAATGTCGGCCGGAAGTGAGTCCCACACGCGCTGATTAATCAGAATTGCGCCATCCAATGAATAGAAGGGATGGTTCACCACGTACTTGGAGACCTCGTTCCAGCCGTAGGTGTCGATGCCGTTGTACGTCCAGCCAAACCCATCCACCACATTACGCTCAAGCGCGGTGTAGACGTCTCCCGGTGCAATGGAGATGGCCGTACCGCCCAAGGCGCGGATCATGGGCAGCTGCACGGGCGAACCCCGCACACGCAAGCCGCTTAAGTCCGGCTTGTCAATTTCCTTATTCAGATACAGGCGGAACTGGTTGCCACCCGCCGTATTGGCCAGGTAGTAAACGCCCGCCTCTTGGTGAATTTGGTGCATCAGGTCGTAATAGCCGCTGGTTCGCAGCTCAGACGGCTTGCGGCTGGTGAACTGGACGGCGGCCGCCAGCGGCACGTCACTGCGGTAGTAGGCCGCCGCACCCAGCATCACATCTACCACGCCATTGCGCAGTGCCGAAAACTGGTCATTGGGATCCGACACCTCAGGCCCGCCCAAATAGCGGATTTCCACCCGGTCTCCCAGCCTTTCCTTCACCAGCTCTTCAAAAATAAAAAAGGCGCGGCTCAGATCGTAATCCGCCGTCCACGGCGTAATACCGCGTAAAACAATCTTTTTGTTAGCCCAGGCCGGTGCTGCACCCAACCCCAGTGCCAACAACAGGCACGCACCCAAGATGCGCTTTGCGATGGAATATTTCGCAGACATGTCTCTCTCCTAGAAATTTGATCGCTTAATATACACAACGCTAAATTTCGAGTCAAACCAAAATTATCGATAATTCATATTTTCGTGCATCACAGGCGACTCTGTATAATGGGGTGTAAAAATGAACGCGATTGAGGTTAAAAGTGAATCTTCAACGACAAAGCCAGCACG
>JAJUIY010000216.1 GCA_029267415.1 Alcaligenaceae bacterium
AGGGCATCGTAGTTGTACCAAAGGCAAATCTTGTTCTTGTTGGGCATGTTAGGCCTCCTCTTTGAGCCTGCTTATTGTTGACACACTTGCAGACATCTACGGAGCGAGGCCGTCAGCAACTGGCGTACCACGTTCCCGTGTGTAAAGCACGATCTCGGTACAAGGGATGTCACGCCAAGGTCCGGCAACTCATAGACACGCCCAAGTTTCTAAAGCCGCCCGAAACGACACAAACGTCCAAACCCAACAGGCACAAAAAAAGCCCTTGAGAAACAAGGGCTTGTGCTTTTTTATGTGGTCGGGGTGAGAGGATTTGAACCTCCGACTCCTACGTCCCGAACGTAGTACTCTACCAGGCTGAGCTACACCCCGACTTGGGCCTTTAACGGTCGCGTTCAACCGCAAAGGAACAAAATTTTAGCAAAGTTTCCTGGAATATGGAATTCGGAAACACGGCCAAAGCCTCGCGTGCCAATTCGGCCTCTTTGACCGCCGCCTGCCGGGTGTATTCAAGCGCTCCGGGGGCTTGGATTGCTTGCGCCACAGCGGCAAAGTCGGCCTCACCGGTTCGGATGGCATCTTTGATGAGATCGCGCTGTGCCGGCGTGCCATTTTCCATTACGTGGATGAGCGGCATGGTGGGTTTGCCCTCGCGCAGGTCATCGCCCACATTCTTGCCCAAGGCGTCGGCATCACCACTGTAATCGAGCACGTCGTCAATCAGCTGAAATGCCGTCCCCACATGGCGACCAAACGCCGCTGCACCCTCTTCTACGTCAGGCCCGGCGCCGGCAATAATGGCCCCCACCTGGGCAGCAGCCTCGAACAGTTTGGCCGTTTTGTAGCGCACCACCTGCAGATAGCGCTCCATGGAGACATCCGGGTCGTGCACGTTAAGCAGCTGCAACACTTCGCCCTCGGCAATAATGGTGGTGGCGGCCGACAACACCTGCATGGCCGGCATGGAGCGCGTTTCGACCATCATTTCAAACGACCGCGAATACAGATAATCGCCCACCAGCACGCTGGCGGCATTGCCAAACACCGCATTGGCCGTGCTGCGTCCACGGCGCATGTCGGATTCGTCCACGACGTCATCGTGCAGCAAAGTAGCCGTATGGATAAATTCGACCACACCGGCCAACAGGTGGTGGTGGGTGCCGGTGTACCCCATGGCACGCGCCACTGCCAGCAGCATCGCCGGACGCATCCGCTTCCCTCCGGCTCCGACGATGTAATCACCAATGGTACGTATCAGGACGACTTCGGAATCGAGGCGGGCGCGGATGACCGCATCAACCGCTTTCATGTCGTCAGCTATGGGTGCGAGAAGCTCGGGCAGACTCAAAGTGCAAATCCAGAGGGAGAATGATGACAAAGGGGGGTCGACCAAAACCGAGATTATACGAAGTCTTGTGGAATTAAGGATAATATCGGTTTGCCCCACGCAGGCACACCCAAGTTTTTTGTGGCATTGGAGACATTTGTGAGCAAGCCGGACCTAAGTCAATTGATTTCACGAGCAGAACGCGTACTGGCACAACTGGAAGCCTGGCTACCGCCGGCACCCCCCGCAACCGACTGGGAAGCGATTGCCTTCCGGTGGCGCAAAAATGGCAGCAGCGGCTGGCTGGACAGTGTCAAAGCCGTTGCCACCATGGATCCGGACGATATCCGCCATGTTGAGCGCCAGAAAGACATTATCGAGCGCAACACGATTCACTTTCTGCAAGGCAAGCCCGCCAATAACGTGCTGATGACGGGTGCACGCGGCACCGGCAAAAGTTCGCTGGTCAAAGCCATGCTGACAAAATATGCCGACCAGGGCCTGCGCCTGATTGAAGTGGACAAGTCCGATCTGGCCGACCTGGATTTTATTGTCGACCAAGTCAGTGCGCGCCCCGAGCGTTTCATCATTTTTTGCGATGACCTTTCATTTGAGGAAGGTGAGGCGGGCTACAAGGCACTGAAGTCGGTGCTGGACGGATCAATTTCTGCCACCAGCGATAACGTGCTGATCTACGCCACCTCTAACCGGCGCCACCTGATGCCGGAATACATGAGCGAAAACCAGAAAAACGTGACATCGGCCACCGGCGAAATACATCCCGGCGAAGCCGTGGAAGAAAAAGTTTCACTGTCCGAGCGCTTCGGTATCTGGCTGTCGTTTTATCCGTTCAAACAAGACGACTACCTGGACATTGTGGGGCATTGGCTACGCCACTACGGTTGCACGGAGGCCCATATCGCTGACGCTCGCACCGAAGCCCTGCAATGGGCGCTTGAGCGTGGCTCGCGCTCCGGGCGGGTCGCGCGCCAATTCGCTCGCGACTGGGCAGCACGCCATGTCTAAGCGGTTTATTGACGTTGCCGCCGGTCTGCTGCTTACGCACGATGGCCAGCTGCTGCTGGCGCAGCGCCCCGGCGACAAACCCTGGTCCGGGTGGTGGGAGCTTCCCGGCGGAAAAATCGAGCCCGGTGAAAGCGCATCCGACGCTTTAGTGCGCGAGCTGCACGAAGAACTCGGGATCCATGTGACTCAACTATTCCCATGGGTCACCTACACGCACGAATACCCAAAAACGATCGTTCGGCTGGCCTTCCACCGAGTGACGGGTTGGGAAGGTACCCCAACCGGCGTGGAAGGCCAATCCCTGGCATGGACACCCATTACCCAAACACCCAGCGTTGGCCCTTTGCTGCCGGCCACCGAACCGCCGCTACGCTGGCTTCAACTGCCCAACCGCTATCTGCTTACCTCCATTGGAACGCAAGAGAATTTGGAGCCGTTTTTAAATCGACTGACGCGCGCCCTTGAACAAGGGGTGCGCCTGGTTCAGTTTCGTGAACCGGATTGGGCGAAGCGGACCGACCCTGCCAGCCAGACGGCACTTTATGCAGCCTTCGAACGCGTAGTGCAGGTTTGCCGGCGCTATGATGCGGCATGCCTGGTAAACAGCGTCCACCCTGCCGCATGGGCCGACGAGGCCGACGGCATCCATTACCGCGCGGAAGATGCCGCCACCCTGGCCGCGTCTATAGCAACGGCCGGTAGCGCCGACGCGGACGTGGTGCCACCGCCTGCCGTGCCATCGGTACTTGGTGCAGACGCCGACGAGATCATTGATACCAGTCGGTGGGCATCCGCCGCAGCCGGCGAGCCCGGCCCGCCTGCATCGGACAAAGCACTGCCGGGCGCACAACGCCTGGATCGCTACGTTGCGGTATCGGCGCACAACGCAGCGGAGCTAAGCATCGCACGCCGGCTCAACGCCGACTTTGCGCTGGTTGGCCATGTATTGGATACGCCTTCGCACCCCGGCACACCGGGCATGGGCTGGAGCGCGTTCGGCACCCTGAACAGCCAAGCCGGCCTGCCGGTATTTGCCATAGGCGGGCAATCCGAAAGCACCATGCCCGATGCGATGCGGGCCGGCGCGCACGGCATTGCCGGCATCCGCATGCTTTCCGAGTTGCACGGCCGGTAAGCCATTAGCGCAGTAAGCCGTTAGCGCGGCGATGCGCGCAACAATGCGCTAAACCTGACAGGAATGCCGCGCGGGCATGGTCGCCCGTGAAACGGGCGAGGATACCGCCCCGCGCGTTTACACCTGACTGGATTCAGCCAGCGCATACCCCGAGCGCCTGGCTGATGATCGGCGCTTTTCTTGCCA
>JAJUIY010000210.1 GCA_029267415.1 Alcaligenaceae bacterium
GGATACCGGGTTGGAAGAGTCGGGGCGCAGGTACGCCAGATAGCGCTCGTTATCTTTGAATGAGAATTTCCCGCGCTCGTTGATCTGATACGGTGCCGGGAAAGACATGGACTGGAACCAGGAGCTGGCGCTTTGCAGCGTGAGGCGGTGTTCTTCTGCAATGGACGCGCGCGTGCCTGTGGGCGCCTTACCCCCCTTTTCAGGCTTTTCGGTGATGACCCAATTGATCGTGGGCCATTTGGCGTGAACAGGCTTTACCGTAGCAAGAAGCAACCCCACCATGAGCAAGGCGTGGGCCATCAGGAAGCGTCGGGTTGGGTTCATGGAAGCTGCCCAATACTAAGGGGAACGATACAGTTGCCGCTCGAGGTAGTGCAGATCGTTCCGTGCACGCGACAAGCGGTTATCCAGGCGTCGAATTTTTCGGCGTAGTTCGTGGCGTTTGTTTTTGTCTTTTTCTTTATTAAGGTCGCGCTCGGCGCGCTGAAGGTCGCGGTAAAGCCTGTCGACGTTCTGTTGCGCTTCGTAGGCCCGATAGCCGCGCTGATGGTTGGCCAGAAACTGACGTTCCAGATGCATGGGGCAGACGTTGCGATAACTTCTTCCTTGGCGGCCTTCGTTTACGGCATTCGCCGGCGTGCAGTATTCAAGCAGCCCCTGGTTTCTGCCCGCATGGTATTGCTGCGCATTGGGGGTTACGCCCACCTTGCTGCAGGCTTCGCGGTGGTCTTCAAGCAGGCTCGCCGTGTGGCCGGCGCGTCCGTCGCGGTATCCTTGCTCAAGCCAGTTGGCGCTTAGGCATTCTTTTGCGGACATGCTGGCGCAAGCGGAAAGCAGCAGGGCTGCAGCACCAACTAAGGTCGGTCGGGCCACGCCAAAGCTAATGGAAACCAGGCGAGTTGAGGCAGCGCGGGACGAATCAATGCTTGGGCGCAAGGACGTTGAAGTTGGCTTCATAATTAAGTGTGCGACCGGAGCCGTGTATGTTATTGCTGTCGGCAAGCGTGCCCTTGGCCTTGCCTACAACGTGAAGCACATCGCCTTCGAGCTTGGCATATTCAATTTCGAGCGTGCCGGATGCATGCTTGTAATCGCCGGCCTGGCGGCCTTCTTTGACGGTGTAGATTACCTCGAAGGGTGTGGAATCCAGCAGGTTGTAGTTGTTTTCGTCTAACGAAAACGTAAGCTTCAGCTGTGGTGCCGAATGGTCGGGCTCGATCGTAGGCTGCGCGGCAACCGACAGCAGTATGCCTTTGGGCGCCAGGTTGACGCCGCCCATCATCATGGGCGGAAAGGTGCGCCAGTTGGCGGTATGTACGAGCCTGCCGGGCTGCCCGGGCACGGTGTTGGAGGTGGAGTGGTAGGTGACCTGCTTGCCGTCGATGGCAAGCTCTATGGTGCCAGTGGATTCGTAGTGAGGAAGCGCTTGCGCCACCGTTGCGCCGGTGACCGACAGCAGGGCAGCGGTACAGGCGGCAAGTAGTTTTTTCATGAGTTCACCATGGATATGTGTGTTGTGTAAGGAAAGGCAGCTTGTGTCGGTAAAAGATTGCTTGTTTTTGTTAACGTCGGGACACAAACTGTTAACGCCGAGGCACAAGCAGCGTTGAAAAATCGGGCGGTGTTTGTTCGGCCTCGAAGCGCTGCGTCCAGATTTCCGACACGGTCGAATCCAAAACTATTGACTGCCTGGCCAGGCCCACGACAGCCGCTTCCTGGCCATCAATGTTGGAAGAAATGACAAACTGAAAGGCCGCCTTGCCGGGCTGATAGGGCAAAGGGTCCATGCCCTGGCCGGCGATGCTGCTCCAAAGCTCTTGCATAACGCGGGCCGGCGTTGCCACGCCCCAGTTGCTACGCGACGCGTACAGGGCGGGCTCCAACTGTGGCGACGGCACGGGCTGCCAGCTTCGTTCGGGGCCTGTGGGGTTGGCCAGGGCCAGGCACGATACGCCAAGACAGTCGTCGGCCTGTGCCTGGGCGGCAGGTATTTCGACGCGGCCGGCGTGTATCAGCGCAGCCTGAAACCCCATGACGGGAGCCATGACAAAACGCCAGCTGACATGCGGCCCCACTCCGAACTCTTGCGGGTCGGCCAAGTGGTTTGCAGGCGTCGATGCTTGCAGGTCGGCGCGGCGGGCCGGGCCAAGGTTGTAGCGTCGAACCTCTACATAATCTTGTCGCGCCTCGGGTACGTCGGGCGACACGTTCATGCTGTACTCGACGCGGTACCGAGTATGGGGCAGAGGCGCTTCGTAAGTATGTACCAGCAGCACAGCACGGGTAAGCGCGTCGAGCCCGGCGTCTGGAAGGCCGATGGACGTGTGCGCCGATGTGGCATTGGGGAAAGTGGTCGCCGTGTAGTATCGGCTGTCGGTCAGATTGTCGGTGTTGATCTGGCTGTGGTTGGCCGCCTGAACGAATTCATTTCCCATGGCGTCAAGCTGCGCCATGGCCTGCTGCAGGGGATTGCTGGCGGCCTGGACGGATGCCGACAGCAGGGCGAAGGCGCAAAGCCAAAGTGTCGTCTTCATGGTTGGTCGCCTTGTGTTTGTAAGCTGTTGTCGGCCGCGATGTGGGGCAGCGTCAGTGGCAGGCTTGCCAGCACGCGTTTGGAACTGTCCATCACGTAGCGCAGTTCGTACTCGCCGGGTTCTTGCGGCAACCTGATGGTTACCGGCGCGCCGGGTTCCGTGCGTGCGTAGTCAAGGTACTTCGCGGCGGGGGCGCCCTTGGGCACGATGGTGATGTAATCGCCGCGATTGTTCGGGCCTGTCCATGCCACCGTTGCCGTGCCGCCGGGAACGGCGTTGCCAACGAGCTCAAGGCTCGCCGAGACAGGGGTGAGGATTAGCGGCTGCGAGGCAAGCACGCGTGTGGATTTATCCAGCACGTAGCGAATTTCGTACCGGCCCTCGCTATCCGGGGCCACTACCCTTACCGGGTTGCCGCTGCTGGTGCGGGCGTAGTCGTTGTATTTTGCGTCGGGCGCGCCGGCCTTGACCACGGTAATGTAGTCGCCCGGGCTGTCGGGGCCTGTCCATTGCACCGTAACCCAGCCGCCTGCGCCCACGCTTTCCGGGCCTGAAACCGTGGCCCCCACAGGCACTAGCTGTATGGTTTGCCGAGCCAGCACGGCACTGCGCTCGGCCATGACATAGCGCACCTCGTAGTGCCCCGGCGTGCCGGGTGTCTGCAGCTTGATCGGGTTTCCGCGTTCGGTGCGCTCGTAGGCGCCGCTCTGGATGTCGCTTTCCTGGGGGTCGATGATGGTGACGTAGTCGCCGGGCGCGTCAGGACCTGTCCAGCCGATCTCAATCATGACACCGGCGCCTGCAACTTCCGGGGCATCGAGAGTAGCTGGAGGCAGGGCGGGCTCCGGTTCAGGTTCGGGCGTTGCTGCACGGGTGGCCTGCATCGCGGCGTTCAGTGCATGGCTTAGCCGGGCGGCGTCGCCGGCGGCAAAGTACTGGCCGCCCGTGTTGTGGGCCAGGCAGGAAACTTGTTCGCCTTGTTGCTTGGTCAGGCCAAGGCCCACCACGTGCGCGGTGAAGTCCACCCCGCTTTGCTTCAGTTCGGCACCCAGGGCACAGGGATCGGCATTGCAGGTTTCTTCGCCGTCGGTGATCAGGATGACGGTTGCCTTGTCTTCGGTGTGGCGTAGTTCGGCGGCGGCTTGCTGCACGGCTGCCGACAAAGGTGTCTTGCCCAGGAAACGCATGTTTTCCACCGCCTGCACGATAGCTGCCTTGGTATTTGCCGCCGGTGCAACC
>JAJUIY010000007.1 GCA_029267415.1 Alcaligenaceae bacterium
CCTTGTCGCCCTCTTTCAGGTATTGCAAGGTGGTGACCTGAACAGTGTGGGGGATCAGATTGATACTGATCTCACTACTGCCCTCGCTATCATCAACACGGTTAATGGTAAGGCTGACACCATTGACCGTTATGGAACCTTTATAGGCTAGATATGGCGCTAGCTCGACCGGCACGCGGATGCGCAGTTCGTGCGACTCGCCTACCGGTGCAAAATGGCTGACGGTGCCCAAACCATCGACATGGCCTGACACCAAGTGGCCGTCCAGCGTATCGCCCATGCGCAGCGAATGTTCCAGGTTGACGGGGCCGGGCCGGTCCAATCCCACCGTCTTGTTCAGGCTCTCGCGCGAGACATCCACCACAAATTGGTCCTCGGTACCTTGGTTGCCCGCACGCTGTGTTGACATATCTACCACCGTCATGCACGCGCCCTGAATGGCGATTGAATCACCGATTTTAGTGGTCGGGCGCAGGAAATCGCCCACGCGAATGGTCAGGCGTACCCCGGCGTCGTCGCCCCCCGCTTGCTGCGGCGTAACCTCTACAATCTCGCCCATGGCCGAAACAATTCCCGTAAACATCGCAATTCCTGTCAAAATCGTGGATTCAACTTAGCTGGCCGACGCGGGCAGCCCGGCGGCCTGACATAAGGTTTGCCAATGCCGCGGGTCGCGCAAGCGAAGCCGCACGTCATTGCCCACCGGGGCCGTTTCAATAAACTCAAAACGCTGTGCGCGCGCCAGTGACTCTAACGGCTGGATACCCGCCATGGCGATCCCATGCCCCAACAAGGCTGGGGCCATATACACCAACAGCTCATCGGCCAAGCCAGCATCCAGCAAGCCGCCGCTCAGGCGTGAGCCGGCTTCGACATGCACTTCGTTTATATCGCGCGCGGCCATCCATTCCATCATGGCATGCAGATCCACACCATTGCCCGAACCTGGCAGCACAACCACTTCCGCATTTTTCTGCGCCAATCGGCTTGCTTTGGCCGCGTCATCGCGGCAGGTAAACACCCAGACGCGGCCCCCATCAAGAATACGGGCCGATTCGGCCACCTCAAACCGGGTGTCGACGATGGCGCGCACGGGCTGACGTACCGTGTCCACATCACGCACGTTAAGCAGCGGGTCGTCGGCATTAACGGTACCCAGCCCGGTAAGCACGACACAGCTGCGGGCGCGCCAGTGGTGTCCATCGGCGCGCGCGGCCGCTCCGGTAATCCATTTTGACTCACCGTCAGGCAAGGCAATATAGCCGTCCAACGACGCCGCAAGCTTCACCCACACCCAGGGCCTGCCGCGCACCATACGCGCCACAAACCCCGGGTTGATGTCGAGTGCCTGTTCGGCCATCAGCCCCACATCGACGCGTATACCAGCGGCCCGCAGGTGTTCCAGCCCACGGTTGCTAACCAGAGGATTGGGGTCAGACATGGCCACCACAACGCGCGCCGGCCGGGCCTGAACCAATGCATCCACACACGGTGGCGTACGCCCATGGTGGCTGCAGGGCTCAAGCGTGACATACACCGTGGCGCCCTGTACCGCGTGTCCGCGCTCGCGTGCTTGTTGCAACGCCATCACTTCGGCATGTGCGCTGCCCGCTGCCTGGGTGGCGCCTTGGCCCAATACGCGTCCGTCACGCACGATGACGCAACCCACGCGGGGGTTGGGCGACGTCAAATATGTGACCGAATGCGCCAGTTCGAGCGCCTGCGCCATCCAGTGTGCGTCGTCTGGGCTAAGAGCGGAGTGTGGGGCTATCACGACCGTGAAGGGTGCTTCATTTCATCGATGGCGTGAATGAATTCACCGATGTCTTCAAAACTTTTGTACACCGAGGCAAACCGCACATACGCGACTTGATCCAGCTGGCGCAGTTCTGCCATGACCAGTTCGCCTATATAGCGGGAGTCAACCTCGCGTTGGCCACTTAGCAGAAGCGACTCTTGAATGCGCGCGACGGCAGCGTCAACCTGCGATGTGCTGACTGGACGTTTGCGCAGCGCCAGATTAAGACTGCCCCGCAACTTGGCAATATCAAATTCGGAGCGAGTGCCGTTACGCTTCACCACCGTGGGCATCTGCAATTCGATGCGCTCGTAAGTGGTGAAGCGACGTTCACAAGCCGTGCAACGCCGCCGGCGACGGATGGTGTCGCCGTCTTCGGACACCCGGGAATCGATCACCTGAGTGTCGGCATTGTTGCAAAACGGGCATTTCATTATTGGTTGCCGCTTTCGGCCTGTGCGTAACGGCCGCGCAGGTTATTTATAAACCGGGAAACGGGCGGTGAGCTCGTTAACGCGGTCGCGAACGTCTGCAATAACGGTAGCGTCGGTCGGGTTATCCAATACGTCGGCGATCAGGTGACCCGTCAGCTCAGCCTCGGCCTCTTTGAAACCACGGGTTGTCATGGCGGGGCTGCCAAGACGGATGCCGCTGGTTACGAAGGGGCTTTCCGGATCGTTCGGAATGGCGTTTTTGTTGACGGTAATGTGCGCCTCGCCCAATGCGGCTTCGGCGTCTTTACCGGTAATGCCCTTGGCACGCAAGTCGACCAGCATGACATGGCTTTCGGTGCGGCCGGACACAATGCGCAGCCCGCGCTCGACCAAGGTGCGAGCCAGAATATCGGCGTTTTTGATGACTTGGGCAGCGTAGTCTTTGAAGGACGGATCCAGAGCCTCTTTGAAGGCCACGGCTTTGGCCGCAATGACGTGCATGAGCGGCCCGCCCTGAATGCCCGGGAAAATGGCCGAGTTAACGGCTTTTTCGTGTTCGGCCTTCATCATGATGACACCACCGCGCGGCCCGCGCAGCGACTTGTGCGTGGTTGAGGTGACAAAGTCAGCGTGGGGCACGGGGTTGGGGTATGCGCCGCCGGCAACCAGACCGGCGTAATGGGCGATATCAACCATGAAGAGTGCGCCGTTGTCGTGGGCGATACGCGCCATGCGCTCGAAGTCGATACGCAAGGAATACGCCGACGCGCCCCCAACAATCAGCTTGGGACGGTGTTGCTTGGCCAATTGCTCGAGCTGGTCGTAATCGAGTTCTTCGTTGGCATCCAGGCCATAGGAAATGAAGTTGTACAGCTTGCCCGACGCGTTGACAGGCGAGCCATGCGTAAGGTGGCCCCCTTCGGCCAAGCTCATGCCCAAGACCGTGTCGCCCGGCTTCAGTACCGCCATGTACACGCCCTGGTTTGCTTGCGAGCCCGAATTAGGTTGCACGTTGGCAGCCTCGGCACCAAAAAGCGCTTTCAGGCGATCGATGGCCAGTTGCTCGACAATGTCCACGTACTCGCACCCGCCATAATAGCGACGACCGGGATAGCCTTCGGCATACTTGTTGGTAAGTTGCGTGCCTTGGGCCTGCATGACCGCGGGGCTGGCGTAGTTTTCAGACGCGATCAGTTCGATGTGCTGTTCTTGACGGACGTTTTCTTTCTGGATGGCTGCCCAGACATCAGCATCAACCTGATCAAGGGTGCGGGAGCGATCAAACATGGGAAATCCTGATAAAAATAAAGAGATTACGAGCGAATGCGAATTCGCTATTTTAACCCGATAACGCCTTGACCGCCGGTGGCAATGGCAATACCCGGGCCACGGCATCCTATTGCCGCGCCGGGAAGCTATTTAAAAGCGGCCCAAGCCGTGATCAGAACCTCCCCCGCCTTGGGGCCAGGTGATGCGTCAGGCCGCAGCCAGGCGTGGGTTAAGGGTGTACAGACCGGTAATGGACGCCTGGCCCAGAATATGGCCATCGATGGCTTTCAAAACGTCAGGCCCCGTAAATTTACCGCTGACGTCGACCTCAGCGATATCCAGTGCATAAACGGTAAACACGTAGCGGTGAACAATTGAGTCGTTCCACGGAGGACAGGGGCCGTCGTAACCGAAGTAGTCACCGTTCATGTCGTGGTCGCCCGCAAACCACTGGGTGTAATCATTCAGACCTTGGCGTGTACCGTCCAGTGACAGCGGACCGGCCTTGCCACGCGGTGTAATACCGTCCGAGTACGAGCCTTCGGCAATTTCAGTGGTAGAGGCCGGCACGTTGATAAGCACCCAATGGTAGAAGTCAACGCGTGGCAGCGAATCGGGGATCTCACGGTCGGCCTGGTTGACGTCATCCGGCTTGCTGGGCACGTCGGGGTCATGACAAATCACCACGAAAGATTGCGTGCCGGCGGGCGCATCGGACCATGCCAGATGAGGGTTGACGTTTCCGGATAACGCAATGCGCGAGGCGGACTTTGGGTCCATTTTGGCAAATGCAAAGCGCTCGGGAATGTTCCCCTGGTCGACAAACGATTCGCTCACTACTTTCATGATGACTCCTTGACGTGACTTAACCCGTTAGTGTGACGCGGGCAAACCGACGCTTGCCCACCTGCACAATATAGGTACCCGCATCAAGACTCAAGGTGCGGTCTTCGACACGGCCCTGATTGACGCGTACCCCACCCTGCTGGATGTTGCGCTGGCCTTCCGAGGCTGACGCCACCAGGCCGGACTGACGCAGAACTTGCACCACATTGAGCGGCGCGCCCGACAACGTGACCTCGGGCATATCTTCCGGCAGGGCACCATCGCGAAACTGGGCGTTGAATTGTTCGTGCGCGCGTTTGGCGGCATCGGCGTTATGAAAACGTGTGACAATTTCTTCGGCAAGCATCACCTTGACATCACGCGGGTTAAGCCCCTGTTCAGTTTGGTGACGCAAGTCGTTGATCTGTGCCATCGACTTGGTGGACAGCAGCTCGTAATAGCGCCACATGAGCTCGTCGGATATCGACATGATCTTGCCAAATATGGACTCGGGTGCTTCCGTGATGCCGATATAGTTGCCCTTGGATTTGGACATTTTCTCGATACCATCGGTGCCCTCCAACAGCGGCATGGTCAGCACGCACTGCGGCTCTTGGCCGTATTCTTTCTGAAGCTCGCGCCCAACCAGCAAGTTGAACTTTTGGTCGGTTCCGCCCAGTTCGAGGTCGGCCTTCAGTTCGACCGAATCGTAGCCCTGCAACAGCGGGTACAAGAATTCGTGAATCGAAATGGGCACACCCGCCTTGAAGCGCTTGGTGAAGTCGTCGCGCTCGATCATTTGTGCCACCGTGTAGCGGGACGCCAACTGAATGAGCCCCCGGGTACCCAATTGATCGCACCACTGCGAGTTGTAGCGAATTTCTGTTTTTTCAGGGTCCAGAATCATGCTGGCCTGTGCGTAATAGGTTTTGGCGTTTTCTTCGATTTGCTCGGCGGTAAGTGGCGGGCGCGTGGCATTGCGACCGCTGGGATCCCCAATGGTAGCGGTGAAGTCGCCAATGAGAAAGATGACCGTATGGCCCAGATCTTGAAGCTGGCGCATCTTGTTGAGCACGACCGTATGGCCAAGATGAATGTCTGGCGCGGTGGGATCAAGCCCCAGCTTGATGCGCAAGGGAGTGCCCGTGGCATGGCTTCTTGCCAGTTTTTGTGCAAATTCAGACTCGACAAGCAGCTCTTCGCAACCGCGTTTCACAATTTCCAACTCTTCTTGGACACGCGGTGTCAGGGGCATTTCTTTTTGCGACATAAGAAACCAAATGTAAAGGACGTGGGACAGGGGTCGAAAAATTTGAGGTAATACGGTAGCATGCTACACGACACTCGCCTGACCAGCAGGCATCCCCGTATTTTATCAGAGGGCTTTGCCGGCCGAAGCCCGCTATTTATATAGAAAACCCGTGTGGCATCGCCCTGCACTGCGGCTGCAGAGGCATTGCCCTATCCAGGTTTCCAGGTTATGCAAAACAAAGGCACGCACAATCCGCCCTCTTACCGAGAAATTTTGCGGGCACGTCAGAAAAATCGCCATTTTTTCCGTAACGGTGTCGTCCTTGTAGCACTGGCCCTGTTTGGCACCGCCGCCGCACTGGCCGTCGTAAAGCCCCCCGAAGCGCCGGTTACCTATCACACCGAACAGCGCCTGGCCTTACCCGACCCCTTCCCCACACCGCTGGGCCACGATGCCAGCACATCGGCTGCGCCGTTTGTCAGCGAAACCCGCATTGAGCGTGGTGATACGCTGGCCGCCCTGCTGCAACGCCTGGATGTGCACGAAAAAGGCTTGTTGCCCTTCCTGACCCACAATGAAGATGCCCGCTCCATTTACAAGCTGTATCCCGGGCGTACGTTGCAGGCCGCGCTGGATATCGAGGGCAACTTGGTATGGCTACGCTACAACCACACGCCATCGGCCGTCGAAAACGGCACCAGTGTTGCGAAATGGCTTGAAGTGACACCCGACGGTGAAGGCGGCTTCGTTGCGCAAGAACTCAGCAAAATGGCCGACGTTCAGGTTCGCGTGGCGGAGGGGCGTATTGAATCGTCCCTGTTTGGCGCCACTGATCGCGCCGGTATTCCCGACGCCATCACCCTGCAAATGGCCGATATTCTATCCAGTCGCATCGACTTCATTCGCGACCTGCGCAAAGGGGATACCTTCCGCATCATCTACGAGACGCATTCACACGATGGTGTAGAAAGCGGCGCCGGACGCATTCTGGCGCTCGAATTCAATAACCGCGGCAAGGCGCACGAAGCGGTATGGTTCGAGCACGAAGATGGCCGCGGCAGCTATTACGACTTTGACGGCCGCAGCGTACGCGGCGCCTTCTTGCGCAACGCACTGAAGTTTTCGCGTATCAGTTCTACCTTCGGCAAGCGCAAGCACCCCATCCACGGCCGCTGGACCAGCCATAATGGTGTGGATTACGCCGCCCCCACCGGCACGCCGATTCACGCCACGGCGGATGGCGTCGTCGAGTTTATCGGCAACCAGCGTGGCTACGGGAAAACCATCATCTTGCGTCACCAAGGGAAATATTCAACCCTGTACGCGCACCAAAGTCGCTTTGCCAAAGGGTTACGCAAGGGCGCCCGGGTTAACCAGGGCGATCTTATCGGCTATGTGGGTGCCACCGGCTGGGCAACCGGCCCGCACTTGCACTACGAATTCCGCATCGCCAACAAGCCGGTCGACCCCTTATCTGTCGATCTTCCTGTCGCCAGCGCACTGGAAGGCAACGAACTTGACCAGTTCAAACAAGTTGCCGCGCAGTATCGCGACCAAATCCAGTTGGTGGCGCAACTCCAGGAAGAAGGCATGAGCCTGGCCAGCGAATAATGCCAAGCCATGCGGGGCCCTACTACATTGGCCTGATGTCGGGCACCAGCACGGACGGTGTTGACGGCGTGCTGGCAAACTTTCAGCAAGCGGAGCGCCCATCGATTATTGCGGCGGCATCCCTGCCCTTTCCCGACACGCTCCGGGCCGAATTTCTGGCGCTGAACCACCCCGCCCATAATGAATTGGAACGGTCCGCGCTGGCGGGGATCCAACTCGCCAACTTGTACGCGGACGTTGTCCACCAACTGCTTCGCGACAGTGGTTTGCGATCCAAGCAAGTTTCGGCCATTGGCGCTCATGGGCAGACTGTGCGCCATGCACCCGATGCTGGCTACACCGTTCAGATTAACGCGCCGGCACACCTCGCCGAGCGTACCGGCATTGCCGTGGTGGCTGACTTCCGCTCCCGTGACATCGCAGCCGGCGGGCAAGGTGCCCCATTGGTGCCCATTGTGCATCAAGCGCTGTTTGCGGCGTCGGGAAAGAATCGGGTGGTGCTTAATTTGGGGGGCATCGCCAATGTGACGGTGTTATCTGCCGATGGCAAGGTGCTGGGCTTCGATACGGGCCCCGCGAACGTTTTGCTGGATACCTGGATACAAGAGAAGAAGGGATGTGCCTATGACCGGGATGGCCAGTGGGCCGCGTCAGGCAATGTGAACACCGCATTGCTGGACCTGTTGCTTGCCAGCGAACCGTGGCTAGACGTGGCACCGCCAAAATCCACCGGACGCCATTTGTTTAATGCCCAGTGGCTACAAGCACGACTTGAGCAAGCCAACAACCGGCCTAATGATGCGGATATACAGGCAACCCTGCAGGCCTTTACCGCTCGGACCGTGGCGCTCGCACTGGCCCGCTACGCGCCTGACACCCAAGAGGTGATTGTGTGCGGTGGTGGCGCATTAAACAAAAGCCTGATGGCACATTTGGCCGCCGAATTGCCTTGCCCCGTACGGTCAAGCGAAACTTTGGGCGTGCCGGTGCAACTTGTGGAGGCCTTGGCCTTTGCGTGGCTAGCCCATGCGTGGGACCACGGTGTCGCGGGCGGCCTGCCGGCGGTAACCGGCGCACGGGAACCTCGCATCCTGGGTTGCAAGTACCCAGCGTAGAACGTAAAAGCCTCGCATGGGCAGCGCGGCTAACGCAGCAGCCGCACGGTGCGGGGCTTTAAGTGCAGTCGTTTAACGTCGGCCTGGCACGAGGCCGTCGCTACCTTACTTAATACGAGGGCGCGAACGACGAACCACAACCGCAGGTGGTGGTTGCGTTGGGGTTGCGAATAACGAACTGTGCACCCTCGATATCGTCTTTGAAATCAATTTCGGCGCCCACCAAATATTGGAAGCTCATGGGGTCGATAAGCAGCTTTACCCCATATTTATCCACGGTGGTGTCGTCGTCGTTGACGACTTCGTCAAATGTAAAGCCGTACTGAAACCCGGAGCACCCCCCACCCTGCACAAACACGCGCAGTTTAAGGTTAGGGTTGCCCTCTTCAGCGAGAAGTTCTTTTACCTTGGACGCGGCAGCGTCGGTAAACAACAGCGGTGCAGGCGGTGCCTGCAGGTCAACAGATTCTGTCAGCGTAGTCATAACAAGCTCCAAAGCGGCATTTTAACGCCACGCAATATTCATACTATACCATCAGGGGCCCGGGGGCCGCATAGGAAATTCAAGCGTACGCGAGGCCCTTACCCGGTCTTCCTCAACCACGTTGACGGTAATTTCGCGCGGTTGAAAGCCGACCGGTAGCGCCAGCAACCCCGTGCTGCGCTGAAACTGGTCGAACTGCAACGCAAAGGCCGGGAGGCGGTCTTCCGATAGCCGCGCTTGATCTTGAGCGTCGACCGCGCGTGCGGGTTCAAGCACAACGGAAACGTCCTCGCCCGTTTCTGACATGGTGCCAGAGGCCTGAAATTGCAAGGCCCCCACGAACGGTTCTGTGCTTGCGCCACTGCGCATCAGTAACACACGAAAGTGAAGCAGCGGGCCCCGCGGCTGGACGTCGAAGGCGCGAATGCTGATGCTACCGTCAGGCCCGGGTGGCAGCAATTCGTTGAAAAAAGCGATTTGATCACGGGCGGCGCCAAGCTCGGTCTGCACGGACTTCAGCAGCAACTCAAGGTTTTGCCGCGTGCTTTTCTCGACAGCAAGCTGCCCCTCGAGCACATCACGCTGGGCCTGGAGTGCATCAAGATGACTTCGTGCCTGCTGTAACTGCTGCCCGAACAATGACAGGTCGTCTTGCATCCGGGGGGCATACCACAACAGCACGGCGGCTAATGTCAACGCCACGCCCAACACCATGCCTGCCAAGGCAGCAAGCGCGCGTGGGCCAGCATTGGGTTGCCTTGGCTGAGCATTTGGCACCTGCCGTTTCATGACGACGCGGCCCGATTAAACACGAAAGCCTTACAGCGCAGAATTAGGGCAACAGCGCAATTTGCGACAACCCGGCCGTTTCGGGGAAACCAAACATGAGGTTCATGTTTTGCACGGCTTGACCGGACGCCCCTTTAACCAGGTTATCTTGCGCAACAAACACAATCAGCTGGTCGCCGTTTCCGGGACGGTGCACGGCAATACGTAATGTGTTGGCGCCACGCACCGAGCGCGTTTCAGGAATGGCCCCCGCCGGCATGACATCAACGAACGGTTCGTTGGCATAGTGCTGCTCGAACAGCGCCTGGAAATCAGTGCTGAGCGCGTCGGGGTGAATGCGTACGTACAGCGTAGAGAACATGCCGCGAACCATGGGTACCAGGTGCGGAACAAACAATATATCGACCGGCGCGCCGGCAAGACCCGACAAGTGTTCGGTGATCTCAGGGTGGTGACGATGCCCGGGCATGCCATAAGCCTTGAGCGTATCGCTAGCTTCTGCAAACAAGGTAGCCACTGCGGGCGTACGGCCGGCACCCGAGACACCTGATTTGCAATCGGCAATAATGCGCGAGCCGTCGACAAGCGGTTTGCCCTGTGCAAACAGCGGAGCCAGCCCAAGCAATACCGTGGTGGGGTAGCAGCCAGGGTTACCCACCACCTTGGCCTTGGCGATGGCATCGCGATTAAGCTCGGGAATGCCATAAGCCGCCGTTTCCAGGATATCGGGACACGAATGGGGCATCTTGTACCACTGCGCAAAGGCGTCGGTATCTTTCAGGCGGAAATCAGCCGCCAAATCGATAATGCGTACGCCCTTGTCGAGAAGCTCGCGCGCCTGGCTCATGGCAACACCATGGGGCGTGGCAAAAAAGACCACATCGCACTGGTCCAGCCCGGCGTCATCAGGTGTTTGAAAGATCAGATCCACATGGCCACGCAAGTTGGGAAACATGGCCGACACGGGCGTTCCGGCCTCGCTGCGTGATGTGATGGCAACGAGCTCTACGTGAGGATGGGCGGCCAGCAGACGCAGCAGCTCGACCCCGGTATACCCGGTTCCGCCCACAATACCTGCTTTGATGCGCTTGCTTGTGCCCATACTGCCACCCCGAAATCCATAAAATTACAACCATTGACAGACAGCGGCTAAAGCCTGAAACGGCTACTGCCCATCTCCAAACCCCTATTATGCCCCACCGCGTGCGCTCTGGCGCACATGCCAGGACAAAAGCGACCCGACAAGCTGACCGCGCGGCACCCCGCGGGCCGACGGAGCTACTGTTACCGGCCTGGTCGCCCTTTACTGGGCAAACCAGTTTGCTGAAAGACAAAACCCCGGCCATGCTGCAACATGCCGGGGTTTGAACAACTGCATGATTTGCCGCGGCACCCCAGTGGCGCCCGGCAAAACAATTAGCGCTTGCTGAACTGCTTGCGACGACGCGCTTTGTGCAGACCAACTTTTTTACGCTCGACCGCACGGGCATCGCGCGTAACGAAGCCTGCCTGACGCAGTGCCGGCTTGAGCGATTCGTCGTAGTCGATCAGCGCACGGGTGATGCCATGACGGATGGCACCGGCCTGACCGCTTTCGCCACCGCCGTGTACGTTGACGTGGAAGTCGAACGACTCGAGGTTTTCAGTTAAAACCAGCGGCTGGCGGACGATCATGCGTCCGGTTTCGCGGGCGAAGTATTCATCAACAGGCTTGCCGTTTACAACGATATTGCCTGAACCTTTTTTCAAGAACACACGGGCCACCGACGTCTTGCGGCGACCGGTTCCGTAATTCCAATTACCGATCATGAGCTGTCCTTAGATTTCCAGCGCTTTAGGCTGTTGGGCAGAATGGGGGTGTTCTGCGCCCGCATACACCTTCAGCTTTTTGGCCATGGCGTAGCCCAGAGGGCCCTTGGGCAACATACCCTTGACGGCTTTTTCCAGAGCGCGTCCGGGGAAACGCTGCTGCATTGTTTCGAAGTTGGTTTCGGTGATACCGCCGGGATAGCCCGAGTGACGGTAATAACGCTTGTCACGCGCTTTGTTGCCGGTAACAGCGATTTCGGCAGCGTTGATGACAATGATGTAATCGCCGGTGTCAACGTGAGGAGTGTATTCTGGTTTGTGCTTGCCGCGTAACCGACGTGCGACTTCGCTGGCCACACGCCCGAGGACTTTGTCCTTGGCATCAATCACATACCATTCACGTTGGACTTCATGCGGCTTGGCCACAAATGTCTTCATGATGGTTCCTGAGGATAAAAAAGCAAAGCTTGCAACCCATTTGCAAGCCCGGCGGCTTGTGCCGCCTATATCCGGCAAAAAACTGACGAACGCCAAGGCGTTGTTAAAGCTCGCCCGTACGTTGCAATGCCGGTAAAGCCCACCATTCTAGCATGAAAAAGCGCGGCCTAAACACAGAAACCGCGCTTTTTAACGGGACCGCTACCAGAGGCAGGGCCACGATGTCTTGGCCATAGAGGCCGTTGGTGGATGTTAGGCCTCCAACGTCTGGCATGGCCGGAGGGTATTGTTGCTTACCCGCGACGGCTGGCCAGAGCAATACCCAAGTAGTTGTCGAAAGAGCCTTCGGCAACACGGAACCAGGGCACGACGCTGTCACGGAATTCCATGTAGCTGTCGTGAATTTTCTTGAACATGGGATCACGGTCGCAGAACTCTTTGTAGACCACGTTGGCGGCCTCGAACGACGCGTCCATGACGTCGCGGGGGAACGCCTTGAGCTCGGCGCCGCTGGCGATCAGGCGACGCAGCGCACCCGGGTTACCGGCGTCGTACTTGCTGAGCAAGTTGTTACCGGCCGCGCGCGTGACGGTGTCGATCAGGCTTTGGTACTGCTTGGGCAGCTCGTTGTAGGCGTCATCGTTGACGTACAGCGAGACCTGGGCGGAACCTTCCCACCAGCCGGGATAGTAGTAGTACTTGGCCACTTTCTGGAAGCCCAGGGCTTCGTCATCGACCGGTCCGACAAACTCGACCGCGTCCAGCGTGCCTTTTTCGAGCGAGGGGTAAATGTCACCGCCGGGAATCTGCTGGGGAATAACACCCAAACGCGCCAGAACTTCGCCGGCAAAACCGGCCGTGCGCATTTTAAGGCCTTTGAGATCGTCGACCGACTTGATCTCTTTACGGTACCAACCGCCCATTTGCGTACCGGTGTTACCCATGGGGAAGTTGACGATATTGCGGGTGGCGAAGAGCTCGCGCAGCAGCGCCATGCCGTCTGCTTCATACATCCAGGCGTACATTTGACGCGCGTTAAGACCGAAAGGAACGGCCGTATCAAAGCAGAAGCTGGGGTCTTTACCGTAAAAATAGTACGACGCGGTCTGCCCGCACTCGACCGTGCGGTTACCTACGGCATCCATGATTTCAAACGGCGGAACGATTTCGCCGGCCGGATACAGGCGGATGCTGAAGTTGCCATCCGTTGCCTCTTCTACCATTTTGCAGAACAGCTGAGCCGTCGAGAACAGCGGTGGCAGCGACGGACCATACGAGGATGTCATCGTCCAGTTGATTTTGGGGTTTTCTTGTGCGACCACCGGGGCAGCCAGGGTGGCGGAACCCGCGACTGCACCAAGACCGGCTTTCTTCAGGAAGGAACGGCGCTGCATGAATGAACTCCTGTGGCAGACGTTTATTTGAAACAAAATCTTAAGGAAAAGTTAACAGGCGCATGATACCCGTTACTACCCGCTTTGTGGAGGGTAAATTCCCTAACTTTACGGCGCCGCCAATTACTGCCCTGCCAATACTGCCCTGCCACGACGGACTTGCGACGGCGGCCGACCGCCCTGCTACGACGACCTATTGCCCTGCCACCGCCATTTCTTGGATGAGCACCGAACCCGACGTTTTGGAGCCGCGTGTAATTGCGTCAGCACCCACCGCGACGATACTGCGGAACATGTCGGCAAGGTTTCCGGCAATGGTGATTTCTTCAACGGGATACGCGATCTCGCCATTTTCGACCCAATAGCCGAAAGCCCCGCGCGAATAATCGCCCGTCACATAATTGACGCCTTGGCCAATCAGTTCGGTAACAAGCAGGCCGGTGCCCATTTTTTTAAGCATGGCATCAAACGTGTCTTCGGGCCGGGTAAGGCGCGAGCGTAGCTCAAGGTTGTGCGAGCCGCCCGCGTTACCCGTGGTGGTGAGGTTCAGCTTGCGCGCGGTGTAGCTGGACAGGAAGTAGCCCTGCAATACGCCACCGGCAACCACATTTCGGGCTTGGGTGCGCACCCCTTCGCTGTCGAACGCGGAACTGCCCATGGCACGCTTGATAAACGGATCTTCGACGATGTCGATATGGTCGCTTAGTACCGGCTTGCCCAAGGCATCCAGCAGAAAGCTGGCCCGCCGATACAAGGCGCCGCCACTGGTGGCTTGCACAAACGCCCCCAGCAGCCCCAACGCCAGCGGGCCTTCAAACAACACCGGATAACGGCCCGTTTTGAGGCGACGGGCCGACAGACGTGACAACGCGCGCCGGGCGGCATACCGGCCCACCGACTCTGGGTCGGACACGTCCACGGGCGAGCGCGCCGCGCTGTACCAGTAGTCGCGTTGCATGGCGCCATCCTTGCCGGCAATGGGCGATACCGACAAACTATGGCGCGTATAGGGATACCCGCCCATAAAACCGCGCGTATTGCCCAAGACAAAATGGCCTTCGTAGGTGTCGACGCCGGCGCCATCCGAATTGGTTATCAGGGGGCTTTCCTCGAGGGCGGCTTGCTCGGCGCGCATAGCAAGCTGCAGCGCTTCTTCGGTTGTGATGTCCCACGGGTGATAGAGCTCAAGATCGGGGAAATCAGTGGCCAACAAATCGACATCCGGCAAAGCAGCGGCCGTGTCTTCGGCGGTGTAACGGGCGATATGCCACGCCGCCTCCACCGTTTCACGGATGGCTTGAAGTGAAAAATCAGACGTGGACGCCGACCCGCGGCGGTTCCCGGCATAGACCGTGACGCCCAAGGTACGGTCCCGATTTTGTTCGACCGTGTCGGTGTCCCGATTGCGTACCGACACCGAAAGGCCACGGCTTTCACCCACTTCGGCCACGGCGTCAGAGGCACCCAACTGCTTGGCATGCTTTAAAGCGCTGTCGATCAGCTCGCGAAAATGGGCCTGATTCTGTTGGATGGGTAAACGGGTGGTAGATGGGTTGCTCATTAATGCAGTTCGCTATTTCCGGATTCAGACGGTTATCATAGCCAATTAAACCCAAGTCTTTCAGACAGGCACAGCGTTGGTTTTGGGCCACTCTACGTGTGTCCCGACAAGGCCGCGCGCCGTGCCCCCCGCGCATATGGCAGACAATACGCTTACGCACAACAATACACCCGACGATCGCCCCAGCAAAACGCAACGCAAACGCGACATGCACGCGCTGCAAGAGTTGGGCAACCAATTGGTCGAGCTCGGCCCCGATCAACTTCGACAGCTGCCCTTGTCTGACACCCTGCACGGGGCGATTATTGAAGCGCGGCGCATCACGAGCCGCGAAGCGCGTCGACGCCAGATGCAGTATGTAGGCAAACTGATGCGCAACGCCGACGCACAGGCCATACGGCACCAGCTGGAAATCTGGCGTCACGGGGCTGACGAGGACACCCGCGCCATGCACCATCTGGAGGCCCTGCGCGATGTTCTCATCGACAGCGACGACGCGTTGACCGAGTTTTTGCAAACCTACCCCGCTACTGACGTGCAAGCGCTTCGCGCGCTGATCCGGGCCGCCCGCAAAGAAGCCCAGCAAAATGCGCAGCTTGGCGAAAACCAGCCACCACAACGTAAACATTACCGCGCCCTGTACCAGGCCTTGAAAAACATTACTCAAACCTTGGATGAACAATGAGTCTCAACACGTTGGAATGCATTGAAATAGAAACCGGACCCAATCCCGAGCGCGCCATCATCTGGCTACATGGTCTGGGTGCCGACGGCAATGATTTCGCCCCCATCGTTCCGGAACTGCAGCTGCAAGATGCCCCCGCGATACGTTTTGTATTCCCGCACGCGCCAATCCAACCGGTCAGCGTCAATAACGGCATGGCCATGCGAGCGTGGTACGACATTTACACACCGGACCTGGTGCGTCGCGAAGATGAAGAAGGCATCCGCAAATCCGAGTCGGCCGTCCGCGCCTTGATTGCACAGGAGAATGTGCGTGGCATCCCCACTGAACGCATTGTGTTGGCGGGTTTTTCGCAAGGGTGCGCCATGACCTTGCAAACCGGCTTGCGCCTTGATGAAACACTGGCGGGCATGGTGGGGCTGTCAGGCTACCTGCCGCTCATGGACAAGGCCGGGTCCGAACGCCACCCGGCCAACCAAAATACGCCCATTTTTATGGCGCATGGCACCATGGACCCCGTCGTCGCCCTGGAACGCGGCGAAGCTTCACGCGATACGCTGCGCAACCTGGGCTACAACGTCAATTGGCATACTTACCCCATGCCGCATTCAGTATGCCTGGAAGAGGTTCGCGACATCGGTGAATTTTTGCGCACGGTGCTGGCCTGACCCACCGCCAGTACCCTACTTAGCCTTGCACCGGTAACGCCGGCGCACCCAAACGCCGGCGGCCTTTAATATCTGCTTCCCGTAAACAACACCCTTAAAAACCAACGGCCTGGCCATCGCGACGGGGGTCGCTGGCGGCCACATACCCGGCATCGGGGTTGTCGGCTGACATGCGCCATATAAATTGCCCTGCGCCAAAATCCATGTAGGTATCTTGGGAGGCATGGAAACGGTGGCCAAGGTCGCGCAGGCCATTAACGGTGTCCGGGTTCATGCCGGCCTCAAGGTCAAGCGTATAATCGCGATTGACCTTCCATCGCGGCGCACAGCACGCCGCCTGGGGCTGCTGGTCATAGTCGAGCATGCGCACCACGGTTTGCAAGTGGCCCTGGGGTTGCATGTCGCCACCCATCACCCCAAAACTCATTACCGGCTGCCCGTTTTGCGTCAGAAATCCCGGAATAATGGTATGGAACGGCCGCTGCCCCCCCTGCACCACATTGGCGGACTTGCGGTCCATCGAGAACCCGACACCGCGGTTCTGCAAACTGATGCCGGTATTGGGCACCACAACCCCTGACCCAAAACCCATATAGTTGGACTGGATGAAAGAAATCATGTTTCCATCTTCGTCGGCCGCGGTAAGGTAAATGGTGCCCCCAGCCGCCGGTCGCCCGGCCTGCGGCTCAAGCACGCGATCTGGCTGGATAAGACGCGCACGGCTATCCAGGTAAGCGTCGTCCAGCATTTGTTCTGGGGTAACCTCCATGCGCCGGGGGTCGGCCACATAGCGGTACACATCGGAAAAGGCCAGTTTCATGGCCTCGATCTGGATATGCTGTGACTGCACCGAATCCACCGGCATGTCGCGCAAGCCGAAGCGCTCCACCAGGCCCAACGCGATCAAAGCCGCAATACCCTGACCATTGGGCGGAATTTCATGCAGGGTATAGCCCTGATAGTCTTTTGAAATGGGCGTCACCCACTCGGGCGCAAACCCGCGCAAGTCATCCAGGGTGATGGCGCCGCCCCCGGCTTTGGCCGCCGCAGCGATTTGCTCTGCCAAATCGCCTTCGTAGAAATCACGGCCACGGCTGGCTGCAATGCGCTGCAAGGTTTTTGCCATATGGGGTGCACGGAATAGTTCGCCAATGGCCGGTGCACGGCCCTGCGGCATAAACATGTCGGCAAACCCTGGCTGGTCTTTCAGCTCGGGCACGGCACGCGCCCATTTTTCGGCCACCACCGGTGGCACAATGAAACCGCGATTGGCAATCTCGATAGCGGGCTCAAACAAGGTTTCGAACGGCAGTTTGCCGAATTTCTCGTGCAGGGCGGCCCAACCCGCCACCACGCCCGGAACGGTTACCGTATCCCACCCACGCAAGGGGCGCTTCGCCAACCCATCCGTACCCGTACCGTACTTGCGCTCGAAATAGTCCACGTTCCACGAGGCTGGCGCCGTGCCGGACGAATTCAGCCCATGCAGACGCGTGCCGTCCCAGACAATGGCAAAGGCGTCGCCCCCAATGCCACAGGAAACGGGTTCAACGATGGTGATGGTGGCAGCGCCGGCAATAGCGGCATCAATGGCATTGCCGCCCTTGAGCAGCATTTGCAGTCCGGCCTGAGCAGCCAGCGGGTGTGATGTGGACACCACATTACGCGCAAACACCGGGATACGTGTGGAGGGATAGGGGTTGGACCAATTAAACGCTTTCATGTTGATGACACCTGCAAAACCGGCGTTGAACCCGTTAGCGGGTGAGATCAAGCCACACGCGTCGCATGCCCGGATCATCCGCATCGGGATCGTTGCGAAAACCTAACGAAGCCATCAAGGCTAACATAGGTCGGTTAGACGACAGCACGTAACCGTCTATATAACTCAGACCCTGGTTGCGCGCCTCGTGGATCAACGCGCGCATCAAGCGGGTACCGAGGCCGCGTCGCTGCCATTCGTCGCTGATCGCCAGCGCGTATTCCGCTCCCCGCCCATCCGGGTTACGCAAATAGTGCGCAAAGCCAATGATGGTTTCCATGGGAAAGCCACGATGCCGGGGGTTAGGTAATGTCACCGTCGCCACCAACGCCAATTCGCGGTCGTAATCGATGGATGAATAGCGGGCGAGCATACGCGGCGTCAGTTCGCGCAACATCGATACAAAACGCATATAGCGCGATTCATCCGACAAGTTTCGGATGAAATCTTGCAGCAGTTCGGCGTCTTCGGGCCGAATCGGGCGCAGCAACCACGGGTTACCGTCCGGGAACTGCATCTCGGTAACCAACCGGCGGGGATAGGGGTGGATCGCCAAGTGACGGTAGCCGGTTTTTTCCGGTACGACATGGCCTGTCCGGGTGTCAATGGCGATTTGCATCCCCGTGGCGCACATCAGGCGGTCGTCACAATACAACGGCTCGATGGTCAACGCACTAATTTGGGGTATTTCACTCACCAGTTCCGAGACCCGCTCAAGCGATTCGTACAGCAGCTCAAGGGCATCTGGACTAAGACGGTCATTCAGGACACCGCCCCATAAGGAACTGCGCTGCACCAATTGCCGCGCCAAATACCGGTTGAGCGGCGGCAGATCAATGGCTTGAGACGATGCCTCGACCCACTCGATGGCCCGGCTGGCACTAAAGCTGATATAGGGTCCGAAGCGCGTATCGCGCTCGACACGAATCGACAGTGGCGGCACATCGGGGAAGCTGCCTGGCTCGGTTCGCACCGGCCCTTCCACGAGCTCAATCGGGATATAAAAATACTCCAGCAAGGCGCGGCACTCCACCGTTGTCAGCGCGGATCGCCCTTCTTCCTGCACTTGCTGTACTAGTTGGCGAGTGTCCGCAACCCGGGGCGGGCGGCTGAGCGGCTCGGGCGGCAGTGTTTGCTGCGCCAGCGTCTGGCTGTAGTGGTACGAGGCCAGCAAATCAAACCCTTCCACTGCTGATTCCGGGGTTCTAAAGGCCGGGGCCCCCGCCTGATCGAGACGCTGACGCGCCATGCGCATCCCGGCGTCCCCCATAAAGCACGAGACAACCGGTTTGCGCATGCCGTCTGCCATAGAGGCAAGCCGGCCCGCCACGGCGTCGAGGTCCGCAAACGGGTCGGGCGCCAGCAAAAGCAGAACGCCATCCACTTCGGGGTCGTTATCCAGCAACCGCACCACGCCTTCAACCTGATCCGGGCGCAATGGCCGGATGGTAATAATAGGGTTATTGACCTGAGCACCGGGTTCAAGCAACTCAACCAAGTCGTTCTGGGTGTCGCGAGAGAGCTGGGCGGGGCGCACGGACACACCCGAGTGCATGGCGTCCATCGCCAAGCGTGCCCCCGCGCGACCATTGGACAAGATCGCAATTCGACGCCCGCGGGGACGACGCCGATGCACCAGAACTTTCAACGCCGAAAATAACTGCACAAAGTGGCGCACCCGGACCGCACCAAAACGACGCAGCAAGGCATTGAACACGGCATATTCGTCGGCAGCGCGACGTTGCGATGCCGTGTCGCGCCGCTCAGGTTTGCGCCCGGGCTTAAGCACCACCACCGGCTTGACGCTGGTGGCCGCACGCAATGCACTGGTAAAGGACCGTGACGAGGCAGGGTGCTCAAGATAGAGCACAATGCTGTCGGTACGCGCGTCAGTGGACAAATAATCCAGCACATCGGCCACATCCACCACCGAATCGTCCTGGATAGACACCAACGCCGAGAACCCCAGGCTGATGTCTTCGGACCAGTCCAGTACCGCCGCCATAATGGTGGCGGACTGCGCGACCAGGGCCACACGCCCCGCCGGGGCCATATAGGGATCAAGGCTAAGGTTGATGCCGCGCGTTGGCCGCTGGATACCAAACGAACCAGGCCCCATCAGCAGGCAATCATTCAATGCGCCCCAACGACGGCACAAGGTGACGTCGGCAGCCGGGTCGTCGGATACCTCTTCGTGTCGCAACACAACGGCCGCCAACGGGCGACTTGCTTGTGCCACATCCAGCGCCTCGGCCAGGCGCGACGGCGGCACGCAAACCACCAGCAGGTCCAGGCGTGCATCGTTAGCGACGCGCGCAGCGTCCGGTAAGCTGATGGGTTGGCCAGGCGAAACACGGACAACAGTGATCGCGTTTTGCAGCGTGGCCGGTGGCGTTTGCGTAAATGGCAACGGCCGGTCGGCCACCACCAACACCGAACGCGGTTCAAGCAAACTGGCCATCTGATGCCGAGGCGCGGCCGATCCATTTATCCCCATCTTGAGTCGTGCCTTAAAATACCATCAAAATACCGTCAAAATGCCTTGTAATGTACCGGATAACCCGGCCCTCACCTGAAAGACTAACGACTAAACCATGACATCGTCTACATCCCCCGTGGTCCGCACCCGCTTTGCTCCCTCGCCCACCGGCTTTCTGCACCTGGGCGGCGCACGTACTGCGCTGTATTCGTGGGCCTTTGCCCGTCATCACCAGGGCAGTTTTGTCTTGCGTATTGAAGACACCGACCTTGAACGGTCCACCCCCGAAGCGGTGCAGGCCATTCTGGACGGCATGCAATGGCTGGGGCTTGATCACGACGAGGGCCCGCACTACCAGATGCAACGCATGGATCGCTACCGCGAGGTGATCCAGCAATTGCTGGAACAGGGGGACGCCTATTACTGCTACAGCAGCCCCGAAGAAATTGACGCCATGCGCGAGCGCGCCCGTAGTCTTGGGCTGAAACCGCGCTACGACGGCACCTGGCGCCCCGAGCCGGGCAAAACCCTGCCGGCCATCCCGGAGGGTCGCCAGCCTGTGGTGCGTTTTCGCAACCCACTCCACGGGGCCACATCATGGAACGACATGGTCAAAGGGCCCATCAGCATCAGCAACAGCGAGCTGGACGACTTGATCATTGCGCGGCCCGACGGCACCCCCACCTACAACTTCTGTGTGGTGGTAGACGACTGGGACATGGGCATTACCCACGTCATTCGCGGGGATGACCACGTCAACAACACCCCGCGCCAAATCAATATTTTGCAAGCCCTGGGGGCGACGCTGCCACAATACGGGCACGTTCCCATGATTCTTGGGCCGGATGGCGAAAAACTGTCCAAGCGCCATGGCGCCGTCAGTATTATGGAGTACGACGTGGCCGGCTACCTGCCCGACGCCATGGTGAACTACTTGGCCCGCCTTGGCTGGAGCCACGGAGACGACGAAATCTTCAGCCGGGAACAATTAATCCAGTGGTTCGATGGCAGCCACCTTAGCCGCTCGGCCGCCCAATGGGACCCTAAAAAACTGAACTGGGTAAACGCGCAATACATTAAGAACAGTGACGACGGCGACTTGGCCAAGCGCGTGGCGCCGCGCATCAGCGAACGCGGCGGCAACCCGGATGCCGTTGACTTGGACGCCGTGATGGCATTGCTGAAGCCCCGCGCCGAAACACTGAACGAGCTGGCCGACGGCGCCATGCTGTTTTGTGGCCCCTGGGCACCGGCACCGCAAGAACTTCAAGACGAGGTATTGACGGACGACGCGCGTGCGTTACTGGCAGATTTTCTGGACAGCGCACGCGCCCTGCCGGAGTGGTCAACCCCAGCGCTGGCGGCATTGATCAAAGAAGTGCTGAGTCGTCATGGCGTGAAAATGCCAAAGCTGGGTATTCCGTTGCGGGTGGCCGTAACAGGGCAGCGCCAAACACCGGCCATTGACGCCGTACTGGCCATTCTGGGGCGCGAACGCGTCATTGAGCGGTTACAGGCCTTATAAGCCCGGCGTTATGCCGGCACTAAAACGGCAAACGGTATCCGGGTGACATCTGCCCCGCGGTAATGGTGGCGCCATCCGGCGTCACCAAGCGTAGCTGCTTGCTGCTGCTGTCCACAACGTCGTAGCGGTTTATATAGATGGGGTCGTCAAACTCGACCGGCAAGCCGTTGGATTCGTACGTGCGCAGAACCAGGCTTTGCCCATCACGGTACCAGCACCCGGTTTCCGACAGCCCTTGCGGCGCGCGATTGGGGCGCTTCAGTTGCTCGGCATAGGCCATGGTGCCATCCGCGTTCAGGGTGAACAAGGTGCGCAGCTCGCCGGCCACACCTTTTTGCTTGCGCACGGCCAACCAATTGCCCACCAGCCCATCACCCGGCTGCGCGGCCGTGCAGGCGGGCGGCCCGGCTTCGACCTTTGGCGCTTCTGGCGGCACAGCACAGCTGGCCACCACCACCGTCAAGGCGAGCAGCACTAAGGGATTACGGGTGAAAAACAGAGACCGGCGCATGGCGTTTTCCTGACAAAAATCGACAACCTGAAGCAGGGATTTGCAGTGACTGTCTACAGTGGCAAGCGTACATCATGCTTGATTTCACGCAGCGCCACAATGGTGCGTGTCTGGCGCACGCCGGGCAAATTGAACAAAAAGCGGTGCAGGAAGTCGTCATAGGCTTCCGGGCTGGCCACCACAATTTTCAGCAAGAAATCGGCGTCGCCCGTTACCGCATAGCACTCAAGAATTTCCGGGGCGTCGCGCACCGCCTGAATGAAATTATCCACGATTTCGCCGGAATGGCGGTCAAGGCTGATCTGGGCAAACATGCAACCTTGCAGCCCCACCTTATTACGATCAAGCTTGGCGTAATACCCTTGTATGACGCCATCCGCTTCCAGCGCTTTGACCCGCCGCCAAATAGGCGCCGCAGACAGGCCGACGTGCTCGGTCAGCTGCTGGGCGGACGCCCGCCCATCCTCTTGCAGCCCCTTCAGAATTTTAAGATCGATTTTGTCCATGCGCGCCCCTCAACTCGACACCCAACGGTTTGTGACGAGTGTACTTGAGGCGTCAGTCCTTATCAGCGCGCGGCCGACGTATAGACTGAGTGATGCGGTCCAGCAACATGGCCAGAATCACCACGGCAATGCCCGCTTCAAAGCCATCGCCCGGGCGCAAGCGCTGAATAGCACGCCACACCTCACTACCCAGGCCATCGGCACCAATCATGGCCGCAATCACCACCATGGACAGTGCCAGCATAATCGTCTGGTTGATGCCGGCCATGATGGACGGCAACGACAAGGGCAACTGAACCTTAAACAGCTTTTGCATACGCGTGGCACCGTAGGCGTCGGCCGCTTCAATCAGCTCTTCCGGAACTTGGCGTATGCCCAATATCGTCAGGCGAATGGCCGGCGGCATCGAGAAGATGACAGTGGCGAAAATGGCCGATACCGCTCCAATACCGAAAAACGGAATAGCCGGAATCAAATAAACAAACGCTGGCATCGTCTGCATGAAGTCCAGCACCGGCATCGTCAAACGATACAAGCGCGACGACAGGGCCGCCAAAATACCAATGGGCAAGGCAATGACAATGGCCACCAAGGTGGCAATCACCACCAGCGTCAAGGTTTGCACCATGGGCTGCCAATAACCCATGTTCCAGATAAGACCCAGCCCAAGCACAGCACCCAGCGCCAGACGCCACCCGGACATGCGCCAGCAAATGGCGGCAATAATGGCCAGCAGCCCCCACTCGGGGATAGCCAGCAAGGTGTCATCCAAAATATCGATGCCGCTTTGGGTAAGGCGCGCGATGCCGCGTGTAACGGTCGAATACTCGGTGGTTAGCCAGTTCAACCCGGCTTCAATCCATTTCCCGATCGGGATGCGAGGCAAATAGCCTTCCATTATTGCTCTCCTGCTTTGGCCAGCTCGTCAAGTACCGCCCCTTTCACGACAACGCCCAACAGGCGGTCGTGGTCGTCGACCACGGCCACCGGCACGCTGCGGCTTGAAAGCATGCCAAACAAGGTATTAAGGGGCTCATCGGGACCCACCGTGGGTACATCGGCATCAATCAAGTCCACAAGGCTTTCTTTCTTCTCGCGGATCGCGGCGTCCACCGTGGGCGCCTCGACCAGGCCAAGAAGGCGGCGGTCGCGAGTGGTTATATAGATTGAATCCAGTCCGTTTTCACTCATCTTGCGCAATACCGTGCGCGGGCCGTCGCCTTCCCGAGCCGTGGCACGTACCGGACGCATGGCGCTTTGGGCCGTCAGCACACGTGCCTTGTCCACGCCTTCGATAAAGCGCCGCACATAGTCGTCGGCCGGATTTGTCAGAATGTCTTCGGGTGTGCCCTCTTGAACAATCTCGCCATCCTTCAGAAGAATGATCCGGTCGCCGATGTTGAGCGCCTCGTCCAGGTCGTGCGTAATGAAAATGGTGGTTTTCTTGGTGTGGTATTGCAGCTCTTGGACTTCTTGCTGCATGTCTTTGCGAATCAGCGGGTCCAGCGCAGAAAACGCTTCGTCCATCAACAGCACACTGCCGTCGTTGGCCAAAGCGCGAGCAAGTCCGACGCGCTGTTGCATACCGCCGGACAACTGATGCGGATAGGCATCTTCCCACCCCTTCAGGCCAACCTGCTCCAACGCTTGAGCTGCAATCTCGGCGCGTTCAGCCCGGGCCATTCCCCGCACTTCCAGGCCGAATTCGGCATTCTGACGCACTGTGCGATGCGGGAAAAGCGCAAAGTTCTGGAACACCATGGAAAAATGCCGGCGACGCGCCTCGAGCAGGTCGCGGTCCGACATTTTGGCGATATTCTCACCATCGATCAGGATATCGCCCTCGGTTGGGTTGATAAGACGGTTCAGGCACCGGATCAGTGTTGACTTCCCCGAGCCGGACAAGCCCATGATGACAAGCAGCTCGCCCTCGTATACGTCAAAATTGATATTGGAAAGCGCCAACGTCTGGCCGGTTTTCTCGAATATCTCGGGCCGGCCCATGCCGGAATTTCGCATTTCGAGCGCTCGTGCGGGATTCGACCCAAACACTTTGCTCAGGTTGCGCACCTGAATTTTTACCCTGTCACTCGGATCAGTCATAGGTGGTGTAGCCTTTGTAGGTCTGGTGTTGCCTGGGGATGTGATGTACCTTCGCAAATCTGATATTGCCTGAGGTGTGATGTGCCTTTGCAGGCCTGGTATTGCCCCTGTACGGACAAAAGCGCAGTGGAACACCGTTAACCGGCATTCAACTGCGCACAAAACGTCTGAAACGGACTTAGGAAATCAGTTTGTTGCCAACCACTGGTTAACCAGCTCAGGATTGGCTTCAACCCATTTCTTCGCATTTTCGTAGGGGTCGGCGCCGTCTTCCTCGTTCATGAGCATGACTGCACCCATGTCTTCGGGCGTCCAGGCAAAATTCTTCAGAATTTGCCACGCTTCGGGCATGTCTTCTTTAAGGCCTTTGCGGGCAATCGTATGGATTTGCTCAGCACCGCCGTACACGCCTTTGGGGTCGTCCAGGTATTTCAGATCCCAGCGCGCAAACATCCAGTGCGGGGTCCAGCCGGTAACCACAATGTTTTCCTTATTGCGAATGGCGTTGCCCAATGCCGCCGTCATGATGGCATCGGTACCGTCGCGCAAGCGCAGCTTCAGATCGTAGGCTTTGACGACTTCGCCGGTAAGACGCTGCAGGCCGGCGCCGGGGTCAATACCGATAATTTCATTGTTCAGCGAATCGGCTACGTCGTTAAGTTGCTCGATGGAGTCGATGTCCATATAGGCCGGTACCACCAGTCCCAGCTTGGTGCCATCGAGGCTGACACCCAAATCATCCAGTTGGTCACCCAATTGCGCGTAATAGTCTTCGTGCGTGGTGGGCAACCAGCCTGCCAGCAGGGCATCGGCATCGCCGCTGGCCACCGACTGCCACATGGCCGCCGCCGCCAATGACGTTGTTTTTACGTCGTAGCCGGCCTTTTCAAGCACAACCCGCACGACGTTGGTGGATGCAACCGTTGACGACCACTCGACATAAGCGAGGTGGACCGTACCTTTACTTTCTGCCTGGGCCGCGCCTGCAACCAAGCCCAGGCTGGCTGCCATCACGCACGCCATGGACCGTGCAAAGCCCCAGCCCGACATAATTCGGTTCAACATAGTTACTCCCGTAATCATTCGTCATCAAACCATTTATGTTGCCACGGCTGGCGAATCAATGCAAATACAAGCTGACATTTTTTACGGGTAAAGCGCCAAAAAGCCAAAAAAATACGAAAGAACGAAACGTTTGTTTCGATTCTCCGATTTAAACAGCTTAATTACTTACCATCTTAGGGATTTCACGTTGTGAAATTGAGAGAAATATTGGGGTCGATCCTCCTACCATGGAGGTATTGGAGGAGTTTGATATGCCAACGACTACTGCCGCCCCCGCCGCTTCACATAGCGTTGACACCCTTTACCGCCTGGACCAGAACTTGACGGCCACGGAGGGCCGAGTGTTTCTTACCGGCACTCAGGCGCTGTTGCGTTTGTTGCTGTCGCAGCGGCGCCGCGACCGGCAGCAAGGGCTTAATACCGCCGGCTTTGTCACTGGATATCGCGGCTCGCCCCTGGGTGGTGTAGATATGGCCCTATGGCGCCACCGCGACGCCCTGAATGAACATGACATCCGGTTTCTGCCCGCCATCAATGAGGACCTTGCCGCGACCATTGTTATGGGAACCCAACAAGCTGGGGTACGCGAAGACCGCAGCGTCGATGGCGTCTTCAGCATGTGGTATGGAAAAGGTCCGGGTGCCGACCGTGCCGGCGACGCCTTGCATCACGGGAATGCCGCCGGGGCGTCACGCCACGGAGGGGTTTTATTAATTGTGGGCGACGACCATACGGCAGCATCGTCGTCCATTCCGCATGCCAGCGAAGAAACCTTGGCCGCGTGGCGCATTCCGGTGGTGCACCCCTCGTCCGTCGACGAATACGAATACTTCGGCCTTTGGGGATGGGCCTTGTCGCGCTATGCCGGAGCATGGGTGGCATTCAAGGCCATCACGGAAACCGTGGAAAGCGGACGCGCATTTGAACTTGCCCCCGTACCCCACTTCACCATGCCGGCCGCCTCGCGCGACCGGCCCGATCTGCAATACAGCGCGCGTGAATTTCTGACACCTGCGATTGAAGAACGCATGCTGGCGCGACTGGACGCGGTGCGTGAGTTCAGCCGACGGCACCCCTTGGACCGACTGGTTAACCCGGCGCCGGCAGCGCGAATCGGGATTATCAGCAGCGGCAAAGCCTATCTGGATGCGATGGATGCGCTACAAACCGGCCCGACGGCACCAGGTGACAACGCTGCTTGGCCCACCCTACGCCACTACAAAGTGGGACTGTGCTGGCCCTTGGATATCGAACGCCTGCGCGAATTTGCGAAAGGCCTCGACCACATTCTTGTGATCGAAGAGAAAGCCACCCTGATCGAACAGCAAGTAAAGGACGCCTTGTTCAACGACGCCGTACGGGCGACGGTGTCCGGGCATCGTGACCTGAATGGGCATGTATTGCTGCCGCGCACCGGGCAACTGAACGCCGAAAAAGTCAAAGAGGCGCTGTCGCGATGGCTCGAACAAACAGTGGCATGTGGCAGCAAGCGGCCAGATTCTCGCGCACCAACCACCGCACACGTCGGCCCGCCGCCTGTGCAACGACACCGCGTTCAGCACGAAACGCTCACGCCTGCGTCCGACGCGCCAGTGCGCAAGCCGTATTTCTGTTCAGGCTGCCCGCACAGTACCTCAACGCGTGTGCCAGAGGGCAGTGAAGCGCTGGGCGGCGTCGGTTGCCACTACATGGCAACGTGGATGGACCGCCGCACTGCCGGTTTGACCCAAATGGGCGGCGAAGGGGCGGACTGGATTGGCCTGGCGCCGTACACCAAACAGCCGCATATATTCCAGAACATGGGGGAAGGCACGTATTTTCATTCGGGGTACCTTGCTATCCGGCAAGCGATTGCGGCGCGCGCCAACATTACCTACAAAATTCTATTCAACGATGCGGTGGCCATGACGGGCGGCCAGCCCGTGGACGGCCAGATCTCTGTGCCCAAAATTTGCCAGCAATTGCGTGGCGAAGGGGTCGAACGGATTGTGATCACCACCGATACCCCGGAAAAATACAAAGACGTGGCGTTGCCTGATGGCATCACGGTGCACCACCGTCGCGAGCTTGATCGCCTGCAGCGCGAACTGCGCGAAGTACCGGGCGTAACCGTGCTGATCCACGACCAGGAGTGTGCCGCCGAGAAGCGGCGTCGCCGCAAAAAAGGCAGTGCACCTGACCCTGACCGACGGCTATTTATTAACAGCGCGGTGTGTGAAGGTTGCGGCGATTGCGGCGTGCAGTCCAACTGCCTCTCGTTGGTCCCCGTTGACACCCCTTTCGGGCGAAAACGCGCCATCGACCAGTCGAGCTGCAATAAAGACTACAGCTGTGTCGACGGGTTTTGCCCCAGTTTTGTCTCGGTGCAGGGCGCACGCTTGCGTCGACAGCGTCCCGATGTGTCGTCCACCGACAAGGCACGCATTCAATCAATGCTGGAGCAACTGCCTGAACCCGCGCTTCGCTCTGGGGATGCGCCGTGCGGCATTCTGGTGGCCGGGGTCGGGGGCACCGGTGTCGTCACGGTAGGTGCAGTGATCGCCATGGCCGCACACCTGGAAGGACGTGCCGCGTCCGTATTGGACATTACAGGTCTTGCCCAAAAAGGCGGCTCGGTGATCAGCCATGTGCGTATTTCACCCGATACCACTACCACCGGGGCCGTGCGGGTACATAAGGCGGACGTCGCCATCCTGTGTGACCCCGTTGTTGGCGCCAGCCAGCAAATCCTGAGCGCCCTGCAGCATGGCGTCACAAAAACGGCGGTAAACGCGTGGATGTCCCCAACGTCGGAGTTCACCCATAAC
>JAJUIY010000239.1 GCA_029267415.1 Alcaligenaceae bacterium
AGCCCACGGGGCGCCCGATACGCGCAGGGATATGCACCGAAGTTCCAATCCAAAATTTCAGGAGCAATAATGACAATAGCCGAGATGATGAAAGCGGTTGAGATCAGCACGCCGGGTGGCCCCGAAGTGTTGGTGGTAACAGAGCGCCCGGTGCCGCAGCCGCAGGGTGGCGAGGTCTTGATAAAAGTCAGCGCCGCCGGCATTAACCGCCCGGATGTGTTTCAGCGCAAAGGTGCGTACCCGCCGCCACCGGGGGCACCGGATATTCCGGGTCTGGAAGTGGCTGGCGAAATTGTGGGCGGCGACGCCTCGGTGGGCGGCTTCTCTATTGGCGATAAGGTGTGTGCCTTGCTCGCGGGCGGTGGCTACGCCGAATACTGCACGGTGCCGGTTCAGCAGTGTCTGCCTATTCCGGCCGGTCTGTCCGAGGTTGAGGCCGCCGGGGTTCCGGAAACCTATTTCACCGTGTGGTCCAACGTGTTTGATCGCGGTGCGCTTAGCAAGGGCGAAACGCTGTTGGTGCACGGCGGCGCCAGCGGCATCGGCACAACGGCTATCCAACTGGCCAAAGCCATGGGGCACAAGGTGTATGCCACTGCCGGCAGCGACGAACGCGCACGCAAGGTAGAAGAGCTGGGCGCCGACTTGGGCATTAACTACCGTACACAAGACTTTGTGGAAGAAGTTAAACAGGCCACCGACGGACGTGGTGTCGACGTTATTCTGGACATGGTGGCGGGCGACTATATGAATCGCAACTTGAAGTGCCTTGCTGACGACGGCCGCGCCGTGATCATCGCGCTGCTTGGCGGCGCTAAGGGCACCATCGATGCCGGGCAAGTGTTGCGTCGTCGTCTAACGATTACGGGGTCAACATTGCGTCCACGCCCGGTAGCATTCAAGGGTGCGATTGCGCGCAACTTGCAGCAACATGTGTGGCCACTTTTTGAAGAAGGCAAAATCCGCCCGATTGTTCACGCCACATTCCCGCTGCAACAGGTTAGCGACGCCCATGCCATGATGGATGCCGGCGAACAAGTTGGCAAAATCATTTTGACGATGAAATGATGCCAGGATCCCGTTAACACGGTACAATGCCGGGTTACCCGGTTTTTCGTTTTTTGTAGATGTCTGGCAAAACTGCACGTAAACGCCTAGTAATGGGCAATTGGAAGATGAATGGTTCGCTGGCCGGCAACGCGACGTTGCTGGCCGGGTTGCGTGCTTCAACACCTTCGCCCGACAACTGCGATGTCGCGGTGTGCCCGCCGTTTCCTTATTTGGCCCAGGCGGTCGATGCATTGCGCGACACCACCATTACCGTGGGTGCGCAAAACCTTAGCCAGCATGGCGAGGGCGCCTATACCGGCGAGGTTTCCGGCAGTATGCTGGCCGATGTCGGATGCGTATGGGTGTTGGTGGGGCATTCCGAACGCCGCACTTACCACGCCGAAACCGATCAGTTGGTGGCCCACAAGGCCGCCGCGGCACTGCAAGCCGGGCTAACGCCCGTGGTGTGCATAGGCGAAACCCTGGCCGAACAAGAGGCCGGGCAAACGCTGGGTGTGGTGGCGCGCCAGCTCGCACCCATTCTTGCCATGGGTAACGATGCGGTCTCGAAAATGGTGATCGCGTACGAGCCGGTCTGGGCCATTGGCACTGGCCGCACAGCCACGCCCGAGCAAGCACAAGAAGTTCATGCGGCAATACGGGCCAGCCTGGCAAGCGTTGGCGCAGAAGATGTACGCATTCTCTACGGGGGCAGCGTTAACGCGTCCAACGCACAACAGCTGTTCTCTATGGAAGACATTGACGGCGCCCTGGTCGGGGGCGCGTCGCTGAAAGCAGACGAATTTTTACGAATTGTGGCCGCATAGGCCCCGGAGTCTTTTAATGGAACTGTTTGCATCCGTCTTGTTGGCGGTTCAGGTTTTAGCATCGCTAAGCATCATTGTTCTCGTGCTGCTGCAGCAGGGGAAAGGGGCCGACATGGGTGCGGCTTTCGGTGGTGGTTCGGCGGGCAGCCTGTTCGGCGCAGCCGGCGCAGCCAACTTCCTGTCGCGCATGACCAAATGGGCGGCCATTGTGTTTTTTGCCTGCACCATTGGCTTGGCCTGGGTTGCGCATCATCCCACCGGGTCGCCCCTGGACGGCGGGGTTATGCAGGGTTTCGAGACGCCCGAGGTGCCGGCAGTTCCGGGTGCATCCGAAGTGCCAGGAGCTGCTGAAGTTCCGGGTGCCGCGGCTCCTGGTTCTGCGGTTCCGGGTGCGGGTGAAGCGCCGGATGCAGCGGTGCCGGGCGCGGTACCTTCCGCGTCGGGTGACGCTTCTGCTGACGTCCCGTCCAGCGTACCGCAGGCAGTACCTTCAGCCGGAGCAACAAGCGGCAGCGCCGACTAACCGGCAAATTGGAATGTAGCCGGCGAAGCGTCTCAGCGCGAAATTGGCTATGCATAGAACACACCGTCCGTTTTGTGCTAGAATATTGCTCTTTCCTGCCGACGTGGTGGAATTGGTAGACACGCTATCTTGAGGGGGTAGTAGCGAAAGCTGTGCGAGTTCGATTCTCGCCGTCGGCACCAAGAGTCAAAATCAGAACGTTTCATAACGGCTGATGAAGTACCCTGAAACCCGCATAAGCATTAGCTTCATGCGGGTTTTTGCGTTTAGGGTGTCTCACAGGGTTTCCGTAAAGCCCGGAGAGAGCAGCAGCCTCACCCAGATGCGCAGCATGGGACAGTGTCATCCCCACCTTCGCGTTCGTTGCCGAACAAGGCGGTGGCTTCCTCGCGAGCCATGAGGTCGGCCTTCAATCGGGCAATGCCGCTGCGGGCCTCGCCAGTTGACGGAAGTGTCCCGCCTGGGCTGCCTAGTGGCTCGGTCAGCAGACCTTCGTCATAGCGCTGCAGCCACAGAAAGGTGTGGGTGTAGCGGGCAATGACATCTACCAGGCCGCGCCCTTG
>JAJUIY010000208.1 GCA_029267415.1 Alcaligenaceae bacterium
CATCATGATCGGCCTGATCCTGGGCCTGGTGGCGGCCGTTGCGGTCGCGCTATTTGTCACACAAGTGCCCATGCCGTTTGTTGACAAAGCCAGCCGCGAAGCGCCTCAGACGTTGCTGCCCGGGCTGCGCGATGCACCCGATCCCAATCTGGGCCTTTACAGCAAAAGCGCCCTGCCCGACGCCACGCCCATGACGCCACCCGCCCCACTGCCCGGACAGCCTTCTACACCACCGGCACGCAGTGGCGATAATTTGGGTGATTTCATTGCCGGGCTGGTCGATCGTTCCAAGCCCGGTCCGGCACCTGCCCCCGGTAATACGGCACCCACCGGCAACACCGGCGCGGCCCCACAAGTCGCCGTCATACCGGGCGTCACCGAACCCTCGGCGCCGCGCACATCGCCAGACAGCAATGCACAAAACCGATACTTCCTGCAAGCCGGAGCATTCCGGTCGGCCGACGACGCCGAGGCCACCAAGGCCCGCATATTGCTGCTCGGTTTGCCAGCCCACGTCGAGCAAGCACAAATCGGCGGCAGCACGATCAATCGCGTTCGTGTCGGCCCCTTTGACGGCATCGACGCCATGAATAACGCACGCGCGCAACTGGGCTCGCAAAAAATCGAGTCCACGGTCGTTAAACAGTAGAATCCTGTTAGGGTCTGCGTGCTGACCGCACACAATTTCTTTTGATAACGGGACTAATCTTATGCTTGTCACCTCTCTTATCCGCCGTTTTCTGGTATTGATGGCCATCGCCTCCGGTATGTTGTTGCTGCCGCTTGCTCAAGCCCAGAACAACCAAGGCTTTTACACGCTCGAAAACGTGCAACCGTCGGAAGCGGCTGGAAAAATCGAAGTGCTGGAGTTTTTCGCCTACACGTGCCCGCACTGCAAAACCATGGAGCCCATGGTACAAAAATGGTCCTCCACCCTGCTTGGCGACGTTAATTTCCAGCGCGTGCCGGTGGCCTTTAACGCCAACATGACCGACCTGCAAAAGCTGTATTACACGCTCGAAAACCTGGACCGCCTGGACCTGCATCCGAAGGTCTTCAAAGCGATCCACGACGAGGGCAAACGCATCTTCAGCGAAAAGGAAATCGTCAAATGGGTGGCCGACCAAGGCATTGATGCCCAACATTTCTCCGATGTGTTCAACTCATTTGGGATCCAGTCGCGTGTGGCCCGCGCCAACGAGCTGATCGACAACTATCAGATTGAGGGTACGCCCAGCGTGGCCGTAGGCGGCCGCTTCGTGACATCGCCTGCTCTGGCCAACGGGTATCAGGCCACACTGACGCAAGCCGACCAGCTTATCGAAAAGGCGCGCGAGCTCGGACAGCCGTAAAAGCCAATGCTAATGTGGGCCTCTTGAATGGCCTTGAAAACATCGAGCCATTGCGCTCAACGTAACCCGGGATTGGGGAAAATCCCGGGGGCCACGCGGCGTGCAAAACGCTAGTATGTCAGCTGGTCTAGAAGTCCAGCTGGCATTTTCATGGCGCAACAATCAGAACAACCCACCCAACAGAACATCCCCGTCGACACCCCCTTCCCCGACGACCCCGATCCAGAATCTTCCCGTGTCACCATTCCGCTGAAGATTGAAGACTGGCTGTCTGTGCTGATTATGGCCGTGCTTGCGCTGATCACATTCGCCAATGTGATCGTGCGCTATATGACACACAGCTCCTTCGCCTGGACCGAAGAAATCTCGGTTTTTCTGCTCATCGTGCTGACCATGACGGCCAGCTCAAGCGCTTTTGTCCGTCGGCAACACATCCGGATCGAGTTCATCGCCGACGGCGGCGCACCAGCTCGGAAGCGACGGCTGGCCATCATTGCGAATACGGTGGTGCTGCTCTTCTTTATCTTGCTGACGATCTTGTCCGCACGTATGGTTTACGACGACTTCACCTGGGGTGACACTTCACCGGCCATTGGCGTGCCCAACTGGTGGTACAGCATCTGGATGCCTGTATTGGCCACGGCCATCAGCCTGCGGGTGGTCGGAATCTTGCGTCGCTTGTTGCGGAGCGGCACATGATCGCAGCCGCCCTGTTTGTCAGCTTTCTTATTCTGATGATTATCGGCACACCCGTGGGCGTGGCACTGGGCGTGTCGGGCACCCTGGCCATTGTGCTGTCCAATCTGGATACCCAATGGTACGGGCTGCTGGCGGTGCCCCAAAGCTTTTATGCGGGCCTGGCCAAATACCCCCTGCTGGCCATACCCATGTTTGTCTTGGTGGGCTCTATTTTTGACCGCTCTGGGGTGGCTGCACGCTTGGTGAATTTTGCCATCGCCATCGTGGGACGGGGCCCGGGCATGCTGCCGCTGGTGGCGATTGCTGTCGCCATGTTTCTTGGAGGTATCTCGGGCTCCGGACCGGCATGCGCGGCGGCCGTGGGGGCGGTGATGATCAGCGCCATGAACCGTGCCGGCTATCCAGGCACGTTCTCGGCCAGCATTGTGGCGGCCGGCGCGTCTACGGACATTCTTATCCCTCCCTCCATTGCCTTCATTGTTTATTCCGTGCTGGTACCCCAGGCTTCGGTGCCGGCGCTGTTCGCGGCCGGCCTGTTCCCGGGGATCATTGCCGGCATTGCCTTGATCATCCCCGCGGTGTGGCTGTCGCGGGTGCACGGCATGGGTCTTCTTGAAGGCAACCTGCCCCGTCCGGCCTTCTGGCCAGCGTTGGTGGACGCCGCTTGGGGCCTGATTGCGCCAGTGCTGATACTGGGCGGGATGCGCATCGGTTTGTTTACCCCTACAGAAGCGGCTGTTGTTGCCGTCTTTTACGGGCTGTTTGTGGGTATGGTGATTCACCGCAGCATTCGCGTGCGCGATCTTTTCCTGATCTTTCGCGAAGCGGCCGAACTTTCGGCCGTTATTATGATCGTTGTCACGCTGGCGGGCATTTTTGCCTGGGCATTGTCCACGCTCAGTGTGATCGATCCCATCACCCGCGCCATTGTTGACGCCGGTCTGGGCGAATATGGCGTCCTGTCTGTCATCATCGTGCTGTTGGTGGTGTTAGGGATGTTTCTTGACGGCATCTCAATTTTCCTTATTTTTGTGCCGCTGCTGATGCCCATCGCCAATTTTTACGGTTGGGACCCCGTCTGGTTCGGGGTTATTCTCACCATCATGGTGGCACTGGGCCAATTTACGCCACCACTGGCCGTCAACTTGATGGTGTCATGCCGGATTGCCAACGTCCCCATTGAAGGCACCACACGCTGGGTGCTTTGGCTGCTGCTGGCCATGCTTGTTGTGTTGCTGATTGTGATTGTGTTCCCCGAAACCGCGCTGTGGTTGCCACGCTACCTGAACTTCTAAGCCACACCTGCGTTTCGGAGCCTGTTCGCTTTACCAAAACCAAAACTGAAGGAGACATCATGAAATTTCGTACTTTCCTGGGTGGGCTGCTGTGCTCGGTGGCGGCCCTCAGCGCCAGCGGCACCGCCCTGGCCGCCAATTACAAATCAGAATACAAGTTGTCGATTGTGGTGAACACCACGTTCCCGTGGGGGCAAGGTGCGCAGATTTGGTCCGACCTGGTGCGCGAACGTACCGACGGTCGCATCAACATCAAGATCTATCCCGGCACGTCGCTGGTGCAGGGCGACCAAACCCGCGAATTCACGGCGATCCGGCAAGGTGTGATCGATATGGCGGTCGGTTCAACCATTAACTGGTCGCCGCAGATCAAAGAGCTCAACCTTTTCTCACTGCCCTTCCTGATGCCCGACTATGCCGCCATCGACGCCCTGATTCACGGTGACGTCGGCAAGCGCCTCTTCGAGCGCATCGAACAAGCCG
>JAJUIY010000055.1 GCA_029267415.1 Alcaligenaceae bacterium
CCCGGGTGGCAATGGATTGCTCTGTCAGGCTTCCTGACCGTGGCAGTAGGCTTGTTGATTGCCGCCAACTGGCCGGGTAACAGTGCCTGGATTCTGGGTTTGCTGTTGGGTATTGATTTGCTGTTTCATGGCTGGACGTTGTTTTTCGTCAGCCTGACACTGCGTGACCGCCACAAACGCAAGTTATGATGCTTGCCGAAGCCTTTCGGCGCCACGGTATTGGCCCGCTGTCAGGCCAATGCACAGGCGGTGCTTGCCACGCCCCGCTATCGGTCGATACGGTCAACGGCGCTCGGTGTCGCGACCGTATTGCCGGGGCCGTTCCTACGGAGTAGAACCTATGGCATCAGGCCACGAGAAAAATCAAAATGCTGCATCAACAAAAAATCCGAATGCTGCCGCAATTCAACAACAGAATACCGCGGCAATCAACAAACCCGACTTGAAACCGCGCGACGGCGCGCAGCGCAAAACCGTGTTGATTACGGGTGCCAGCCGCGGTATTGGCGCAGCCACGGCCCTTGCCGCCGCACGCGACGGTTTCAACGTGGCCGTTAACTATGTGAGGGACGCTGCCGCTGCGCAGCGAGTGGTAGGGCAGGTGCAGGCATTGGGCCGCCGTGCCGTTGCAGTGCAAGGGGATGCCGGCAATCATGATGACATCAAGCGCATGTTTAGTGAAGCCGAAGCGCAGTTGGGTCCGGTGACAGCACTGGTGAACAATGCCGGTATTACCGGTCCCATAGGCCCGTTTTCACGCACCTCTGATGACACCATCGCGCGTGTGTTCCAGGTCAACGTGCTGGGCGCCATGGCGTGTTGTCGGGAAGCATTGGCGTGTTTCGAGCGACATGGCCAGCCCGGCGTCATTGTGAATGTTTCGTCGGTGGCGGCCCGAACCGGCAGCCCGGGCGAATATATACACTACGCAGCCAGCAAGGCGGCGCTTGATGCTTTTACACTGGGCCTGGCACGCGAAGTGGCGGTCACCGGCACGCGCGTGTGCGCGGTGGCACCGGGCACCACCCATACGGATATTCACGCGACGGCCGGCGAGCCCGACCGCCCGGCCCGCGTGGCGCCGCGTATTCCGATGGGGCGACTGGCGCACCCGGAAGAAATTGCAGAAACGATTGCTTTCGTCTTGTCGCCCGCCGCGTCTTACATCACCGGCACGGTCATTTCCTGTACCGGTGGGCTTTAGTGCTTTAGTTATTCCAGCCAGCGTTCTTCGGCGTCGTCCAACACATCGCGCTCATCCAGCAAGTCCCATACAAACTCCATCACGCGCAGGTAGTCGGGGTCGTCCGCAGGCAGCATAAAGCCCAAATAGCTTTTGGGCGTGAGCGGGTCGTCGATGAAGCGGGCCGCCAAGCGTGAATCGGCCTTGGCATAGTGCAGCGCTTCGTAGGTTTCGGTGATCATGACATCGCCTTTGCCCTCGGCGATCAACCCGGGAATTTCAGCATTTTGCTCGTGCGTGCTGACTTGGGCGTTGGTCAGATGCTCAAGCACAAATTTTTCGTTCGTGCCACCGGGGTTTTTGATGACATGGACCGACGCTTGGTTTAGGTCGTCCACACTGTTGTAGTTTGCCGCCTGGTCTTTGCGCACCAAGGCCACTTTGCCAAATGGGGCATAGCCCGGCAACATTGCCACTCGACTGATGCGCGCCACGTTACGGGTAATACCGCCAACAGCAATATCAAACTTGTCGTCCAGGATGTCGTCCATCAGATTGGGCCACGATGTCTGTACGTACTCTATCTGTACGCCCAGTTCGGCGGCAATGGCCTCAATAACGTCAATGTCGTGTCCTTCGTAGGTGCCATCACCCGTCTTGATGGCAAAGGGGCGGTAGTCGCCTGGAGTGCCAACGCGTAAAGTCTTGTTGTCCATAATCCGATCCAGACGTGGACCGGCGTAAGCGCTGGTGGCCGTCAATAACGCCATGCCAATACCCGCTACGGCGTGTGCAATACGTTTCATAACACTCCCCTCCTTGGTCAGAACTGATGTCAGTTTGGGATAATACGGCAAGTCAGGGGGGTTGTATAACCGGGGCGTTTGGCCGTAGTCGGGGCGGGCCGCGCCGCTTTATCGATACGGGGTGGGCGTACAATCGGATGTGTCGCGGTGCCCGTGCCCGTTCTGGTACGGGTGTCGGTGCCGGTGCAGGTGCAGGTATGGCGTGTGCTGGTTCAGGGTGTCGGTTAAATCGTTATAAAGGGGTGTGTGATGGCATTGTTCAACAAGCTGCCCGGGTATTCGCGTAGCCCGGCGGGCATCGAACGCAAAATCTTGCGCGCGCTACCCTCTACCCTTACCCTGGGCCTGGGCGTTTTGATCTTGCCGTCGCTGTTCTTGCGCCTTACCGGGCGCAGTACCTGGGACCTTTCCCAAACAGCGTCCATGGTCGATATCTACACCATGGGTGCAGTACTGATGTTTGTTAATGTGGTCGGCATCGTAGCGACCGGCGCATTCATTGTCATGGTCATGAAAGGCCCGGCTTATGTGGCCGATCGCTACGATATGGATGATGCCGACGAGCCGCGCAGCCCGCGCCAGCCGAACGACGGCGACGCGTCGCACTAACCAAGCGGAGCCAACAGCACCGTAGAAAAGGATCAGGCATTATCGGCATAAACCCCTAGCCACGTGGGCGTGGTCTCGTCGTATGGTAGACAGCGGTTTTACTGTCCGAGGGAATACGATGAGTCTTTATGGCAAATTGATGCAACGCCAAGATCAGGGGCGCCCGGTGCGAGTCGCGCTGATCGGCGCCGGTAAGTTTGGGTCCATGTACTTAGCGCAGGTGCCACGCACGCCCGGCGTCCATGTTGTTGCCATCGCCGACCTTGACCCGGATGCCGCGCGGGCCAATCTGGCGCGCGTGGGCTGGGAGGCCGAACGTATTTCTGCCACCTCGATGCAGCAGGCACTTGACCACGGCGGCACCTGGATTACCGAGAACTGGGAAGCCCTGATCCACGAAGACGCCATCGATATTCTTGTCGAATGTACCGGCAACCCGATCGCTGCGGTTCGCCACATCCTGGCCGCCATCGAAGCCGGCAAGCACGTGGTGAACGTTACGGTTGAAGCCGATGCATTTTGTGGCCCCATTCTGGCACGGCGTGCCGCCGACGCCGGTGTGGTGTATTCGTTAGCCTTTGGTGACCAACCGGCCCTGATCTGCGACTTGGTCGACTGGGCGCGTACCTGTGGTTTTCCGGTGGTGGCGGCGGGGCGGGGCCACAAATGGCTACCGCACTTCAGCCAGTCCACGCCCGAAACCGTCTGGGGCCACTACGGCCTGACGCCGGAGCAGGCACAGCGTGGCGGGCTTAATCCAAAGATGTTCAACAGTTTCCTGGATGGCTCGAAACCCGCGATCGAAAGCGCGGCCGTAGCCAACGCTACCGGGTTACGTGTGCCGTCCGATGGCTTGCGTTACCCCCCGGCGGGTATCAAGGATATCCCGTTCATCAGCCGACCGGGGGCAGAGGGCGGTGCGCTGGAAGCCAAAGGCATGGTCGAGGTGGTGTCGTCGCTGGAAACAGACGGCCGTGTGATTGATGACGATATTCGTATGGGGGTGTGGGTCACCGTCGAGGGCGAAACAGACTATATCCGCCATTGTTTCGAAGAATACAACGTCCATACCGACCCCAGCGGACGTTATTTTACGCTGTATAAGCGCTGGCATTTGATCGGGCTGGAAGTAGGGATGTCGGTGGCCAGTGTGGCGTTGCGGGGCGAGGCAACGGGGGCGGCAACGTGCTGGAATGCCGATGTGGTCGCGACGGCGAAGCGCGACCTTCACCCCGGCGATACGCTGGACGGCGAGGGTGGCTACACGGTGTGGGGCAAATTGTTGCCGGCACAACGCTCGTTGGAGCTTGGCGCTTTGCCCTTGGGGCTGGCACACGGCATCAAGGTGGTACGTCCGGTAAAGCAAGGCGCCACATTATGCTGGGACGACGTGGCCGTTGACACCACGACGATGGCCTACGCCGTGCGGCGCGATATGGAAAGTGCGTTCAGTTGCGTTTAGCTCTGCGCCTGCCCGCGGTTGACACGGGCGGGCGCGGCCCCGGGGCGGTCCAGCAGCAGGCCGCCCACCACTAAGGCGGCGCCCACCAGCATGCCGGTTGTCCATTGTTCGTCAAACAGCAAAAACGCCATCAATGCTGCACACGGTGGTATCAAAAAGAACAGGCGGGCCACCTGGTGGGCTTCGCCGCGCGCGATCAAGATCATCAACAACCAGATGGCCCCCACTGAAATGGCAATTACCAGCCAAGACAACGTCAACACAAGCTGCAGGGTGGGGTTAAAGGTAAACCGGCCCACCACACTGGCGGCAAGCAGGAAGACGACTGCTGCCCCCAGGTACTGAAACACCAGCCCCTCCACCAAACCCATATGGCCAGAGGCGCGCTTTTGCCATAGCGTTGACCACGACATGCCGAACAGCGACACCACGCACCACATCAGGCCTACCAAAGGCCAGTTGCCAAGCCCCGCAGTATCACCTTTATTCAGCATGCCGGAGCCCAGCACGAGTATCACGCCCACGGCTCCGCAAAAGACGCCCAGCCATTGTTTGATGCTTAGCTGTACGCCCAGCACGGGGCGCGACAGCGCCGCCGTGGCCAAAGGGTGCATGCTGACGAGCAGTGCCGTAACCCCGGCGGGCAGCCCCGCTTCGACGGCGGCAAACACGCCGCCCAGGTACGCGCCATGCAGCAACATGCCCACGCCCATCTGGTTAAGCCAGGCGCGTGGGCCGCTCCATTGCCGGGGCTGACGGCGCGCATACACAATAAGCAGCAGCAGCGGAATCACAAGCAGACTGCGCACTAACAGCAAGGTGAATGGTTCGGCGTCTTCGATGCCGAAACGTGCGGCAATAAAACCCGTGGAAAACAAAAAAATAAAGCTAAGCGGGATCCACATTAAAACGTCTACTTGTCTCGAATATGATTTTTTTGAAGCGCTCATGATAGCGTATGGCCTGAGTGCCGCAATCAGTCACCGGCTGTGCCGCTGCAGGTACGGGCGGCCCGGCTAAGCTGGTAGTTGTGCTCGCGCAACAGCGCACATAACGTGTCATAGGGCATGGGCCGTGCAAACAGGTACCCCTGAAATGCATCACAATGACAGTGTTCCAGAAAGCTTAGCTGAGATATGTCTTCTACACCTTCCGCAATGACGCGCAAGCCCAGATGGTGAGCCATGGAGATAATGCCCTGGACGATGGCTGCATCGGCAGTGCTGTGTGCAATATCCGTTACAAACGAACGGTCAATTTTGACTTTGTCGATGGGCAGATTTTTAAGGTAGCTCAAGTTGGAATACCCGGTGCCGAAATCATCAATGGCGATCTGGATCCCCATACGACGTAGCGCAGTCAGCTTCTGTATGGCCGCTTTTTCGGTTTCCAGAAACACGCTTTCTGTGATTTCCAGCACCAGCAGGTGCGCCGGCAAACGCGTGGCCTGCAGCACGTTTTCGATATCGCTGACAAAGTCGGCGCGCTGAAAGTACAGCGCCGAAATATTGACGCTGACGGGTATGGGCATTGGTGACGAATCATTCAATCGACGGCAGTCCTGGCACGCTTGGGTTAAGGTAAATTCCGTCAGGGCAATGATTTGACCGGTATTTTCGGCCAAGGGGACAAACGTCGAAGGCGGCACAAAGCCCCATTCGGGGTGACTCCACCGCAGCAAGGCTTCAATGCTTGACACGTTAGCCTGCCCGGCCTGCACAATGGGCTGATAGTACAGTTGCAACGCGTTAGTGCTGATTGCGTGCTCTAGCTGATCGCGCATAACCAGTCGCTTCGCGACTTTCGCGCCCAGATCTTCGCTGTAAAAGGCCCAATTGTTTGCCCCCAGCTGTTTGGCCTTGGTCATCGCCAAATCGGCTTGTTGTACCAACTGCATGGGATCGTCCACGTAACCGTCGCTGGTCGAGATGCCGGCACTGACCACCATGGTGATCCGCTGACCGTCAATGTCGTAAGGGCACGATAGTTTGTTGATAACCTGTTGCGTGCAGGCTTGCGCCTGCTCATCGTTAACCCCAAACATCAGGAGCACAAACTCCACTGCGCCCAATTGGGCGACTACTCCTTCAGGCATGTCGTCGCAGTTAAGCCGCTGGGCAATTTCCTTCAGCACGGCGTCACCGGTGGCATGGCCAAGCGAGTCGTTAATCAGCCTGATCCCTTGCAGGTCAAGGAACACGACAGCAATACGGCTTCGGTCGCGCCGTGCGCGCGTGCAGGCCGAGCTAATTACAGTTTCCAGCATGCGGCGGTTGGGCAAGCCGGTAAGGGGATCGTGCAGGGCATTAAAACTAAGCTGCGCGGCGTGACGGCGCGAGACCAGCGTCAGACGAAGGCTGGACACCAGCAAGTAGGTAACCACTAAACCCACCAACCAGACGAATTCTGCCAATACTTCTGCCTTCAGCCCTGTATCTTCGGAGGTGTAAAGGTAGGAAAATTGAAGGGTTTCATCCCCGTAGATCGGTATGGGAATAACGCCAGCCGCAATGGCCGAGCCGGGTGTGTGATCGATATTATTAAAAAGTACGTGCTCACCGTAAGAAATGTGAAATTGCCCGCCGGTGATGTTGTGGGGTATTGCTTGCCGGATCAGTTCGGCAAGGTCAATGGTTGCCACAACGGCCCAGTTATTCATATATGTGCTGTACACGGGGGCGACGGCCAAGGCAATGGGCGTGTCACGCCAATCCGGCTCAATGATTGTTACCAGAGTGGCTCCGCTTTCGCGTGCGGCATCAAGTTGGGCTGGCAAAGGGGGGGCGGACAACATTGTTTTTATCTGACCGGCCAGGTCGACCGGCTTGGGCGTGTTCTTTTGGTTCAGCTCAACGACGATGTTGTTGCTATTGTCGACCACGCCCAAGTTCAAAAAAAGCGGCATGTCCCGTAAATAGCGGTAGAACTCGCTTTGCGTGTACAGCTTGGACGGGACGTGGTCGAATGAGCTCCAGCGCTCGCCGAGTCGTTTTACTAGCGACTCGGCGCGGGTTACCGCGTGCTGAACGGTATGTGTTGTCGCTTGGGCCGTCGACTGGCTATAGTCTTGCCGTGTGGCGGTGTCTTGGTGGATCAGCGACACCGTCACGTAGGTGGTGGTGGCAATACATAGCGCACACGCCAAAACTTCGGGTGTGGGCGGGCGGTAATAGGGATGCCGCGCGTTGCGGCCAACCAGCAGGCCTGCTGCGGCGCCGCATAAAATCAGTACGGTGAGCAAATTGGCGATGGCGCCCCGACCACTTACCCACGCCATCGACCAATCGGGGCCCCATAGCCGTGCCCACACAAGTGCCACCACAATAATCAGGCTGACCCACGGCGCAACCCGTGGGCGAATCCGTATAACAAACAGTGCCACCCCGCTTACGATCGCCAGCACCGATAAGTACGGTGAAAGAAAAAGGGCGTAGCCGGCTACTACGCCCATGCGGCGATACTCAATGCACCCGGCAAGCCCCATGAAAAAACTGGCGATAGCCACCAACCCCAAAAAGAGTTGGAGCAAGTCCTGTCGCCGCGTCATGGGCAGACCTTACATAGAGTGCCAGGGGATGTGCCGATAAATGGGTCCACTTATACGCTCCTTTGGTGGAACTGTTGGCCGTCCATTTTTGGTTTGTTGCTTAGTAGGGGCCACTTTAGCCGCGCTGCGGCTGATCCAGCCAAATTTAGGCATTAATTTCAGACAAGTGCTCCGACGTCGACCTGCGGGCGGACGCTCGTCTGTTAATAATCATAACCAACTGTGGCTAAATGCCAAGTGGAGCGGCAGGTCTACACCTCGTGTTCAATGGTGTCCAACGTGTTGCGTGAGAACGTAAGGGTAAAGGCTTCGGCCAGTCCCGTGCTCGGAACGCCAATCTGGAGCTCCAGTGTGCCTCCGCGCAGCGTGGCATTTTCTAGCGTGGCGGCGTTGTCGTTTATCCAGGCTTTTCCGCTCACCTGCTGAAATTTTTGTTCTAGCTCAACCTGGTAAATGTTGCCATCGACGCCTTCCCAAACCCAAGTACCGGCCACTTTGGCCGGAACCACCCATTTGTAAAGGGTGACGCCGCACAGTTCGCGCGTGTTGTCGGGTTGCCAATCGCCCATGTGGAAAGCATGGGATACCACGCGCGTGCCGGGTTTAAGTTCGTCTAGCAAGCGCGGACGCAACTGGAGGTTGATGGATTCCAGCAAGTACAGGGTGACGACGGTTGCATCATGGAAGTCCGCATCGAAGAGGTTGCCTTCAATGAAGTCCACCCGGTGCTCAACATAGGCGTCGGCCGCATACTCCATGGCATCAGCGATACGCAAGGGGTCAATCTCGATGCCGATGGCGCGCGCACCGTGGTCACGCGCTGCGGCAATGACGATATCTCCTTCGCCCGATCCCAGGTCGTACACAAGGTCTTTGCGGCCCACGCCCGCCAGTCGGAGCATTTCGCGGATCACACGCTTGTCGGTAGGCACAAACGGAACATCCAGCAGCATATCGGGCTGCGTGAACTCGTCATCAAAATCGTCGACCAGATCTCGGAACAATAAACTTACCTATACCGTCAGGGGTTCAGGGTAGCTCAGGGTGAGGGGTCACCCTGATGGCTGGCGTCGGCAATCCCGTTAAGCCGGGCTTGGCAAGCCGACAAAATCTGCGGTTGCAGGGCCTCAAGCAGGTTCAGGTCGGCATCTGTCTGAAAGCCAGACCAACTTCCGCTAGGCCGTCGGCTGCGTAGCGAACGCACATCCGGATCGAAGGCAACCAGGAATTTATTGGTTTGCGAGTGGAAAATTCGCATGCGGGCGGCACCGGGAACAGTGCGGCCGATGTAGATTTCACCGTTTACGTGAAACTGATAAGTCATGATGGTTCCTTTTTAGCTCTTTGGCACCGTGCCGGGCGAGCAAGTTGGAGTAAAGCGCCCATAAAAAAAGCCCGCGAAGGCGGGCACGCACAATAAATACCCGCTAGTTGCCCGCGAAATGCAGGCCGCATCATTTGGCCACCTTGTGCAGGTTACAGGTTGGCATGGGCAGGGCCCAATTCTTGATGCAAGCACCTATTGTAGAAGGTTGTGGGTAATCGTCAAGTTTAGGTAGCTTTAATGTGGCGCGAAGTTGTCAAATTGCGCGAGCGTGTACGGGGCGCCCGCCATGACGGTGCGCCCGCAAGCCATACGGGCAGCGCTGAGATCATTGGTTAAATAACGCCCCAGAAGTTCAAGATGGCCGGCATGAGCGCCGTGGTGATACCCATGACGGCGGTGAGCACGCCGGTCACTTTGCCAATGGCCATATTGCGGGCCAACAGCAGAAAGAACATAAACCACAATACTGACCAGGCCAGCCAGCTGAACCCCATCCAGACGTCAAAGCCCGTGGTGGCACTGTTGAAGGTTTGCCAGGCCACGGGTATGCCTATAAACGGCACTAATAGCGAAAACCAGCCAAAGGCTTTGCCGTCGGCGCCGGTGAACGCGTTGATTCCTAGCCAGGTATAGGTCAGCACAAACAGGCCCATATACGCGGCTGGCGCCAGGCTATCTCCGGTACGGGTTGTGTCGGCGGCCAGAATCGACAGCAAAATGATACCGATGAGTCCAGTAAACAAATTGATGACGCCGGCATCCTTGATATGAATGTGCTTGGTCTCGTCACCGGAGTGCGCATAGCAGATGTGCATTCCGTTGACGAAAAGGGTAATGCCAACCAGCACCAAAAAAAATTGCAGCATGACAGCCTCCGGTTTCTTCAGGTATGGGACTGCACGGGTTTGGACGACGCGAGCCGTCACGAGCGAGGCACCGCAATGGACGCAGCCGCTATCGGGCCGCACCAACAGCCAGCGTGCCGGTGCGCGCACGGCAGCGCAACCATGCCGCGGCGCCGGATGGCGTGCAAAGTAAAAGGGTGGCCGATGCACGCCGCGCATGCCCGGCCACCGTTGCGGCGCAACGATCAGCTGCAGACGGCGCAGTTGGGCCCGGCGCATTGATGCAGCACCGAGCTCTTTGCCTTCGCCTTCATGCCGGGGCCCGTAACGGATGGGCCAGCCAATTGTTGTTGCAAACTATGTGGGCGAAACAGGCCCCCCTTTACCACCACAGTACGTGCTGCGGAGAGCCTGTAATGCATCTCGCCTTCTTTGCAATAGGCGCATGCGGCGGGTTCGTGTCGCCGCGCCACGGGGCGCAACATGCTGACCACCCCGTGGCATTGCCGGCATTGGTATTCATACATCGGCATAGCGGTATTCCCAATCAGGACAAGGTCATTTCAACACCGGGACGACCATAGCTGGCCGGTCCCGCCACCAAATCCTGCGGCAAGATATCGACATCAAAAATCCGCGTGGGAATGGAAATCGATGCCGATGCGTTGGGCAGGTCCACCACACCACCGTAACGTCCTTCCACCGGTGCCGCCGTCAGCAGCATGTACACCTGTGGCTTGGTCAAGTCGGTCACGGACGAGATGTAGTCGATGGCGGCCAGGCAGGCCCGACGGTACGCCACGGTGGCATCCAGGTAGTGGTTCACTCCATCCTCCACGCTGATGCCGGTGAAGCTGAGCCATTCGTCATAGCGGACATCGTGAATGCCGGGCACATAAATAGGCGCGGTCACGTTGTACTTGGCCATGCCGCCTTTGATCAGGTCAAAGCCCAGATGCGCCGCACCGTCCATTTCAATGGCGCCGCAGAACGAGATTTCACCGTCACCTTGTGAGAAGTGAAGGTCGCCCAGCGACAGTCCAGCACCCTTCACATACACGGGGAAGTAGATGCGTGAGCCTACGGTGAGGTTCTTGATGTCCAGGTTGCCCCCGTGCTCACGTGGCGGTACGGTGCGCGCGGCCTCGGCAGCCATGCGGTCGAAGTCTGCCCCGTTGACCCCCCGCAAAACGGCAGTGTCCGGGTGCGGCGGGCGCGCTTGGCCTTTATCGGCCAGTATTGCTTCACGCCGGTTCCACTCGTTCAGCAGGTCCTGTGACGGAAGCGTGCCGATCAAGCCGGGGTGCAGCATGGCCCCCACGCGTACGCCGGGAATATGCCGCGACGTGGCGTACCGGCCGCGAAGGTCCCAAATGGCTTTGTTGGCTTCGGGAAAGTGCTCCACCAGGAATCCACCGCCGTTTTCCTTGGCAAAAATGCCTGAAAAACCCACGGGCGTGACGCAACTGATATCCAGCAAATCCACTACTAGCAGATCGCCGGGCTCGGCCCCTTCCACGTGAACCGGTCCGGTCAGTGGGTGGGCACGGGTCAAATCAACATCCCGTACATCGTTGGCGCTGTCCGTATCCTTGATCTGACTGTCCAGAAAATCCAGACATTCCAGGACAATTTCATCACCAGGGCGCACGCTCGTGAGCTCAGGAATATCCGGGTGCCAGCGGTTATGGCCGATTTCGGGCTGCTCTGCCAACGGCTTACCCGGCTTGATGCGAATGTGCTGGACGCTGGCGCCAATGGATGCCATCTCGTCATTGGCAGAAGTATCGGGCTTCAGATTGCTTTGTTGTTGCATACCAACCCCCTTTTTTGATTGAAAGACTTGGCAAGAACCAAGACAGAACGGCCTTACGGGTTGCGCTGTTGTCTTGATGACGTATTGCGTGCAACCAGCTCTTCTTGTTTTGAACTGCACGGAAATAACGTGATCGATGCTGAAATGCTGTGAACGTTGTTCTAAATGCAGAATTCTTCGTCACATGCTTCAAGCTTTTAGCATCGGGGGGAGGGCACGATAAGGGGCCGTATGGGTATGGGCCGAAAGGCGGAGAATGGTGTGCCGGTTGACGTTTCGCTTCGGCGGTACAGAAATTGCTGGCGATGCGCTCGTGAATGCGTTTGGCGGCAGCGACGCGCTGCCTGACGGGCCGTCGGCTGGCTACACAACAACAAGGAGCGCAGGATGGAGCTTGATGCCTTGATGCTGTCTCGCATCCAGTTTGGTTTTACCATTTCGTTCCACATTATTTTTCCTGCGATCACGATTGGCCTGGCCAGCTATTTGGTGGTGCTTGAAGCATGCTGGCTGCGAACTAAAAACCCGGTTTATCGCGACCTTTACTTTTACTGGATAAAAATTTTTGCCGTCAATTTCGGCATGGGGGTGGTGTCGGGTGTCGTGATGGCCTACCAGTTCGGCACCAACTGGAGCGTATTCTCTGATTTTGCCGGCAGCGTCACCGGCCCCCTCCTGGCTTATGAGGTGTTGACGGCATTCTTTCTTGAGGCCGGTTTCTTGGGGGTAATGTTGTTTGGCTGGCGGCGAGTGGGGCCCGGTTTGCACTTCTTTTCCAGCCTGATGGTGGCTCTTGGCACGTTGTTGTCGGCAACGTGGATCCTGGCCTCTAATAGCTGGATGCACACCCCACAAGGGTTTGAAATTATCAATAACCAAGTGGTGCCGGTCGACTGGGTGGCCGTCATCCTGAACCCCTCATTTCCGTACCGGCTCGTGCACATGACACTGGCCGCGTTTCTTGCGACGGCACTGATCGTGGCCGGGTCGGCGGGGTGGCACTTCCTGAAAGGCAACGGTACCCCCGCCGTGCGCAAGATGTTCTCCATGGCCTTGTGGATGTTGTTGGCCGTGGCCCCGCTGCAAGCGGTGGTGGGTGATCTGCACGGGCTGAATACGCTGAAGCACCAGCCGGCCAAAATTGCTGCGCTGGAAGGGCACTGGGAAAACG